>JBEBRC010000250.1:0-4334 GCA_040395055.1 Steroidobacter denitrificans
GGCGCAAGATCGCGCGCGGCCCGTGAAGTGCGGATCGAGACGGCACGCATTACGGATCTTTCTCACGATGGCCGCGGAGTGGCCCATGTCGAGGGCAAGATCGTGTTCATCGATGAGGCGCTGCCGGGAGAACAGGTCGAATGGACGCGTCTCAAGCGCAGCCGCAACTTCGATGAAGGACGCCTGGTAAGAGTCCTCGATCCGTCGCCGGATCGGGTCTCGCCGCGCTGCGCGCATTTCGGCGTCTGTGGCGGGTGCGCGCTGCAACATCTGTCCTCGGCGCGCCAGATCGAGTTCAAGGAGCGCCAGCTGCACGAGGCGCTGGTGCGCATCGGCAAGGTCGCGGCGGCGCAGACCTTGCCGTTCCTACAGGCGGACGCCTGGAACTACCGGCGCCGGGCGCGGCTGGCTGCACGCTGGGTGCCGAAGAAGAATCGCACCGTGGTGGGTTTTCGCGAACGCAGCACGCCCTACATTGCGGACCTGAAGCGCTGTGAAGTGATGCAGCAGCCGCTCGACGCACTGATCGAACCGCTGTCGCAGTTGCTCAGCGCCTTGAGCATCCGCCATCGTGTGCCCCAGATCGAGGTCGCGATTGCAGACAACGCCGTGGCGCTGGTCATGCGCGTGCTCGAGCGCCTGACGCCGTCGGACCTGGCAATGCTGCATCGGTTCGCGCTCGAGCACGAGGTGCGGATATACCTGCAGCCGGGTGGCTATGAGACGGTGACGCCGCTGGCGGACTACGCGCCCGATGGCGCGTCCGCAGGCTCCCCGGGGGAAGCCGGGGCGCTGTCCGCTCCGGCGCGCGCGCAGGACTCCCAGGAGGTCCCGGACGCGCCGGATTCCCGGTGCGCGCAGCCGCTGCAGTACCGTCTGCCCAGCTTCGATGTGAGCCTGCAGTTTCTTCCGACCGACTTCGTGCAAGTGAATGCAAGGCTGAACGCGTCCATGGTCGAGCGTGCGCTCGAGTTGCTCTCGCCCGCGCCGGGCGAGCAGGTGCTGGACCTGTTCTGCGGCCTGGGGAATTTTTCGTTGCCGCTGGCGCGCAGCGGTGCCTGGGTGGTGGGGGTCGAAGGCGATGCATCGCTGGTGGCGCGCGCGCGCGCCAATGCGCAGCGCAACGGCTTGCCGAATACGGAGTTCTTTACCGCGAACCTGGCCGACGTGTCCTGGCGCGATGCGCCCTGGGGCGCGCGCCGCTACGATAAGATTCTGCTCGATCCGCCGCGGGCCGGGGCGAAGGACGTCCTGCCGTTGCTGGCACGCTCCGGCGCCACCAAGGTGCTGTATGTTTCCTGTCACCCAGGCAGCCTGGCCCGTGATGCCGGCATCCTGGTCCACGAGCATGGCTATACGCTCCAGGCGGCGGGTGTGATGGACATGTTTCCTCATACCGCGCACGTGGAGTCCGTGGCTTTGTTTACCCGCCCCGCCAAATAGCGGCGCCCGTCGTGCGAGCAAGGTATCTATGACGCTCGGACCTCTCATGATCGATGTGCAAGGCACTACCTTGACGCAGGAGGACCGCGAACTGCTGCGGCATCCCCTGGTCGGCGCGGTCATCCTGTTCACACGCAACTTCGAGAGCGTCGAGCAACTGGAACGCTTGGTGGCGGATATACGCGCCGCGCGCCAGCCGCCGGTACTGGTGACCGTCGATCATGAAGGGGGCAGGGTGCAACGCTTCCGCCAGGGCTTCACCAAGCTGCCAGCGATGCGCAGCCTGGGGCGTGCCTACGATCTGGACCCCGCGGGGGGGCGGCGGCTGGCCCGCCAGTGCGGCTGGCTGATGGCAGCGGAACTGCGCGCGGTCGGGATCGACCTGAGCTTTGCTCCCTGTGTCGATCTGGACTATGGCGTGAGCGCGGTCATCGGCGATCGCGCATTCCATCGCGATCCGCGCATCGTCGCCGAGTTGGCGGTGGCGTTCATGGGTGGGATGCGCGAAGCCGGAATGATCGCCACCGCCAAGCACTTTCCCGGGCACGGCGCCGTGGCGCCCGATTCGCACGTGGCGTTGGCGGTGGACCGCCGGCCGCTGGCCGACCTGGATGAGGATATTTACCCCTACCGGCGCCTGATCGACAACGGGCTGCCCTCGATCATGGCCGCCCATGTGGTGTTTACCGAGGTCGATGAGCGTCCGGCCGGCTTTTCGGCTCGCTGGCTGCGCGATGAGCTGCGCGGCCGGCTGGGATTCGAAGGCGCCATTTTCACCGACGACCTGTCGATGGCAGGCGCGGGAGTGATCGGGGATATGCCGGCGCGCGCCCAGGCGGCGCTGCAGGCGGGCTGCGACGTGCTGTCCTGTTGCAATAATCGTCAAGGTGTGCTCCAGGTCATCGATTTTTTGCAAGGGACCGGGGATCCTCTGAGCCAGATTCGCATGGCGCGTCTTCATGGCAGGCCCGGATTGTCCCGGCCGGCCCTGAGCGCTACGGCGCAATGGCAGGCCTGCGTACGTGCTGTCCAGGGCTGCATGGAGCGGCCCGACCTTGAACTGGATGCATGAAAATGAGCGTCGATTGCCTTTCGAGCATTGATCCGGGCCTGTTCCAGAGCGTCGTGGACTGCTCCCCGGCGGGCGTGGCGATTTGCGAGGCGCGGGAGCAGCAGTGGCCGGTAGTGTTCGTGAATGCGGCCATGACGCAGCTGACGGGCTATGAAGCCTCGGCGCTGGTGGGACATGATCTCAGCCGCCTGCAAGCGGACGATCAGGATCAGGAAGGACTGAACACGATTCGAGCGGCCTTGCGCGAAGGCAGCGCCTGCCACGCGCTGCTGCGCAACTATCGCAGCGACGGCACGATGTTCTGGAGCGAAGTGACGCTGACGCCGCTGCGCGACGCCCAGGGGCAGGTGACCCATTTTGCAAGCTTCCATCGCCCGCGCGCCGGTCGCAGGGGGGGCGCGGGCGAGACGCGCGAATCGCCGATGAGCACGCAGACCATGCTGGCTCATGTGCGCGACGACAAACTGACGGGCCTGTTGCGCCGCACGTACTTCGATGAACTCGTCAAGCGCGATTGGAGCGTGGCGCAACGCGAGTCGCGCCGCCTGAGCTTGCTGTTGTTCGATCTCGATTGCTACGCCCAATACAAGGATGTGTTCGGCGCCTCCGGTGCGGACCAGTCCCTGCGGCGGATCTCACGGGCGATAGGCGGTTGTTTTCGCCGTGCCAGCGATGTGTGCGGGCGCTTCGATCATGATCAGATCGCTGTGCTGGCCACGGGGCTGGATCTGTCGCAGGCTGCCAAGCTGGCGGCTGCGGTCGTATCGCGCGTGCGCGATCTGGGGATTCATCACCCGCGCTCCAACGTGTCGCGCTTCGTGACCGCCAGCGCCGGGGTGGTCTCGCTGGTGCCCGCCCACGATGCCGCGCCGGAGTCTCTCTACCAGGCTGCCCTGACGGCGCTGGGCAATGCCAAGGCCCTGGGCAAGAACAGGGTGGTGAGCCAGGAACCCGAATGACCCGGTCGCGCCGCCTGCGCGACCTGCCACGCCGGCCAGGGAATGGAGGATCCGCTAGGGGGCCGGGGAGGGCGTGATGAGCACGATGACCCCGAAGTTCGGGTGATCGATGTAGTGCCGCTCGTTGCTGCGCATGCGCCGTGTCTGCTGCAATACGAATCGCTGCCCCGCACCCGTCTCGGAAGCCGGCTGCCGGTATGCCAGGTTGAGCGTGAGATGCAGGTAGCGGCCACGCGTCAACGCGATTTGTCCGCTCAGCCCGGAATCGGCGGGGACCAGCGAGTCGATGGTGAGCACTTGCGCCGCGTTGCGGGCATAACCGGGTTGCGTCCAGCCGAAATGCGCCAGCGGGCGATAGTCGCGGCTGCGGCGCAATGTGCCGGCAATGGCGTCGAGCTTGAACTGCGACGGGGGCAGCGCGGGGAACGCCGCACTCGAGAGGGAGGTAGGCGGCGGCGCCTCGAAGGGCGAAAGCTCATCCTCGGGTAGCGACAGGGTCGCGGGGGCGTCCGCTTCCACTTCCCAGGTTTCGGGGGTGGCGCTGGAAGACAGTGTCCTGAAGATGATCAGCTCGACGTCGTAGGATTGCAGATCCGAGCCCGCCTGCTGCGCGACCGCCGGCG
Organism: Steroidobacter denitrificans; assembly: GCA_040395055.1. GTDB lineage: Bacteria > Pseudomonadota > Gammaproteobacteria > Steroidobacterales > Steroidobacteraceae > Steroidobacter > Steroidobacter denitrificans_A. Next base: position 4,098 of record JBEBRC010000250.1, read on the forward strand.
GCGCGGCGCCGATCAATGCGGCGCAGGCCAGGGCGAAGCCGAGCAGGGCAATGGAGCGCAGCGCGGCTCGCGGCTGTCGCAGAGTGGGCAAGGAGGGGAGCGCAGGGGTGAAGACAGGATGGTTCATGTTTGAATTCTAGGGAAGCCGCGCTGCGACTACTACCCTTACCCTGGGGGTGTGCAGTCGATAGTGGCGTGCGTTCCACCCTGGGCTCTCGCTGGCCATGAATCAGAATG
>JBEBRC010000251.1:0-4324 GCA_040395055.1 Steroidobacter denitrificans
TGCATGAATCCACCCCAGCCGCCATGACGACTCGCAAGAATCGCTGGTCACAGAACGTCACCCAGCACAGTGACGCACTCACGCTCGATCCGGGCGTCTTTTCCCGCGATGACCCGCGTAGTATTGCGCGTTCCTTGAAGCGCTCGGCAGAGCGCAGCCGCCGCCGCAAGACCGACCCCTACCGCTCCGCAATGTCGATGCTGACGTTCTACCTCAATCGCGCCGGCAAGAATCTGTCACCGACTCGCCGACGAAAAATTGAAGCAGCGAAACCGGAACTGCGCAAGCTCTTCGGCAAAGACAGTGCACCCGCGCACCCGAGCAGCCGCCGGCGGAAAAAAATGTCGCCTGGCCGCCACGGATCGCACTGAGTCCCGTTGCGTGTAGCTGTCACTGGCGTTGCGCGGGTGAACCGCTCCACACTGCCGCGTCCATGACAGCTCGACGCATGGCGCCCGCTTCGCACCCGTGGCGCGAGTCGGAGGCTGCGCATACGCCAGTCGGCGGCTCGAAAAACGCATCCCGCGTGTTGCGAGCGAGCTCACCGACGTGGCACGCTCGTATGCGGAAGGTTCGCGCCGCGAGAGCCTGACGCGATGAGTCAGGTAGAAACACTGCCCGTTCGAGTACCAGGCGAGCGTTCAGGTCGCGCCAACGTGTCTGTAACCGTCTTTCGACCGCTATTCGACTGACGCTATCACTACGGATTCCTACACTGCACGCTCCGGGTGACACTGATGCACCGATAGCTGGCCCACAGCATTGGTCCACGACTTTGGCGCGGAGCATTTGACGCAAGGCGTTCGACCCACAGCACCCGCACTGCGTTGACCCAGGGCATGGACCGGAGCAATGGCTTGGAACCTTGCTCAGAGTATTCCTCCAACCATCGACGCGAGAAATATCCTATGCGCTGCTGGCTCTTTTTTCATCGAGTACTCAGTCCGGGCGTCCCGGAAGCGCCCGAGGTCTATCGATTCAAGGAGTCCGCAGCCAACGCCGGCATGGATCTCACCGTGCTGCAGCCCCAGGACTTCGATCTCATCGTCGACTCCGACAGCCGCTGGTCCGCGGTCTATCGCGGCCAGACACTCGCCAGGCCCGACCTGATCATCCCCAGGACCGGCAGCGAAACCAGCTACTTCATGCTGGCAGTGCTGCGCCATTTCGAGCGTCAGGGTATCGCCATGGTCAATACACCCGCGGCGATCGAAGCAGTCGCGGACAAGCTGCAGGCCTTGCAGATCCTCTCAGCGGCCGGACTGCCGATCCCCAGGACGATCCTGGGCAAGTTTCCCGTGGATGTCAGCATCGTCGAGCGTGAGCTGGGCTTTCCCGTGGTGGTCAAGACACTGAAAGGTACTCGCGGCGACGGCGTGGTGCTGTGCGCCGATCGCGAGCAGTTCCACGACCTGGCCAGCCTGCTGGGCGGCACGCGATCCGGTGCAGACTTCATTTTTCAGCAGTATATCGCCGCAAGCCATGGACGAGACGTACGCGTGCTGGTCATCGATGGCAAGGCGGTCGCCGCCATGGAGCGGCGCTCCGCGGACGGCGGATTCAAATCCAACATCTCGCTTGGCGGTCGAGGCGCGCCTTTCGAGTTGCCGGCGCAAATGGCGGAGCTGGCGGTCCGGGCCACGCGTGTGCTCGACCTCGACGTGGCCGGGGTCGACATCCTGTTCGACACCGATGGGTATCGGGTGTGCGAGGTCAATTCTGCACCGGGCTTTCAAGGGCTGGAAAAGGCCTGCGGTCTCAGCGTACCGGATGAGATCTTTCGCGCCATGCGCGCGAAGCTCGGATTGCCGCCCAGGACTCCGCTATCCTCCTGGCAGCGAGTGCTCGACTCGACGAGGAAGGCACTGAGGCGGCGCAGCGTCGCGTAAGACTGCGCATCCGACGCATAAGCTCGCGCCAGCAAGCCTGCTCACCGTGCGGCGGGCGGGTTGCGGATCAATCACGATCTGTTTCAAGTCGTGTCCGGCATGAGAGCCGGCAATACCGTCCAAACCGGGTGCAATGGCCCATGAATGCCGGCCACGAGCAGCGCTTGATCCGGCGGCAACCCAGTCCTTCGAGGCACCTCATCGTTTGCGCCCTCGCGGCCTCGAGCAGCCCAGCAACCGGCTCAACAAAGAACCAGAGGGGCATGGCATCATGGAATCCACTACCCGTACCAAGGCGGTTCATCTTGCGCCTTGAGTGCTTGCGCCATTCGGTACCAAAAATCGCGCCACCGGAAAAGCTGCCATCACTGAATACATCACACTAGGCTGCGGCATGATGCTGACCGGACTGGTCGGCGGGGTCGTCGCCGGGCTACTGGGCGTCGGAGGCGGCATCGTCGTCGTGCCAATGCTTGAAGTGGCGCTGTCGCTGCTGGGCGTGGACCCGCTGATTCGGATGCATGTCGCCGTGGCAACCTCCCAGGCCACCATCATCCCGACCTCCATCTCCTCCTCACGCGCTCACTTCCGGCACCACGCAATCAATCTGCCCCTCGTCAAACGCTGGGCTGCATTCCTGTTCCTGGGTGCACTGTTGGGAGTCTTCATCGCCGGCCGCGTAGAGGGCCGGGTCCTGTCGGGCGTGTTCGCCGTGGTTGCACTCCTGGTCGCCCTCAAGATGATCTTGCCGTTCGACAATCACATCCTGGCCAAGGATGTGCCTCGCGGCGTAGCGGCCCCCATCCTGCCCGGAACGATCGGCGCACTGTCGAGCATGATGGGCATCGGCGGAGGCACGCTCAGCGTGCCCATCATGACCCTGCTCAACGAGCCGATCCATCGCGCTGTCGGAACGGCGTCGCTGTTCGGACTGCTGATCAGCGTACCGGCCACTGCAGGATTCATCTTCGCCGGACTAGGCCAAGACAATCTTCCAGCTGCAAGCCTGGGGTTCGTCAATCTACTGGGATTTGCACTCATTGCGCCGACAACCATGATGACCGCGCCGTGGGGCGCGCGCATGGCTCATTCCTTGCAAAAGCGTCATTTGAGCATCCTGTTCGGCGCCTTCCTGCTGATCGTCGCGGTGCGAATGATTTACAGATCGCTGTATCCCTGAGACCAGAGGGAAGATGGCTGCAGCCTTACCACGCAGCGCCTGAGCGTTGATTCGCCAGTTTCTTGGATCCTTGACCGTGATGAGAAAAGCAATCACTCCACGTCAGGCGTTATGGCTTTCGGTAGCCGCGGCCATCGCCACGATCGCCTTGAAGGCCGGCGCATGGTGGACGACTGATTCAGTCGGATTTCTATCGGACGCGCTGGAGTCGCTGGTCAATCTCGCCGGCGCTTCCTTTGCGCTTGCGATGGTCATTTATGCACAGCGACCGCCTGACCTTGATCACCCCTCCGGGCACGGCAAGGCCGAGTATTTCGCAGCAGTGCTCGAAGGCGTGTTGATTGCCACGGCAGCGATCGGCATTGGTGTGGCAGCAATCGAACGGTTAAGGAATCCGCAGCCGCTACAGTCGCTGGGTCTTGGCACCACACTCGCTATTCTGGCGACCGTCATCAATCTGCTGGTGGCGAGAACCCTGCTTCGCGTCGGTCGGGAGCATCGGTCGTTAGCGACCGAGGCGGACGGGCGACACCTCATGACCGACGTCTGGACTACGATCGGAGTGATCCTGGGCGTCGGCCTTGCAGGATTCAGCGGCTGGTACTGGCTGGATCCAGCCGTCGCGCTCCTCGTCGCGATCAACATCCTGCATGAGGGCTGGCGGCTCATACGGCGCTCGATCAGCGGGTTCATGGACGCTGCTTTACCCGATGAACTGATTCGCGAGATAGACGCAGTACTCAGTAGCCTCGAAAGCGACAACATCACGTTCGTAGACCTGCGCACGCGCTTGGCCGGGGCTTCAGGATTTGCTTCCGTGGAGTTGCGTGTCCCTGCCGAATGGAGTGTTGAACGGGCCGATGCACTTGCGAACGCGGCCGAGCGCGCTGTCGACGCATGCGGCGTCACCCTGACGGTCCGAGTCAAGCCTCGGGACACGCAAAATGCCTGCAGAGAGGAACTGTAATACCTCGCCTCGGCATCAGGCGGCGTAGGATCAATTTCAGCAAAGTGTTTGCCGGACAGAACGTCGGCGTCAGGAAGGCCGTAGAAAGATCTGGTTAGTCAGCTTCATGCACTACGACTTGAGGATATTGATCACCAGGCAGGTCGCGTCGAATGTGCCCCAAACCCGTTCGGTGCCAGAGTGTTACCCATGTCTGCGGAAGATTCTGGCTACCATGTCCCCGGTTAGGACCCTGTAAGTATTGGTCGGGACGAGAGGATTCGAACCTCCGACCCCTTGCACCCCATG
>JBEBRC010000252.1:0-4310 GCA_040395055.1 Steroidobacter denitrificans
CCATGAGCCAGGACTCATGGCGCGCAATTCGCTATCGGCTTGCGTCATGGCCTGCCGCTCGCGTGGCTTCCAGCGATGGTCCCAGCCGCGCTTGTGCGGCTTGCACAAAGCGCAACTTCGCGCCTTGTTCTTGAATTGTTTGCGCATGATTCCAGTGCCTCGCAGAGTGCCGGACTTATCCGCCGCGGAGAGCGGGCGTCGCGCAGTGCCTGCCTCCCTCGGCGAGCGCCTTGTCGATGAAGGCCCGCCAAGTATCGTTTGGCGTCCAGACCTCGCGCATGGGATAGGAAGCCGCTTCCTCGTCCTGCGCCAGGCATAGCTTTCTGAACAAGTAGATGAAGGCCGACACGCGCATGTTCATGGCACAGTGGACCCATACCTTTTGCCCATCGAACGCCCTGAGCGCGCCAAAGAACTGCTCGAGCTGGGCAAGCTCGGGCTGCTCCCACTGGACAGGAATCTGAAGATAAGTGATCCCCTTTGCGGTCACGAGTTCCGCTTCCCCAGGCAGTGCGTTCGGCGACGTCGGCAACGCAAGATTGATGACGGCCTCGATGCCAAGCGCCGCAAGACGTTCGATGTCCTGCTGCGATAGTTGCCCGGAGGACCACAGCCAATCGAAAACCTGATGGGTATTCTCAGCGTCCATAACGACTCCAAGCCAAACAGCTCTTCAGGGAAACGACACCCCACTCGCACCGGGCACCCAAGGGGCGAACGGCCGCATGATGCGCTCGAAGCGCTCCGATGTCACAATCGCCGCCAGCCAGCGCTGCACGCCGGGCCATGGCTGGCTCGCGAACCATCCTGCATCCACATTGGCGAACTGCCGCACGAACGGTGCGACCGCCATATCGGCGAGCGCGATTCGATCGCCGCACAGCTGGGGCATTCGCAGCAGCCGGTCTTCCAGCGCCTGGATGTCCAGGCATGCCTGTGCGCGACCGGCATCGGCATCGGCGAACGCAAAGCGGCCTGGATACTTGTAGCGGTCCAGATGCGGCTTGAAATGCGAGTCGAAGCGAGCGATGAGCGACAGCATGCCATCGAGCGAATCCGATTCGGGCGTCAACCAACGCTCGGTGTCGTTGCGCCGCAATGCCCACAGCATGATGTCGAGGCTTTCATCGATCACCGCTCCATCCCCGGTCAGCAGCACCGGCACGGTTCCCTTCGGCGATACGTTCAGCATCTGTGCCGGCTTGGCCCGCAACACGACTTCACGCAGTTCACACGCCTGCCCGCTCGCATCGAGCGCCAGGCGCGCACGCATCGCATAGGGACAACGGCGGAATGAATACAGAACCGGCGTCACGGATCACCCGCCTACAACGCCTGGTCGTCTGCCTCGCCCGTTCGAATTCGTAACACCCGCTCCAGCTCCGTGATGAAAATCTTGCCGTCGCCGACCTTGCCGGTCTTGGCCGCGCCAATGATCGCCTCGACCACCTGGTCGACCAGGCCATCGCTGACCGCGACTTCGATGCGGGTCTTGGGCACGAAATCCACCACATACTCGGCGCCGCGATACAGCTCGGTATGACCGCGTTGGCGACCGAAGCCCTTCACCTCGGTGACTGTCATGCCTGAGACGCCAATCTCGGACAGTGCGGCGCGCACGTCGTCCAGTTTGAAAGGCTTGATGATTGCGCTGATGAGTTTCATTCGCCGTAGCTCCTGTTTCCAAAATCCGACCGACCGCGCCCTCGGGCGCCACCCGAGGCGAAACCGGATCGTTCAAGTCGCGCGCCAGGTTGCGTCTCAATGCATAAATGCATCTTCTGTGCCGCAGCCCAATGGCACATTATTCATCAAAAGACCGCCGCCGTGGCAGGCAGCCTTGCGAATGACCCGATCCTCTGCGACGCTCGCTGCACCAGTTTGGCGCATCAAGCCTGCCGCAGCGCGCCGAGTTGGTGCACGCCTCAATCCAGGCGCTTGTGAAACCGCAGCGTGACGATCGTCAGCACCACGCCGGTAAACAAGATCAATTTATAGATCGGCAGCCACAGCTCCCGCAGCGGCGCGGCGCGCAACACCACACCCCGGACCAAGTCGACGAAGTGCGTCAAGGGCAGAAGCTGCGCCAGCCAACGGGCCAATTCCGGCATGCCCTCGAAGGGGAAGACGAACCCAGACAGCAGGACGGATGGCAGCAAAACGAAGAACGACATCTGGAACGCCTGCATCTGGGTTTGCGCCAAGGTCGATGCCAGCAGCCCCAGAGCCAAGGTCGCGGCAATGAACAATAACGAGACTACGTACAAGGACCACAGGCTGCCATTGACCGGGACGTCGAACAGCGCTGCGCCCAGCGCCAGCACCAAGGTGGTCTGGATCAGACCGATGAATACATAAGGCAGCAGCTTGCCCAGCATCAACTCGAAGGAACTCACGGGCGTGGTGATCAACAATTCAAGGTTGCCGCGCTCGCGCTCGCGCACGATCGCTACCGCCGTGAACATCATCATGGTCATGCTCAGAATCACGCCGATGAGCGTCGGCACGATCTGGACCGCTGTGCGCTTCTGCGGGTTGTACTCGGTGCGCACTTCGAAAATGGGCTGTGGACTGACGTAGATGCCGGCGCGCTGCGGCAAGGGCATGGCGGTGAACACACGAGCGATGCTCTCCAGCGTCGGCTGGCTGCCATCGACCAGCAGCTGGGCCAGTGGCCGATCCCGATCCAGCAGGCGGCGCTCGAAGTCCGGCGGAATATGGATGCCGACCGACACCGTTCCGGCGCGCATCAGGCGCTGCAGCTGCGGCACGGAAGCGGCGTATCGAGTCACGCGAATGACGCCGCTCGCCTGCATGTCGGCAATCAGCGCGCGCGAGGCGGAGGTATGCGCCTCGTCGACGACCGCCGCCGGCAGGCGGCGCACATCGAAGTTGATGGCGTAGCCGAACAGCAGCATCTGGATCAGAGGAATGCCGACGATCATCCCCAGCGTCAGGCGATCGCGCCGCAGCTGGCGGACTTCCTTGGTGGCAATGGCGGCGACGCGCGCAAGCATGGCAGCGTCGCGCGCTAGGCAGGGGGCGAGGAATCGCCCTCGCTCCCGAACCCGGTCGCAGCGACGAATACGTCCTCCAGGCTGGCTCGCACCCGCTCGACCTTGGCCTCGATCTGCTGCGCCGCCATGATCTGCCTCACCCTGGCCTCCGGTTCCTGCACCTGCGCCGCCAGCAAAGCGTGCAGGCGGCTGCCCAGCTGGGCAACGCTCTTGACGAACGCCTGGTTGTCCAGCGCATGTCGTGCCCGGCGCACATCCGCCGCTTCGATCTCGATCACCACCGCATCGATCGTGTCCATGAGCTGTCGCGGTGAACCCTCGGCCGCCAGCCGTCCCCGATCGAGGATCGCCAGCCCATGGCAACGCTCCGCCTCGTCCATGTAGTGCGTCGACACCAGGATCGTCGTCCCGCGATCCACCAGCTCGAACAGGCTTTCCCAGAAGTCCCTGCGGCTCTGCGGATCGACTGCGCTGGTCGGCTCATCGAGCAACAGCAGCTGCGGCTCATGCAAGGTTGCTGCCGCCAGCGCCAGTCGCTGCTTCTGGCCGCCGCTGAGGGTTCCGGCACGCTGGCGGCGTTGATCATCGAGGCGGTATTGTCCGATACGCTGCCGGACGCGCCGCGTTCGACAGCTCGCATCCAGGCCGAAGATCCGCGCCAGAAAATCGAGGTTCTCCTCGACGGTCAGATCCTCCCACAGCGAGAAACGCTGCGTCATGTATCCGATCTTGTGTCGCAGCCGCTCCGCCTCGCGCTCGACGCGATGGCCCAGCACGCTCACGGTGCCGCTGCTGGGCCGCAACAGGCCGCACAACATACGTATCGTGGTCGACTTGCCCGAACCGTTGGGACCGAGGAAGCCATAGATCCGGGCGGCGGGAATTTCCAGCGAAAGACGGTCGACCGCCGTGAGCTTGCCGAAGCGCCGGGTCAACTCCTGTGCCACGATCGCCGGCGGCGCACTCACTCAGGCGGCTCCGCCAGCTCGACCTGCACTGGAATACCGGCGGGCAGCTCGCTGGCCGCAGGATCCGTCGTATCGATCTCGGCCAGATAACTCAGGCGCGAACGGTCCTCCTGGGTAAGCGCGTAATAAGGCGTGAACGCCGCCTGCGCCGAGATGAAGCGTACGACGCCGGCGAAGGCATCGTCGCGGCCGTCGACCCGGATCCGTACCCGGGTGCCCGCAGCGAACTGCACGCGACGCGGCTCCGGCACATAGACACGCGCATACGGCGCTCCATCCGCAAGCATGACTATGAGCGCCGCACCACCGGGGGGACGCTCGCCGA
>JBEBRC010000253.1:0-4308 GCA_040395055.1 Steroidobacter denitrificans
TGGTCGAAGGTATCTACAACAACATTTTCAGCACCTGGAACGCGGTGGAGGCGGCGCTGGAGTCGCGCGTCGATACCTTCGTGTTGATTTCCACCGACAAGGCGGTCAACCCCACCACGGTCATGGGGGCGACGAAGCGTTTCGCCGAGATCGTGCTGCAAGGACTGCAGTCGCGAGGCTCACAAACTCGTTTTTGTCTGGTCCGGATCGGCAACGTGCTGGAGTCCACGGGTTCGGTGGTGCCGCTGTTCCGGGAACAGATTCGCAAGGGTGGTCCGGTGACCGTCACTCACAAGGACGTCATTCGCTATTTCATGACCATCCCAGAGGCGGCGCAGTTGGTGCTGCAGGCGGGCTCGATGGGCAAGGGTGGCGATGTATTCGTCTTGGACATGGGCAAGCCGGTGCGTATCGCGGATCTGGCAAAGCGCATGATCAGCCTGATGGGGCTGACCGTGCGCGGAGAGGACAATCCGGATGGCGACGTCGAGATCGTTTATACGGGGCTTCGGCCCGCCGAAAAACTGTATGAGGAACTACTGATCGGAAACAATGTCACCGGGACGGAACACTCGATGATCATGCGCGCCATGGAGCATTCATTGCCGTGGCCACGGGTGCAGCAAGTGCTCGACGAGATGTCGGTGGCGCTGTCGCGTTTCGACTGCGACCAGGCACGAAAGATTCTGATGCAGACCGTGGCCGAGTATAAGCCGACGGGTGCGCTGCAGGATCTGGTCTGGAGCCGCAGGGCATCGCTGGCGCGCGCGGAGTTAAAGAACGTTACGGCCATTCAGACCCGGCGGGCCAGGATGGTGCCGCCTGCCGCAGGACCCAGCGCTAACTGATCCCGCCTCTGGGACGAAGACATCGAGGGAGCCCCCATATCGCCGCCGTGCCGGCACGGCGTGTCACGCTCGTGAATAATTTACATGCTGGAATGGGCGCAAGTCCGCCAACGGTCATGACCGCGGGCCGAGGAGTTGGAAGCATCGGGCACCGTGCCACAGTTCCTTTACGCTGCGGCGAGGCTCGGCTAAGCTCGCGCCATATTTCCATTTTTCTTTTCATCTACAGATAGTTACACATGCGCCTTACGATTTTCGGCTCTGGCTACGTCGGATTGGTGACAGGGGCCTGCTTCGCTGAAGTCGGCAATCACGTGCTTTGCGTGGATGTCGATGAGCGCAAGATCGAGAAGCTCAAGCGAGGGGAGTCGCCGATCTTCGAGCCGGGTCTGGATGAGCTCCTGAAAAGGAACCTGGCTGCCGGGCGTCTCAGCTTCACGACCGACGCCGTCGAAGGCGTCAAGCATGGATTGTTCCAGTTCATCGCGGTGGGGACGCCACCCGATGAGGACGGCTCGGCCGACCTGCAATACGTGCTGTCGGTCGCGGAGACGATTGGGCAGAACCTGTCCGAGTACCGTGTAGTTGTTACCAAGTCCACCGTGCCGGTGGGCACGGCGGACAAGGTACGCGCCAAGATCGACAGCACCTTGCAGCAGCGCGGCAGGCAGCTTGAATTCGACGTGGTTTCGAACCCGGAGTTCCTGAAGGAAGGCGCGGCCATCAACGACTTCATGAAGCCGGACCGTATCGTCGTGGGGACAGACAATCCGCGCACGGCGGAGTTGCTCAAAGCGCTTTACGATCCGTTCACCCGCAATCGCGAGCGCATGATCGTCATGGACGTACGCTCCTCCGAACTCAGCAAATATGCGGCGAATGCCATGCTGGCTACCAAGATCAGCTTCATGAACGAGCTGGCGAATCTGGCCGAGCGCATGGGGGCGGACATCGAGAAGGTGCGCCTGGGGATCGGGTCGGACCCACGCATCGGCTATCACTTCATCTATCCGGGCGCCGGCTACGGCGGCTCGTGTTTTCCGAAGGATGTGCAGGCCTTGGCCCGCAGTGCACGGGATCATGATTTCACGGCCGAGTTGCTCAATGCCGTGGAGGCGGTGAACACGCGCCAGAAGTCGGTCCTGTTCCAGAAGCTGGAGCGTTATTTCGGCGGCGATCTGGCCGGCAAGACGGTCGCGGTGTGGGGGCTGGCATTCAAGCCGAACACCGACGACATGCGAGCGGCGCCCAGCCGTAGCCTGATGGAGGCCTTGTGGGCGGCCGGCGCGAAGGTTCGTGCCTATGACCCGGTAGCCATGGAGGAGGCGCGGCGCCTCTATGGCGAGCGCGAGGATCTGGCGCTGGTGGCCAGCTCCACCGAGGCCTTGCTCGGGGCGGATGCCTTGGCGATCGTCACCGAGTGGCAGGAGTTTCGCAGTCCGGACTTCGAGACCATCAAATCCGAGCTCAGGCAGCCGGTGATCTTCGATGGTCGCAACCTGTACGATCCGGATTTCGTGCAGCGGTTCGGCTTGAAGTACTACGCCATCGGTCGAGGCGACAGCCTATGTTGATCCCGGTCATTCTGTCGGGCGGTTCGGGCACGCGGTTGTGGCCGTTGTCGCGCGAGCTGTACCCCAAGCAATTGCTGCCCCTGGTGAGCAAGGGCACGATGCTGCAGGAAACCCTCGCCCGCGTGGCAGGTGTGGCGGATGTGGCCGCCCCGGTGGTGGTCTGCAACGAAAGTCATCGTTTCCTGGTCGCCGAGCAGTTGCTGCAGGCGGGCGTATCGCCTGCGGCGATCCTGCTGGAACCGGTGGGTCGCAATACCGCTCCGGCGGTCGCCGTGGCAGCGATGGCGACGCTCGCGCAGCTGCCGGAGAACTCGCAGCGTACGGCCGACCCGGTGCTCTTGATCCTGCCCGCGGATCATGTGATCCGCGATGTGAAAGCCTTCCAGGAGGCCCTGGCGATCGGCCTGCGCGAGGCTGAGCAGGGCAAGCTGGTCACCTTCGGGGTGGTGCCGACCAAGGCGGAAACCGGCTATGGCTACATCCGCCGGAGCGCGGGCGCGGGCGCGGCGGCGTTTCCCATCGCCGAGTTCGTGGAAAAGCCGGATCTCGCCACGGCACAGCGTTACCTGGAGTCGGGGGAGTATTTCTGGAACAGCGGCATGTTCATGTTTCGGGCCAGTGCCGTGCTCGAGGAGATGCGCTCGCTGGCTGCCGATATCTACCAGGCGTGTGCCCAGTCCTTCGCCGCGGCGAAGCGAGATCTGGATTTCACGCGGCTGTCGGCCAAGGAATTCGGCGCTTGTCCGAGCGACTCGTTCGACTATGCCGTCATGGAAAAGACCCGTCACGGCGTCGTCGTGCCGCTGGATGCCGGGTGGAGCGATGTCGGCTCGTGGTCCGCACTGCACGAGGCGATCCCCGGGGATGCCGATGGCAACGTCCGCCTGGGAGATGTGCTCACCGCCGATTCCCAAGGCTGCTATCTGCACTCCACCAGCCGTCTGGTCGCCACTGTCGGACTCAAGGATCATGTGGTGGTGGAGACGAAGGATGCGGTGCTGGTGGCCCCCAAGGAGCGGGTGCAGGATGTGAAGGAATTGGTGAACCAGCTGAAGGCGCAGGGGCGCTACGAGACCTCCTTGCATCGCGAAGTCTTCCGGCCCTGGGGCAGCTACGACAGCATCGACCACGGCGAGCGCTTCCAGGTGAAGCGTCTGGTCGTCAAACCGGGGGCGACCCTGTCGCTGCAGCTGCACCATCACCGCGCCGAGCACTGGATCGTGGTGGCCGGCACGGCGCGCATCACGCGCGGGGAAGACACGTTCTTGCTGGAGGAGAACCAGTCGACCTACATTCCCCTGGGTACCAAGCACCGCATCGAGAATCCGGGCAAGATTCCGCTGCACATCATCGAGGTGCAGTCCGGCACCTACTTGGGCGAAGATGACATCGTGCGCTTCGAGGATCGTTACGGCCGCGAGGGCCAAAACGGCTAGGTGCCGGCTGAGCGGTCTGGGGGTTGCCAGGGGGTGTCGTTCCGGACAGCCGCCAGACGACCACCTTTTCGGATTCTTTATCGACTACGCAGTTTGACGATTCACGCAACGAGCGCGCTGGATACCGTGGCGTCGCGACGCTGCCATTGACCCAGGACGACAGTGCATGACCGCCATTGCTGGTTTCAAAGCCTACGATTATCGGGCCCGCATTCCGGGCGAGCTCAACGAGGCGGTCGCCTACCGCATCGGCCGCGCCTACGCGGAGTTCCTGGGACCTCGGCCGGCCGGCGTGCGGGTGGTGGTAGGACGCGATATTCGCCTGTCGAGCGAAGCGCTGTGCCAGGCGCTGGCACGCGGACTGATGGACTCAGGGGTCGATGTGTACGACATCGGCCTGTGCGGCACGGAAATGGTGTATTTCGCCACCTTCAGCCAACAGATGGATGG
>JBEBRC010000254.1:0-4299 GCA_040395055.1 Steroidobacter denitrificans
GTGGACGTTGCCGTCGCCCAGCCGCGCGTGCTCTCCGAGGTGCTGCCATTGTCCGGCACGATCTCGCCGTACACGCAGGCCACCGTCAGGTCGAAAGTGACCGGCGATGTCGAGCAGGTCACCGTCCGTGAAGGCCAGGACATCGAGCAAGGCGACATCATCGCCCGCGTCGATCGGCGCAATCTTCAGGCTCAATACGATCGCGAACTTGCGAGTGTGGAAAAGGCCCGCGCCGAGCTGGATCTCGCAACGCTCAACCGCGACAAGAATCGCAGCTTGCTGGAACAGCGCTACATCTCGCAAAACACCTATGAGTCGACCGAGAGCGCCTATGCCGGCAGCGTCGCAAACTTCAAGCTGGCGCAGGCGCAGGCGCGACTGGCGAAGCTGAGCCTGGACGATACCCTGATCCGCGCGCCCTTTTCCGGCACGGTCGCCATGCGCCTGGTGCAACCCGGGGAGAAGGTATCGCCGGACTCCTCGATCGTGACCCTGGTCGACCTGCGCCAGATGGTGCTCGAAGCGGCGCTCCCCGCCTCGGAGATTCCGGCGGTCTCGGTGGGCCAGCTGGTGCGCTTCACCGTCGGCGGTTTCGGCGAGCGTGAATTCATCGGCGAGGTGCAACGAATCAATCCTGTCACCACCAGCGGCTCGCGTGCCGTGGCGATCTATGTCGCGGTCGACAATGCAGATCGCGCCTTGAAGGGCGGCATGTTTGCGCAGGGCGAACTGACCCTGCGCTCGACCCAGCCGGTGCTGTCGATCCCGCAGCGCGCCGTGCGCCAGGAAGCGGGGACCTCTTACGTCCATACCTTGAAAGACAACAAGGTGGTACGCACGCCCGTCACGCTCGGTCCGCAACAGCAGGACGAGGCCTTTGTCGAGGTGCGCGCGGGACTGACTGCCGGCGAACGCGTGATCCTCACCGACATCGCCGATTCGAGAGTCGGTTCCAGCGCGATCGTGCACGGCGAAGACCCAGTCGCCGCATCAGCCGCCGAAGTCGCGGCCAGCCGTTGAAGCCAGGCCCCGCCTCGAACCTCGTCAGACTAGCCGACGGCAAGCACCATGTGGATCACCCGCACCAGCATCAACCAACCCGTATTCGCCACCATGGTCATGCTGGCCCTGGTCGTACTGGGTGCATTTTCCTATCGCTTGCTGCCCGTCGAGCAGATGCCGGAAATCAATCCGCCGCAGGTGTTCATCACGGTCGAGTATCCGGGAGCCTCGCCGGAGGCGATCGAAAACGACGTCATCAAGCCGATCGAGAACGCGGTCAACACCGTCAATGGCATCAAGAACATTTACGCCACGGCCCGTGAAGGCTTCACGTTCATGTCCGTCGAGTTCGGCCTCGAGGTCGACATCGCCGCGACCACGCAGGAGGTTCGCGACAAAGTCGCGCAGATACGCGCCTCCATGCCGCGCGAAGTCAAGGACCCGACGATCTCCCGCGCCAATACCGACAGCACCCAGCAACCCGTCGTCAGTCTCGCCGTCTATTCGGCCACGCGCGACCTGCGAGAGGTCTCGACCCTCGTCGACCAACAGATCGTCAAGCGACTGCAGACTGCCTATGGCGTCGGCAACGTACTGGTCAGCGGCGCCACGACGCGCCAGATACAAGTCTTGCTGCATCCGCAGCAGCTGCAAAGCTATGGCGTGGGCGTCGACCAAGTTATAGCCGCGATTCAGGCCGCCAACCAGGACCTGCCTGCCGGAAGCATTTCACGCGGCGCCCAGGAGCAACTGGTACGAGTCGAGGGCAAGATCAAGGATCCTCGCGGCTTTGAACGCATCATCGTCGCCAATCAAGGCGGCGCTCCGGTATACCTGCATCAAGTGGCGCAAGTGGTGGACGGCGAAGCCGAGGAACAGTCGATCTCCAGGGTCGATGGCTTGCGCGCAGTGTCGCTCGAGATCTTCAAGGTACAACAGTCGAACATCGTCGAGGTCGGCAAAGGTGTCGAGGAGGCCATTGCCGATCTGACCGGACGGCTGCCCGAGGACATCAAGATCAGAACGCTGTGGTCGGATGCGAAATTCATCGAGGCCTCGCTCGATCGCGTCAAGGCCACGATCATGGAAGGCGCGCTGCTCACGATCATGATCGTGTTCCTGTTCTTGCACTCCTGGCGCTCCACCATCATTACGGCGCTCACCTTGCCGATCTCGGTCATTGCGACGTTCATCGCCCTGCATGCCTTCGGCTTCACGCTGAACTTCATGACCTTGATGGCCTTGTCGCTCTGCATCGGCCTGCTGATCGACGATGCCATCGTGGTGCGCGAGAACATCGTGCGTCATGCCGACGCGGGCAAGAATCACCGGCAGGCTGCCTTGGATGGCACACAGGAGATAGGGCTGGCGGTCATGGCCACCACCTTCGCCATCCTGGCGGTGTTCATCCCGGTCGCCTTCATGAGCGGCGTCATCGGGCGGTTCTTTTTGCAGTTCGGCATCACTGTCGCGGTCGCGGTCCTGGTGTCGCTGTTCGTCAGCTTTACGCTCGACCCCATGCTGTCATCCATCTGGCCCGATCCAAAGGAAGGCCGCTTCAGCCGCCTGCCGTGGCTGGCGCGGTTCATGGACAGGATCGAACGGATCGTCGACCACGCCCACGCCGTGTACGATCGGTTGCTGCGCTGGGCCTTGAGCGATCGGCGTTATGACATTCCCGGCCTAGCCCGACTCGCTCGCCGGCGCCCGGGGCGTACCCCGCGCTGGGCCAGCGCCAGCCCGCGCCTGCTGCTGCTGGCGTTGGCCGCCGCATCGTTCTTCGGCAGCTTTTTCCTCGTACCGCTGGTGGGCACCGAGTTCGTGCCGCAGGAGGACCAGGGTACGGTATTCATGCGCCTGAATACGCCCATCGGCTCCAGCCTGGAGTACACCGATGCAAAAATTCGCAACGTCGAAACAACCTTGCGCGCCATGCCGGGCGTGGATGCGATCGTCACCAATGTGGGTACCGACGAAGGACCGAACTATGCGCGCATCCGCCTGGTCCTCACCGATCGCGGCACCACGACTCGACCCTCGCAGGCGGACATCGAAAAGGCGATCCGCGAGCGCCTGGCGAACGTGGCCGGACTGGAACTGAGCATCAACAGCAACAATCAGCCGGTCTTCATCTCCATACTGGGTCCCGACACCGGGAAGCTGACCGAGTTGTCACAGCAGCTGATGGCACGACTGGCGACGATTCCCGGCATAGCGGACCTGGAAAGCAGCGAGAAAGGTTCGAACCCGACGATCGCGGTGCGGATCAAGAACGAATTGGCGAGCGACCTGGGCCTGACGACGGCGCGCATCGGCAATGCCTTGCGGCCGTTGATCGCGGGCGACCAGGTCAGTACCTGGCTGGGGCCGGACGGCCAGGATTACGAAGTGATCGTTCAACTGCCGAAGCAGCGGCGCGAGATCGCAGCCGATCTAGGCGACCTGTACGTCAGCAGCACTCGCCAGGACGCGAGCGGCGCGCCGCTGCTGGTACCGCTGCGACAAGTGGCCGATTTCGTCGAAACCACCAGCCCGAACCAGATCAAACGCCTGAACCTGCAGCGCCGCATCTCCATTTATGCCAATGCGGAAGGCCGCGCTTCCGGCGACGTGGGTTCGGATGCGCAGCAGATCGCCCAGTCGATGGAGCTGCCCCACGGCTATCGCTTCGACGTCGGCGGCGGCCAGCAGCAAATGAACGAAACCTTCGCCGCGGCGCTTGCCGCCCTGGGACTCGCGGTAATCTTCATTTATCTCGTGCTCGCCTCGCAGTTCGGCAGTTTCCTGCAACCCGTGGCGATCATGGCATCGCTGCCGTTGTCATTGATCGGCGTGCTGCTGGCGCTGCTGGTGACCGGCACGACCTTGAACATATTTTCCATCATCGGCTTCATCATGCTCATGGGCCTGGTGACCAAGAACGCGATCCTGCTGGTCGACTTCACCAATCACGCGATCCGTTCCGGACTCGGGCTGCGCGAGGCGATACTGGAAGCCGGCCAGGTGCGGCTGCGCCCGATCCTGATGACGACCTTGGCGATGATCTTCGGCATGCTCCCCATGGCCATCGGAGTCGGGCAAGGCGGCGAGACGCTGGCTCCCATGGGACGCGCCGTCATCGGCGGCGTCATTACCTCCACCCTGCTCACGCTACTGATCGTGCCGGTGCTGTACACCTACTTATATGCCTTCTCGGAGCGGGTCAAGGCATCGATCCGCGCCAGACGCTCTCGACCGTCGCCGGCCAGCCTGCCGCGCCCAGAGTCGTCCTGAGTCGCCGCGCCTTGCCCACGGCGC
>JBEBRC010000255.1:0-4299 GCA_040395055.1 Steroidobacter denitrificans
AGCCTTGCAGCTGCGCCGTTGATCCGCAGCCTGCGGCCGCGAGCGGTGCCTTACAGCAGCGGCACCAGCAGCAAGGCCACGATGTTGATGATCTTGATCAGCGGATTGATGGCCGGGCCAGCCGTGTCCTTGTAGGGGTCGCCCACGGTGTCGCCCGTCACGGCCGCCTTGTGAGTCTCCGACCCCTTGCCGCCGAAGTTGCCTTCCTCGATGTATTTCTTGGCGTTATCCCAGGCGCCGCCACCCGTGCACATGGAGATCGCAACGAACAGTCCGGTGACGATGGTACCGATCAGCAAGCCGCCCAGGGCACGAATGCCCGCACCCGGGCCCATCAGGAAATTCATGCCGAAGGCGACGGCCACCGGCACCAGAATGGGCAACAGGGAAGGAATGATCATTTCCTTGATCGCGGCGCGCGTCAGCAGGTCCACGGCCTTGGAATAATCCGGCTTGCCGGTGCCATCCATGATGCCCTTGATCTCGCGGAACTGGCGGCGAACCTCGATCACGACCGAGCCGGCGGCACGGCCGACGGCTTCCATCGCCATCGCAGCGAACAGGTAGGGCACTAGGCCGCCGATGAACAGGCCGATGATCACCGCCGGGTCGGACAGGCTGAATTCCTGCAGCTTGCCGACGGCTTCGAGGTTGTGCGTGTAGTCCGCAAACAGCACCAGCGCCGCCAGGCCGGCCGAGCCGATCGCGTAGCCCTTGGTCACGGCCTTGGTCGTATTGCCGACGGCGTCCAGCGCATCGGTGATTTGTCGCACCTCCTGCGGCAGGCCGGCCATCTCGGCGATACCGCCGCCGTTATCGGTGATCGGGCCGTAGGCATCGAGTGCCACGATCATGCCCGTCATGGACAGCATCGCCGTTGCGGCAATCGCGATGCCGTACAGGCCGCCCAGGTCGTAGGCGCCCCATATGGCCGCGCACACCGAAAGCACGGGCCAGGCCGTCGAGCGCATCGATACCGCCAGGCCGGCGATGACGTTCGTACCGTGACCCGTCTGCGAGGCAGCCGCCACGCGGCGCACGGGCTGGTATTCGGTGGCGGTGTAGTACTCGGTAATCCATATCAGTGCTGCCGTCAGCGCCAGGCCGATGACGGCGCACCAGAACAGATTGCCGGCATCCGCGCCGAGGATGGCGGGCGTGATGAAGTAGAAGGCGATCAGCGCCAGAGCGCCGGCGACGCCGGTACCGCGATACAGGGCATTCATGATCTTGCCGCCGTCGCGTGCCTTGACGAACAGCGAGCCAACGATCGAGGCCACGATGGATACCGCGCCCAGCATCAGTGGATATAGAACGTAGCGGATATCGAAGCCGCCGCCCGCGGTCTGAAACAGCAGGCTGCCCAGCACCATGGTGGCGACGATCGTCACGGCATAGGTTTCGAACAGGTCCGCCGCCATGCCGGCGCAGTCGCCGACGTTATCGCCGACGTTGTCGGCGATCACCGCCGGGTTGCGTGGGTCATCCTCGGGGATGCCAGCTTCGACCTTGCCGACCAGATCCGCGCCGACGTCGGCGCCCTTGGTGAAGATGCCTCCGCCCAGGCGGGCGAAAATGGAAATCAGGGAGCCGCCGAAGGCCAATCCGATCAGCGCATGCAGCGCCTCTTGCGTGGCGCCCAGCAAGGCGAAATAACCCGCCACGCCCAGCAATCCCAGGCCCACTACCAGCATGCCGGTGATGGCGCCGCCACGGAATGCGACGGCGAGTGCCGGGTTGAGCCCGACGCTGGCGGCCTGCGCAGTGCGCACATTCGCCCGTACCGAGACGTTCATGCCGATGAACCCAGCCAGACCCGACAAGATGGCCCCCACGGCGAAGCCGCCGGCGGTGGCCCAGTTCAGCACCAGTCCCAGGATTATGAACAGCACGATACCGACCATGCCGATCGCCGTGTATTGCCGGTTCAGATAGGCCTTGGCGCCGGCCTGGATGGCCGCGGCGATGTCCTGCATGCGTTGCGTGCCGACGGGTTGCTTGTTGATCCAGCCGAAAGCAACGACGCCGTAGAGTATGGCGAGAACGCCGGCGCCGATCGCGAGCCAAAGCGCGACATCAGTGGACATGAATGATCCTCCCCCTTGCGGGTTTTGTTTTGCAGCTTATTGGTCTTCGCGCCGCGACGGCGCGAAGACCATGAAGGATCGCGGGTCCCGACACCTCACCCTGCGGGGCATTCTGTGTCCCCGTAGTAGAGGCGTCGAAACTATAGCACAAAGGTTTTTTTGAGCTTTTTCTTGAGCGCGACGTTCTTCAGCGTCACGTATTGCGGCAACCCATCCTTATAGGGTGGGTAATCCTCGCCGCGGATGAGCGGCGCCAGGTAGCGGCGAGCCTTGGCCGTGATGTGGAAGCCATCGGCGGTGATGTAGTCGCGGGGCAGCATCTTTTCCCGGTTGGCGATGTCCTCGAGGCTCGCAATGCCGATCTTCCAGCGGTAGGGCCGGTCGGATACGCGGACAATGGCGGGCATCACCGCATTGTGGCCCTTCAGCGCCAGGTCCACGGCTGCCTTGCCGACCGCATAGGCCTGTTCGACGTCGACCTTGGAGGCGATGTGCCGGGCGGAGCGTTGCAGGTAGTCCGCGACCGCCCAGTGGTATTTGTAGCCCAGCTTCGACTTCACCAGCTGGGCGACGACCGGTGCCACGCCACCCAATTGCGCGTGGCCGAAGGCATCGCGAATGCCGGCATCCGACAGGAACTGGCCCGCGGCATTCTTGACGCCCTCGGAGACGACCACGGCGCAGTAGCCATGTTTTTCCACGCTGCGCTTGACCCGGCTGCAGAACTTCTCTTCGTCGAAAGCGATCTCGGGGAACAGGATGATGTGCGGCGCGTCGCCAGCCCGCTCGGCGGCGAGCCCGCCGGCGGCGGCGATCCAGCCGGCGTGGCGACCCATGACTTCCAGGATGAATACCTTGGTCGAGGTCTTCGCCATCGATGCGACATCGAAGCCAGCCTCGCGGATCGATACCGCGACGTACTTGGCGACCGAGCCGAATCCCGGGCAGCAATCGGTGAGCGGCAGATCGTTATCGACCGTCTTGGGCACATGGATCGCCTGGATCGGATAGCCGAGCCGGGTGGCCAACTGCGAGACCTTGAGGCAGGTGTCCGCCGAGTCCCCGCCACCGTTGTAGAAGAAGTAACCGATGTCATGCGCCTGGAAGACGTCGATGAGGCGCTGGTACTGAGCGGGGTCGTCCTCGAACGCCTTGAGTTTGTAGCGCGCCGAGCCGAAGGCGCCGGCAGGCGTGTGCCTGAGGGCGCGGATCGCCGCGGCGGACTCCTTGCTGGTGTCGATCAGATCTTCGGTCAAGGCGCCGACGATGCCATGGCGGCCGGCGTAGACCTTGCCGATCCGCCGTTTTTGCTTGCGGCAGGTCTCGATCACCCCGCAGGCGGAAGCATTGATGACGGCTGTGACGCCACCGGACTGGGCATAGAAGGCATTTCGAGGCTTCGCTGCGGGCATTGAGGGTACCTGTGCGTGTGTATTGACAGTCGTGGCCAAGGATAGCCCAGGCGTCGGCGACCCGAGCATCCAATGCCACGTAACCAGTACCCAGCGGCCACGGTTTTCTGTAGGGTAGCGCCTCTTTTAGGAGATCCGTTTCGAATGATGCGCATCGTATTGTTAGGGGCGCCCGGTTCGGGTAAGGGAACGCAGGCGCAGCGTCTGCAGGCAAAGTATGGGACGCCACAAATTTCCTCCGGCGATCTGTTGCGCGACGCCGTTGCGCGCGGCACGGAGCTGGGATTGAAAGCCAAGGCGGTGATGGACGCCGGGCAGTTGGTTTCCGACGACATCGTGCTCGGCCTGATCCGCGACCGGCTCAGCCGCCCCGATACGGCCGAAGGTTTCATCCTCGACGGCTTTCCCCGCAACATCGATCAGGCCAAGGCATTGAATGCGCTGCTCGATGGGCTCGGCCAGCCGCTCGACGCGGTGCTTCTGCTGGACGTTCGCCGCGAAAGCCTGATACAGCGCCTGGCTGGGCGCCGGACCTGCCCCCAGTGCGGGGCCGTCTACAACGTGCACTCGCTGCCGCCGGGGACGACCACCTGTGCGCGCGATGGTGCCGAGCTGTTGCAGCGGCCCGACGACAAGGAAGAGGTCATCGACAAGCGCCTGGAGGTCTACCAGCAGCAGACTCGTCCATTGATCGAGCATTACACGAAGCTCGGACTGCTGCGGGCGATCGCAGGTGAAGGGGCGCTGGAGGAGGTCTTTGAACGCATGGAGTCGGCTGCCCTGGCAAGGCCGGTATCAGC
>JBEBRC010000256.1:0-4297 GCA_040395055.1 Steroidobacter denitrificans
CCGGGATGCGTCTGTTCCAGCTCTGGCTGATCCTGCCTGAGGCGCAGCGCAATATGCCCCCCTGAGTGCAGATCTTACGCGGCGCTGCGATGCCGGTTCATGCCGAGCCTGGCGTCATGGCGAAGGTATATAGCGGCCGTCTCGGAGAAGCGACTGCACCGACGATGAATGCTGTCCCGGTCGTGTTGATCGACATCCGGTTGGAGCCGGGCACCGCTTTCGCGCCGCAACTGCCGGCCTCCTACAACGGATTTGTCGTGGGGATCGACGGCGAGGTGGAGGTCGGCGTCACCGCAGAGGTCGTAACCAAGGGCGGGGTGGGCTGGACAGGACCCATGGGCGATGGGGCCGGTTCACTCTCATTGCGGGCGGGCGATGACGGTGCTCGTCTGCTGCTGTATGCCGGTCAGCCCCAGAACATCTCGGTTGTTGCGCAAGGGCCATTCATCGCTGGATCCCGTGAGGAATTGGCCGGCTACTACCGGGCTTATCGCGATGGGAAATTCCCGCACGCCGGCACGATGCGGCCGGTTGTCCACGAAGTAATCCGGGTGGCCAGCCCGGACAAGAGGTTTCTGTGACCCATACTTACCGACAGTTCACCTCGTGAGCCGACCGACCGGAGCATCTGCTCGCGACACTTCAAGTTGGTTGAGCGACAACTGGACGGGCCGAGTCAAGGCCAGGTTCACATAAAAATCTCTGGCTCTCCGTCGATCCCATATGCTTGGTGTATAGTCGACCAACTAACCTATACCCGTAATTCGGACTCGATGAGCCTCTGGATGGTGCCGCCATTGCGTTTGGAGAGCTAGGGCAAGCCGTTCACGGCAGGGGACATGTAAGTCATTTTGCCGGCGTGACCTTGCTGGCATTGATGCGGCCTCTGCGACCCGCATTCAATCGTCAAATCCACCCCCGGCCTGTTTGTTTCGGAATTGGCTCCTTGTGCGGGACTGCTGTCCGCCGTTCATTGGAGCCCAGGCAGCTTCGGCCTTTCAGGATCGAAGCCGCCGAAGCTCTCGAAGACGTTCAGGAAGCTGGGAACGGTGGCTTCGCGGGCCCAAGCGCGTTGGAGTTTACAATACAACTATCTGGACACGGCTGATCAGCTTGGCTCCCGCCTGCTCGATGCGGCGCGGGGCTGCCTCGCGCGCGGCGAGCGAGATGCCGCCAACCGCGTCGACCGGCATATAGACCCCATAGTCTTCCATCGTCCGTCCATGCGCTAAATCGAGGTTACTTTGCGCCGACATCGAATGCTGAGGTCGCCTTGGTCGTCTTTACGGTCCACGATCCACTCTGACGGAATGAGCCCGCCGATGCGTAGGTATCTTCCAGAAATTGGAAATAGACCATCTGTCCGTCGCGTACCTTGGCGTGAATCGAGAATGGTGAGGTGAAGACATGGCCTACTTCAACCGAACGATAGGTGAACTTGCCGAAAATGGCGACATCCTCGCCTGAAGCCAGCTTGTCAGTGATTGTAAAGTCCTCGATCTTCCAATATTCTGCGACCTGAAGGAATGTACTGCTATACGCGCTAGGACCTTTGGCAGTCCCCGCCCACGGCTCGATCTTCTTTAGTTCCGGGTTATCGAAGTTCAGCGATACATAAACTGCGTCGGGCGCTACGAGGCGGTCGGCCGCAGCTTCGACCTTGTCCGGGGCTGTGTTGGACAGAAAATCCATAACCACTGCCAGCGACGCTGGGGATTGATCCGGCGAATTTGTCATAGGTAGTTCCTCTTCTTGGTGAAATGAAAATGAGTTCAAGCCGACAGGCTCAGGCGGAGCTTATAGGCAGCGACGGTCCAGCTAGGCCCGGCTTCAATGCGATGTGCTTGTATTCAATAAAGTCGTCGAGTGCGGTGTGGCCGTTGAGCCTACCCAGTCCGGACAGCTTGAATCCGCCCTCTTCAGTGCTGTCATAGACCTTCGCCCAGTCGTTCACGAAAACGCTGCCGGCCTCCAGAGCCTGGGCTACCCGCAAGGCGCGATCCAGATCGCGCGTGAAGATGCTGGCCGACAAGCCGTAGTCGCTGTCGTTGGCGAGCTCGATGGCCTCTGCCTCATCAGTAAAGCGCTGAATGGTGAGAACTGGGCCGAAAGTCTCTTCCCGTACGATAGCAAGGCTGTTGTTAGCGACCTCGAGCAACGCTGGGCTGAAGAACGCTCCCTTGGCCAGCGGACCGTAGGTGACCGGCCCCCCGCGGACGACCGCGTTGGCCCCGGCGTCGATCGCCTTCTGGACGACCTTGTCGACCCGCTGGACGTTCGCCTTGTCGATAAGCGGCCCCATGTCACTCGCTGGATCGGAGGCTGGGCCTACACGCACGGCACGCAGTCGTTCGGCGAGCTGCTCGCGGACGGTATTGTACACCGCGTCCTGCACGAGCAGCCGGGAACCCGTCATGCAGAATTGGCCGGCGAACACCGTTAGCGCCTTTTCGAGCACAGGCAACAACGGGACGATGTCGACGTCGTCGAACACGATCATCGGGGCTTTGCCCCCAAGCTCAAGGCCGAACCGCTTCATCCGGGCCGCGCCGACCGCGCCGATTATAGCGCCTGTCCGAGTGCTTCCTGTGAAGCTGATTGTCGGCACGTCGGCACTCTCAACGAGGTGCGCGGCGCCGTCTGATCCGCTTTCGACGAAGAGGTTCATGACGCCCTGCGGCAAATCTGTGCTCTCGGCGAGGATCTGCGCCAGCACAGCTGCGGTCTGCGCAACCTGCCCAGGCATCTTGACCACAGTTGTGCATCCCGCAGCCAACGCGGGCGCGAACGACCTCGTCGCAAGTATCACCGGTGAGTTCCACGGCACGATGACGCCCGCCACACCGATGGGTTGGCGCAGGATAATCGAAAGGCTACCCGGTTTCGGCCGCGTGGCGCGGCCCGCCTCTGTGCGCGCCATAGCCGCCCAATAGCGCAACTTGTTCGGGGTTGCGGAGACTTCCATTGCGGCTTCGTCACGAACCTTTCCGTTTTCGAGCGAGAGCATTTCGATCAATCGATCGCGGTTCCGCTCGACCGCTGCCGCCATCTGGTCGAGAACGCTGGCGCGAAGTTCGGCATCGTGCGCCCATGCCGAACCGCGAAAGGCGCGGGCTGCCGCCGCGATCGCGGCCGCGGCAGCCACCCCACCGTCATCTGCATATTCCCCGATAGAATCGTAGGTGGCCGGATTGATAGAAACGCTCCGCTTCGTCGACGAAACGAACGCGCCGTCGATCCAGTTTTGGGCAAAGTAGGTCGTCATCGGATCATCCTTCCGAAACCTTCGTGGCATCGTAGGCTCCAGCATCTCCCGCTCACCGGGCGGTACTTGAGAAACCGTGATTTGTGCACTCCCGCCGGACGGAGTCGGCCGGAGTGTGGGTGTCAGGGTTCACGCGAGGAACGGCGGCGGATTCTCACCGCGCTTGCGGTAGTTCGGGCGCGGCCGCTCGAGGCGGATAGATTCCATGACGGTATAGGCGTGATACTTGGTCATGCTCGTTACGCCGGCGAGGCGTTCGGACCAGAGTTTGCCGTTACTCGTTCTTTTCTCGAGCACATACTTGGTCGCGTAATTGGCCATGGAGTTGATCCAGTTCTCGGACCCTACCCAGAACCGGTCGAGGCCTGGCTTCAATAGGATGTCCACAAGGCGGTCCGATCGCGAGTAGATATCGATCGCCGCCTGGGCACCGTCGAGTACGTCGCCAAAATACTCGATGGCCTCCTTGACTAGCGCGGGCGTGCCATACTTCATGTGATGTCCGGCGACCAGAAAGTCGAAATCGTACTCCATGATCTGGTGCTGCGCCTCATACCAGCCTGTGATGTTCTGGGAAGCATCGCAGTGCATAAAGGTAGCGCTGCCGGGGCTGATAATATCGATGCAGGTCAGAACCTTCTGTGTCGGCGCGTAGATGAAGATGTTGCCGGGGCAGTGGTTCTCGCCCTTGTAGGACAGCTCCAATGTCACGCCGCCGACCGTCAGCGTATACTCTTTCGCAAAAGTGATCGTCGGCAGCGGCCGGCCCGGATCCGGGAACCGCTCCAGCAGCTCCTTGGTGATCTCGTGCGCGATGATCTCGACGTCCGGTCCGTAGATCGAGGCGGCGCCGATATGGTCGGTGTGCCAGTGGCTGTAGATCACATGCGTCACCCGCTTGTCGGTAACGTCCTCGATCGCGGCGAGCATGTTCTCACCGAGTGTTGGCGGAGCATCGATGGCAATCACACCGTCGTCCGTCACGACGAACGCCGCATCGTAGCCGCCACTGGTGACCCAGTAGAAGCCGCC
>JBEBRC010000257.1:0-4287 GCA_040395055.1 Steroidobacter denitrificans
GCGACGTTGCGCCGTTTCAGGTCGACGACGTCGCGGATGTCATGATGCAGCAGCTTCGTCAGCAGCACTTCCATGCCTCCCTGGCGCCGCAGTTCCAATTCTTCGCGGTACAGCGGGATGGCAGCGTAGAACGCGATGCGTTCCGGCCCGCTGCCGAGTTCGTAGAATTCGACGGGGACTTGCAGCGATGGCGCCAGGATGGCGCCGCACAGCCGGGTATTGGCGGCGAAGGCCTGTGGCGGCTGCCCGTTCGGCATGGCGTCGCCCCAGCCCAGCCAGGCGTTGTGCTGGCGTGGATAGCGGCCCAATCTTTTCAGCAGGCGAATGGGCCAGCCCCATAGCCCGTCGTCTTCGGCGTCGTGTCCGAGCGACCAGCGCTCGGGGAGCGTCATCATCAGCTCCAGCCGGCAAGGTGCCTCGCGCGTGTCGTCCGGGGCCGCCATCGACAGGTCGCTCATGCCTGCGGTGACCAGGATGTGGTACGGCAGGGCGTTGACGGGCGCCACGTGCAGCACGTCGATGGGAGGCTCCTGGGCCCCCGTATCCTGGAATACATGATCGACGACACCGATGTGACGCTCGATATGGGCGCGAATTTCCCGATGTGAAGGGCGATCTGGACTGGATGTTGGCATTGACCTGTCTGATGCTGGCCCAGGGCTCACCTGGGGTGAGTCGAGCGATCAGCCGATCTTACCGGCATGGCCGAGCAAGATCAGCCTTTGTATCGCGTTGCTTGGCGGCGGCGCCGGGGACTGCCATGCTCCGCGTGCGCAACAGCGGTATTGGACGAAGTTGGAACGAGGGCCGGGTGGCGAATTTCTCTGCGAGCAGCGAACGGACGATGGCCGGCCTGGGCGGCGCAGGAGCGCGTGCAGCCGGCGCGACGGCGTCATGACGCGGGCCACGATAGGCCTGGCGCGGCTCGGCGATGCACCGCGCATCGCGCACATGTCGCGTACGCTGATCGAAACCGGATTGCCATGGAATTGGACCCCGCGCCGCGTGGCCGCCATGATGCGGCAACGTGAATGCGTGGCGCTGGTAGCCCGCGCGCAGCAGGAGCTTGCCGGATTCGTGATCGCACAATTCGGCGCGCAGGCAGTGCATGTGGCGCTACTGGGCGTCGCCGAAACCTACAGGCGGCAAGGGATCGCCCGCCAGCTGATCCATTGGGTCGAGGAGAGCGCGGTGGTCGCGGGCCTGTTCCAGGTTCGCCTCGAGGTTCGGCGCATCAACCGCGGCGCGCAGCGCTTCTATGCGATGCTCGGTTATTCACAGCAGGGCACGATGCGCGGCTACTACAGCGGCATCGAGGATGCCATCTGCCTGATGCACGATCTGCGGGTCGGAGCCGATCGCCAGCGCAACGAACGCTGATTCGCCGCGCGCTGGACCAAGGTCGCGAGGCTCGCTGCCGGCCTGCTCATCGTCCGTGCTCATCGTCCTGGGGACGGGAGCTTGCCGATGCGGCCGGCCGCGCGACGCAGTGGGACTTGATCGGCTGCGCCTCCGGCGCATCGCCGGACATGCCGTCCATTTCCACCAGGATCTCCACCCGACGGTTGAGGTCCCGTGCGTCGACGGTCGATGAGAAATCCAACGGGCGGCGCTCGCCCAGGCTTGCGATCTGAATCCGGCGGCCGGGAATACCCTGATCGATGAGCATCTGGCGCAGGGTTGCCGCGCGGCGCAGCCCCAGTGCGTCGTTATGGCGGCAGGCGCCCTCGAAATCCCCATGCCCCACGATGACTACCCGCTGCGGTCCGGCGCGTCGCAACGCTCGCGCGGCACGCAATGCACGCTGGCGCGCGTCACCGCGCAAATCCGCATCGTTGAAACAGAAGTGAATCGTCGGTCCCCAGGGGTTCAATGCGGAATCCGAGTAGGTCGGCATGGTGTCGCCGCGCGGCGTGCTGGTGCCGTCCCAGGCGGCCGCCCCGCTCTCCAGGCCGCTGTGCGCGCTGCGGCTCATGGCGTCCGGAATGGAGTCCGAGTGGCGCATGAGCAGCTGGTATTTGAGGGCCGCGATACCGCTGTCGGTACAGGTATCCTGCAACAGATCGCGCGCGGCGCCCAGGTCCGGGGGCGGCCGTATGCCGGTCAGCGGATCGATCGGGCGCCGCAGGCGCTGCGAGATCAAGGTAAGCCGCAGCGCCGAGCCCAGGGCGGTGTCGCCATGCTCCTGCACCACGTCCTCCAGCGGCGCGATGGTTTGATCGGCGCCGATGCGTCCACCGAAAATCAGCAGCCGCCCGACCCCGTCGTCCAGTTCGCCTTGTTCGTTCAGCAGCGGCTGCAGGGCAGCTTCATCGGCCGCTGTTCGCGGCGTCTCGATCGTGATGGTCACCGGCTGGCTCACGACATCGGGAACCTCCTTGCCGGTGTGCAGCGTGGCGCGCACCTGGTACTCGCCCGCACGCGTAAACGCCCAACCCTCATCGCCGAAGTAGATCGGCACGGTCTGCTCGGTGCTTGCGCCAGGATCGAGCATGGCCTCTTCGTCGCTGGCAGGTTCGAACCAGGCCAGCGGCTGCAAGTTGCGCCAATCCGCGTCCGTGGCGGCGCGATACTCGATGTGGACCATGCCATAGCTCGGCATGAGGCGATTCTTGATCGCCAGGGGCTCAGGTCCGTCGTTGCGCGCCATCAGGCGCAGTGCGATGGGATAGCCCAGCGGGTAGGCCGCCGGCAGCGCCTGGATGCGCAGATCGACGGCTGGCGGTGCAGGCTCGAGCGGCGGCTCCTGCTGCGGTGATGCGTCGGACTCTTCGCGCTGCGCAGCCGCTGCGGCCGCTTCCTCGCCGTCCTGATCCGTCGCTGGTGCATCGATACGCTGCGCATCGGGGCCGACCTCATCCGCGGCGCGCGCGGCCTGGATCGAGAACGCCTGTCGCAGCCTCCAGGCGGCGAGCTGCCAGCGCGTGCCTGCCGGATCGCGGACGATGTTTGCACGCGCATCCTCGCATTCCGTGGGCGAACCGCGCTTGCGGAATCCTGCGTTCTGCCTGCCTGGCAGAATTTCCTTGCGCGGCGCGCTTTGGAAGAAGCGAATGGTGTCCGGACTGATTGCCAGCAACGGGGGCTCCTGCAGGAACCACTCACCGCGGTACTGCCCCGAGATGCAGCGCGTCGGCGCCTCGAGCGTGAGCCGACCATCCTGCATCTGCGCTGCGTCCAGGTGGCGGCGGTTGAGCGCATGCAGCAGTTCATGCACAAACGTGCGTAGTTGCAGGATCGCGATGGAACCCGGCTCGCGATCGCCGAATTTCGCCGCGGTCGTCGCCGGCGCCACGGCAAAGCCTTCGCGATCCATGTCGTCGAACATGATGCCGAACAGCGGCTCGCCGGTATCGGAAATCAGCTCCGCGGCCAGCAGTGCATAGATCTTGGCATCCATGCCCTCGGGAATCGAATTGTCCCGCCAGGCCGAAGCAAACTGATACAGGTCGGCGCGGTCCAGCGCTCCGCTGGCTGCGATGTATGGCAGGTCCAGCTGATCGGGTTGCAGGCTTACATCGATGCCGCCGCTGGCCAGGATGCTTTGCAGCGAAACGGTGCCTTCGTCGCCGGCCGCCACGGTGAATTCGATCGCTGGAACCTGGCGCAACGCGTCCAGCTCGATGGCGAGGGAGAAACGCTGCCGGGCACAGGCCGGTTGCGCGCAAGAGGTTTCCGGCCAGAAAAGCGCCCAACCGAGCACGGCGGCCACGGTGCTGCCGAGCAGTGCGGCGAGCCAGGAGATTTTCTGCAATCGATCGGACATGCGTTGGCCTTGGATGCTGCGCCTGCGGGCCTTCACAATAGCGACAAACTCCTGGTCGTGCGCACTACGACCGTGCCGGCGATCTTGTCGTGCCAGGACTGGCGTTGCGGGTCGAACAGAATCCAGAAGAAACCGAGTCCCGCGAACACCAGCGACAGGAAGCAGCTGAGCGCGCGCACGATGGCCGTGTCCCAGCCGATCTCACGCCCATCGAGTCGCACGACCTTGAGATTACAGATGATGCCGCCGATGGTGGTCGACTTGAAATTCCACATCACGGCGCCGTAGGCCGCCAGCAGCAGCAGGAAATATTCGCCATCCGCCACGATGTTCACGATGACGGCGATCAGGACCACATCCAGAAGCAGCGCAGCCATGCGAATACCGAACCCGGCGCGGGGCAGCGCGATGAGTTCGCCGGCGGCGCGCGTATCGGCCGCAGGCTTGCCCGGCGCATCGCCTGCGTGCTCAGGCTGGGCGGTGTCCGGCCCGGCCGTGTCGGCAGTCGATCGATCGTACCC
>JBEBRC010000258.1:0-4251 GCA_040395055.1 Steroidobacter denitrificans
GCAACCTTGCCAAGGTTGAGGTCGCGAGTTCGAGCCTCGTTTCCCGCTCCAAATTTTCCAGATACGCCAAGGATTCAGGCGGTCACGCCCAGGGCAAGCCTGGGCCACGCCCCCACGCCTGGTGCGGATGAAGGCGGCTCCCCGCCACGCTGCTCGCTACGCCCGCGCCTGCACTCGCCACCCGCACCCGCCAAGGATTTACACCCGGCTTACGGCTCGCGGCTCGAATACGCGCGCTCGACAGTGCACGCCCCATCGAGACGAGGTCCACATCACGGGCCCAATGAGGCATCCACCTGGCCTGCGGCCCGCTCGCCCGCCCTCTTCACCCTCAATTCCTGGAAAACATCCAGCCGGCGCAAGAGCAGCTTCTCCACTTCCAGCAGCATCATCATGGCCACCCCGACCAGGATGATGACCACGCCATCGAGCAGCGCGACCGCGCGCGTATCGAACACCGCCTGCATCCAGGGCAGGTACGTAAAGGCCAGCTGCGCCGCCACCACGATGGCGATCGCCCACCACACCGCCGGCGTGCCGCGCAGGCCTTGCAACGAAAAGGCGCTGCCGTGCAGGTAGCGCACGTTGAACAGGTAGAAGATCTCCATCACGCAGAACATGTTGACCACCATGGTGCGTGCCATGGCCAACTCATGGCCGCGCGCCTGCGCCCAGACGAAGATGCCGAAGGCCCCGGCGGTGAACAACAGCGAGACCAGTACGATGCGCCACAACATGAACGGCGAAACCAGGCGCTCGTCACGCCGCCGCGGCGGCCGCTGCATGATGCCCCGCTCGGGCGGTTCGAACGCCAGCACCAATCCCAGGGTGATGGTCAGCACCATGTTGATCCACAAGATCTGGGTCGGCGTCATCGGCAGCGCGATCCCGATGAACAGTGCCACGATGACCGCCAGCGCCTCGCCGAAATTGGTCGGCAGGGTCCAGGCGATGACCTTGCGGATATTGTCGTAGACCGCGCGGCCTTCGTAGACGGCGGCGGCGATGGAAGCGAAATTGTCGTCGGTCAGCACGATCTGGCTCGCCTCCTTGGCGGCCTCGGTGCCCTTGTGGCCCATGGCCACGCCGATATCGGCCTGCTTCAGCGCCGGCGCGTCATTGACGCCGTCGCCGGTCATGGCCACGGTCTCGCCCCGCGACTGCAGGGCGCGCACGATGCGCAGCTTGTGTTCCGGACTGGTGCGCGCGAACACCGTGACCCGCTGCGCGAGCCCGGCCAGCGCCGTATCGGGAACCTGTTCCAACTGCGCACCGGTAATGGCTCGCGGGTCCTCGGCCAGGCCCAATTGCCGGGCGATGGCGC
This sequence comes from Steroidobacter denitrificans, assembly GCA_040395055.1. Classification (GTDB taxonomy): domain Bacteria; phylum Pseudomonadota; class Gammaproteobacteria; order Steroidobacterales; family Steroidobacteraceae; genus Steroidobacter; species Steroidobacter denitrificans_A. The sequence goes on from JBEBRC010000258.1 coordinate 1,325, forward strand.
AGGCCGTGGCAGCGTGATCACCGGTAATCATCTTCACCGCGATGCCGGCGCTGCGACAATCGGCCACGGCGCGGATGGCTTCCTCGCGCGGCGGATCGATGAAGCCGATGATGCCGGCGAACTCCAGGTCGCGCACCTGCGCCAACTCCAGCGATGCCGGCGCCGCCGGCAGGCGGCACCAGGCGAAGCCAAGCACGCGCTCGCCCTGCTCACCGGCGGCAGCGATCGTGTGTTCCCAGTCCGCTGCGCGTAGCGGCTGCGCACTGCCGTCCGCGGCGGATTGGCGAGTGCTCAGCGCCAGCACGTTTTCCGGCGCACCCTTGACGTACAGCACCGCGCCACCCTCCTCTGCGGCATGCAAAGTGGCCATGAAGCGATGCTGGGCGTCGAACGGAATCTCGTCCAAGCGTGGTTGGGCGGCGCGCAATGCCGTGCCGTCCAGGCCGACCCGGCCGGCCAGCGCCAGCAGCGCCCCTTCCATCGGATCGCCATCCGCTCGCCAGCCGGCTTGCGTCTCGCGCAGCTGGGCGTCGTTGCAAAACAGCCCGATGGTCGCCAGCGTGCGGGCAGCCTGGAGCGCAGCGGCGCCCCCATCGAGCATGTCCATGGTGCCGCGCGGCGCATAGCCGACGCCATCGACCCGCACCCTGCCCGCGGCGCTGGTGAGATGCCGGGCGGCCATCTCGTTGCGGGTCAAGGTGCCGGTCTTGTCGGAACAGATGACGGTGGTCGAGCCCAAGGTTTCCACTGCCGCCATCCGCCGCACGATGGCATGGCGCGCTGCCATGCGGCGCACCCCGATCGCCTGGGTGATGGTGATGACCGCCGGCAAGCTTTCCGGGACCACCCCGACGGCCAGCGCCACCACCACCATCAACGCATCCAGCCAGCCGTAGCTGCGCACCCCGATCGCGAACAGGAACAGCAGGATGGCCGCGATCAATGCCGCCAGTCCCAACTGCCTGCCAAAACGAGCGATCTGCTGCAGCAGCGGCGTGGTCAGCGACGGCACCGTGCTCAACAAGGTGCCGATGTGACCGATCTGGGTCGCACTGCCCGTGGCCACCACCAACGCGCTCGCCTGGCCGGCCGCCACCAGCGTGCCGGAGAAAACCATCGATGACTGCTCGCCCGTATGGGCGTCAGCGTCGACCGCCGCCGCGGACTTCTCCGCCGCCACCGATTCGCCCGTCAACACCGATTCATCCACCAGCAAGCCACGGGCACGCAGCAAGCGTGCATCGGCCGGGACCCGATCGCCCGCTTCCAGCAGCACGATGTCTCCAGGCACCAGTTCGGCCACCGCCAGCGTGCGCCGCTCGCCAGCGCGCAGCACGCGCGCGGTCGGCGCCAACATCGATTGCAGCGCCGACAAGGCCTGCTCGGCACGCCCCTCCTGCACGAAGCCGACGATTGCATTGATCGTCACCACCGACGCAATCACGGCCGCGTCGACCAGCTGCCCCAGCACCAGCGAAATCAGCGCCGCCGCCAGCAGGAACAGGATCAGCGGATCGTTGAAGTGATTCAGGAAGCGCAGCCATGCCGGCTTGGTGCGCCGCGCCGGCAATTCATTGCGCCCGTATTGCGCCAGCCGCTGTCCGGCCGCTTCTGATGACAGCCCCTCGCCGGAGCTGGTCAGACGGGCCAGCGCCTGCTCGATATCCAGGGCATGCCAAGGCACACGGATCTGGTCCGTCATCAGCGGCCGCTCACGGCCGCATCGATCCGTATGGATGCATGCTCATCGATACCACCCCTCGATGCCCACCATGCAACAGCGCCCCGGGCCGGCGAGCTGCCGCCTGTGATCTCCACGATTTCCCAGGCCGATGACACCATGATGAATTCCTCGTCGCGACGCTCATCAGACACCGTCGCGTCCAAACGATTCCCGACGTGGTCCCCGATGCGCTGATCCGTCCGCTCGTCCCAGGCAGTGTTCGATGCAGGCATGCCTGGCGCAAGAGCGTGGCACGCACCCTGTAGCATGCAGTGCCAGCCTGCGGTGAATGATGCAGCAGATCCTTTCTCCAGGGCCATCGGTTCCCGGACCGTGGCCCTGGCTGCCCCGGTTACCATGGCTCGCCTGGCAGCGCTACCGCTGCTGCCACGGATTGCCTCGCGAGCCGGACGTCGAGTGCAACACGAAACGCAGGGCGATGCGCGAACAGCGCTGTTCCGTGTATTCGCGGCGACATTGTTGTAAAGTGATGGGCTTGCCGCGGTTGCCAGTCTTCGTCCGGTAGTACATAATTTATCGCGTGCTCCGGTTGCGTCCAGTGGCGGCGCAACTGCGATAAAACCTTTCTCTGCCAAGGGATTGTGCCAAGGAATTGGACCTATTGGATCGGGTTGAGATCCAAGACTCGCTTCGGTGCCGAGCCTCGGCCCCACGGCCCAGTACCGGGCCGGCCGGCTGTCGCCGGCAAACAGATGGATGCCCCCAGGCTAGGTGGCAGAGTGGTCATGCAGCGGCCTGCAAAGCCGTCTACGCCGGTTCGATTCCGACCCTAGCCTCCAATCCGACTTTCGCCGGCATCCGGAGAATCCGCGATCGTCCCCTCATTTCGTGAGCGATATAAGCGCAGCTTTACGAAGCATGGCGGACGTGTCGCTGGCGCAGTCGGTGCTGCGTGGCCATTCCGTCAGTCCTGGGCGCTCACGCTGGAGACAAGCCGCTCCAGGTAGTGCGTTGGCAACTCCTGAGGGGCGGCCCTGGTGTAGGCCAAATGCATCACATGGCCATCTCCGGGCGCCCTGTGTTTGGCCACGCCAAGATAATCCCTTTCGCTCGCCAAAAAGCCTTATTTCGCCCGCAGACCTTAGTGGGACTCTCCAGCCAGCAACCGCCTGCGAGGCATGGATATTTGCCTGAGGGCTACCCATGGCGCGCCTAAGAAAACTCGAAAAGCTGCCAGCGAACG
>JBEBRC010000259.1:0-4209 GCA_040395055.1 Steroidobacter denitrificans
TTGCGGCCATGCACCCATTCGGCTTGGGCCAGGCCACGCATGTCGAGCCGCAGCAGTTCCCTGGCGCGCACGAATGCCGGTGAGCGCTCGATCTGTTCGATCTGCAGCGAGTCCTGCACCAGCGTCTCTGGATGCGGTTCAAGCGTCTGGTCCATTCGCGCCGCCGCCATCATCGAATAGAAGTTGTCGTTGGCCAGCACCGATTGGTAGAGCGCTTGGGCCAGCTTGGGATCGCCGGTGCGTTCGGCCGCCCGCGCCGCCCAGTAGCGCCAGCGAGCGTGTTCGCGCAGCTCCTTGGACATGGCGGCGATGGAGCGCGCCACCAGCGACCAATCCTGTGCCCACAGTGCCGCCCTGGCCTGCCATTCCAGCGCGCTGTCATCCAGGTCGGCTGGTTTCACCTGTCGGAAATAATACAAGGCGTGCGCCCGCCGATCCCAGGACAAAGGCAGCGCCAATGCCAATGCATAGGGGCTGGCCGAGTCCTCGTCCAGCGCTTGGGTGCGCACCAGTGCGTCATAGCGCTCGATCGCCGCATCGCGATTGCGCCGTGCCAGTCTCGACCAGCCCGCGAGCAGCGCTTCGGGCTCGACTGATTTGCCGGGTGCGCCGATCAGTGCATCGATCTGGTCTTGTGGGTTCTCCAGCAGCGAGGCCCATTGGCGCATCGCCGCGGCGCGCTCGGGCGGCAGCGAGCCGGCGATCTGGCGTGCGAAGCCGATGTTGTTGTCCTTGAGCGCCAAGCGCACGCGTTGCTCGATCAGTTCGGGCGTCAGGGCGTTCTGGGTGCGTAGCCATTCGAATGGACGCAGACAGTCCGGCAGGCTCTTGGGCGACAACCACTGGGCGGCGATCCGCGGCGCTAGGCCTTCGGTGCGGCCCAAGGCGATGCGGGCATCGAAGTGTTGGCACTCCAAGGCGCTGTCGGCAAGCTGATCGCGGTAGTGATCCAGGAACTCGCCCCATTGCTGGCGCTTCGCCAGGCTCGCGAGCCACACTCGACGCAGGCTGCGTCCAGCAGGCTCATGCTCATGTTGGGAGGTGAACGAGGCGGCGCGTCGATCGATGTCGCCCACGGGGCCGACGACGTTCGCCAGCGCACGACGAATGCGCGCCGCCTGCAAGTAGGGATACAGCGGGTAGTTGCGCAGCAGCTCGCTATCGTCCTGCGGTTCGCGCGCCGCATCCACCTGGGCGTAGGCCGTCTTGAAGGCCTGTCGTGCCTCCTCGAGCGAAGCGGAAGTATCCTGCGCCAGGGCGCCGCCGATGGGCAGCAAGGCAACGGCGCAAAGCAATGAAAGGGTGCGAGTGGGAAAAAGCATGACCAAGAGATTAACGGTAAGCGCGTGCGCTGGCCATCGTGGTCGATCGCCGACGCAAAACCAGTTGCGTTCGATCTGCCGCAGCTACCGAGGTCCGCTCGCCAGTTTGAACGCCAGCTGAACCTGGCCGGACGTCGTGCGAGATTGCCTGGTCAGGCGATTTGCGTGGGAACGATGGTGCCGCCGGGCGCTCAAAAAGGTAAGCTGCGTGTCACGAGGTGACCATCATCATGTCCATTCGCAATTTCGTAGCAGTCCTGACACTTGCCCTGGCTGTTCTCGTTGCCGGTTGCGCGACGACGCGCGCGCCGAACACGCGTATCGATTACGACAAGGCGGCGGACTTCTCCGTCTATCGCACCTTCGGCTTTCCCACGGAAACAGGCACCGATCGTGGCGGGTACTCGACCCTGGTGACCAGCTATTTCAAGAACTCGGTCACCACCGCAATGGAAGCGCGGGGCTACAAGTACGACGCGGAGCGTCCCGATCTGCTGGTCAACTTCTACATGAATACTCGCGAGCGGACCGAGATGCGTTCCAGTCCGCGCATGTCCCTGGGCTACGGTTACTACGGTTATCGCTATGGCCTGTACAACGCCTGGCCGCTGTATGAAGAAGACCGTACCGTGACCTACAAGGTCGGCACCATCAACGTCGATATCGTCGATGCGGAGAAAAAGCAGCTGGTGTGGGAAGGCATTTCCGAAGGGCGTGTCTCGGAAGAGGCGATGGCGAATCCCAAGGTCACCATCAATGCGGTCGTCACCGAGCTGATGCGGCAGTACCCGGGCCGGCCGAACATGTAAGGAGGCGTGCCCGCACGCATGGCCGCAGCCCTTGCCTGCTCGCGATCGAGCCGACGCATGGCGGGCCAATCCTTGTCAGGCGCCGAGGCCCGGCGTATCGCTCTTGCGGCCCAGCAGTTCCTGCCAGCGGCATCGGCGCCGCGCAACGTGCGCGGCTTCGCCGCGCTGGTACGCCGCCTGGGCGCGCTGCAGATCGATTCCGTGAATGTGCTGGTTCGTTCGCACTACCTGCCGGTTTTCTCCAGGCGCGGACCGTATGCCGTGAGCCTGCTGGAGCAGGCTGCGTACGCGCCACGCTCGCGCTCGTTGTTCGAGTACTGGGGGCACGAGGCCTCGCTGCTGCCGTTGGATCTGTTTCCGCTTTTTCGCTGGCGCATGGATCAGGCACGCCGTGGGATAGGCACCTGGAGCCGACTGATGCGCTATGCCGGCGCGCATCAGGCCGAGATCGCGTCGGTGTTGGCGCAGATCCGCGACCGCGGTGCCCTGGGAGCGAGCGAACTCACGGACGGTGGCCGCGCCCGCGGTGGCTGGTGGGGCTGGAGCGCAGGCAAGGAGATCCTCGAATGGCTGTTCTGGACCGGCCAGATCACGACCGCTCGACGTCGTAACTTCGAGCGCTTGTATGACCTGACCGAGCGCGTGCTGCCATCGAGCGTGCAGGCCATGGCGGTGCCGGCGCCCGAGGAGGCGCAACGGTCGCTGATGGAGATCGCCGCGCGCGCCCTGGGCGTATCGACCCTGCGGGATCTGCGCGATTACTTCCGCCTGCCGGCCGAGGATGCGCGTTTGCGTGTCAACGAGCTGGTGGAGGCGGGTGTCCTGCAGCCGGTCGAGGTGGACGGATGGGGACGGCAGGCCTATCTCCATGCGCAGGCGCGTTGCCCGCGCCCGGCAGCGCTATGCGCCTTGCTGTCGCCATTCGATTCCTTGATCTGGGAGCGCCAGCGCACCGAGCGCCTGTTCGGGTTCCATTTCCGGCTCGAGATCTACACGCCGGCGCACAAGCGGCTGCATGGCTACTATGTGCTGCCATTCCTGCTGGGCGATCGCCTGGTCGCGAGGGTGGATTTGAAGTCCGATCGGCAGCGCGGCCGGCTGCAGGTGCGCGCCGGCAGCCTCGAGCAGGGGGTGCGCATCGGGCAAGTCATCGAACCCCTGGCGGCGCAGCTGTCGCAGCTTGCGCTGTGGCTGGGCCTGGAAAGCTTCGAAGTGCCTGCCACCGGGGCGGCGGTGAGGCCGCACACCGGCTTGAGGCGCATGTTGGCGCCGACCGGGGGCTGAGGCCGCAGCGCTTGCGCTCTGGCCGCAGGCGCCTCAGGGAGGCCTCAGGAGCGGGTGGCGCGGGTCGACCAGCCGAAAGCGCAGGCCACCACGAATAATACGAAGTAGAAGAACAGGCCCATTGTCAAACTCCGATCTTTCAAATCCATCTAATTATTAAGACGCGAGTCCGGCGGCAGGGGTCCTGCCAGAAACGTGGCCATTTGCCGACAAAAAAGGCCGGCTGCTTGCGCAGCCGGCCTGTCGTTCGCTCGCATCCCGCGCGCCGATGAGCCGCTCGCGGCTCAATCGTCCATCAGGAAACTGCGCAACTGCTCGCTGCGGCTGGGGTGGCGCAGCTTGCGCAAGGCCTTGGCTTCGATCTGGCGGATACGCTCGCGCGTCACATCGAACTGCTTGCCGACTTCCTCGAGCGTGTGGTCGGTGTTCATGTCGATGCCGAAGCGCATGCGCAGCACCTTCGCTTCTCGCGGCGTCAGGCCTGCGAGCACCGAATGCGTCGTTTCGCGTAAGGATTCCATGGTCGCCGAATCGATCGGGGAATCGACCGAGGTGTCCTCGATGAAATCTCCCAGATGCGAATCCTCGTCATCGCCGATCGGCGTCTCCATCGAGATCGGCTCCTTGGCGATCTTGAGCACGCGGCGCACCTTGTCTTCCGGCATTTCCATGCGCACGGCCAGCTCTTCCGGCGTCGGCTCGCGGCCCATCTCCTGCAGCATTTGCCGCGAGATCCGATTGAGCTTGTTGATGGTCTCGATCATATGCACCGGAATGCGGATGGTGCGCGCCTG
>JBEBRC010000260.1:0-4203 GCA_040395055.1 Steroidobacter denitrificans
GCAGCCGGGCATCACCGCCACCGACGTGGTGCTGGCGCTGACCGAATTCCTGCGCCAGCAAAAAGTCGTCGGCGCCTATCTGGAGTTCTACGGCGAGGGCGCCACCGCCCTGACCCTGGGCGATCGCGCGACCATCTCCAACATGACGCCGGAATTCGGCGCGACGGCGGCGATGTTCTACATCGACCAACAGACCATCGATTATCTCAGGCTCACCGGCCGCGAAGACGCGCAGGTGAAGCTGGTCGAGACTTATGCCAAGCAGGCCGGACTGTGGGCGGACAGCCTGAAGAGCGCCGAGTACGAGCGGGTGCTGAAGTTCGACCTGTCCTCGGTGGTGCGCAACATGGCCGGCCCGTCCAACCCGCACAAGCGCCTGCCGACTTCGGATCTGGCGCAACGCGGCATCGCGGGCAAATGGGAGGAAGTCCCGGGCCAGATGCCCGATGGCGCGGTGATCATTGCCGCCATCACCAGCTGCACCAACACCAGCAATCCGCGCAACGTGATCGCCGCCGGCCTGCTGGCGCGCAATGCCAACGCGCGCGGCCTGACGCGCAAGCCCTGGGTCAAGTCGTCGCTGGCGCCCGGCTCGAAGGCGGTGCAGCTGTACCTGGAGGATGCCAAGCTGTTGCCGCAGCTGGAACAGCTCGGGTTCGGCATCGTCGGTTTCGCCTGCACCACCTGCAATGGCATGTCCGGCGCGCTGGATCCGGCGATCCAGCAGGAAATCATCGATCGCGATCTGTATGTGACGGCGGTGCTGTCCGGCAACCGCAATTTCGATGGCCGCATCCACCCCTACGCCAAGCAGGCCTTCCTGGCCTCGCCGCCGCTGGTGGTTGCCTATGCCATCGCCGGCACCATCCGCTTCGACATCGAAAAGGACGTGTTGGGCCTGGACCAGGACGGCAAGCCGGTCACGCTCAAGGACCTGTGGCCCAGCGACGAGGAGATCGACGCCATCGTTGCCCAGAGCGTCAAGCCCGAGTACTTCCGCCAGGTGTACGAGCCGATGTTCACCTTCAGCCCCGACCATGGGCCGAAGATCAGCCCGCTGTACGACTGGCGCCCGCGCAGCACCTACATCCGCCGTCCGCCGTACTGGGAAGGCGCGCTGGCGGGCGAGCGCACGCTCAAGGGCATGCGTCCGCTGGCGGTGCTGCCGGACAATATTACGACCGACCACCTCTCGCCCTCGAACGCGATCCTGCCCGACAGCGCCGCGGGCGAATACCTGGCCAAGATGGGTTTGCCGGAAGAGGACTTCAATTCCTATGCCACGCACCGCGGCGATCATTTGACCGCCCAGCGGGCGACTTTCGCCAACCCGAAGCTGTTGAACGAAATGGTGCAGGAGAACGGCCAGGTCAAGCAGGGCTCGCTGGCGCGCATCGAGCCGGAGGGCAAGGTGACTCGCATGTGGGAGGCCATCGAGACCTACATGGAGCGCAAGCAGCCGCTGATCATCATCGCGGGCGCGGATTACGGCCAGGGGTCGTCGCGCGACTGGGCGGCGAAGGGCGTACGCCTGGCCGGCGTGGAAGCGATCGCGGCCGAAGGCTTCGAGCGCATCCATCGCACCAACCTGCTGGGCATGGGCGTGCTGCCGCTGGAGTTCAAGCCAGGTGTGAATCGCAAGACCCTGGGTATCGATGGCACGGAAACCTATGACGTCCTCGGCGAGCGCCAGCCGCTCGCGGACCTGACGCTGGTCATCCATCGCCGCAACGGCGAGCGCATCGAAGTACCGGTGACCTGCCGCCTCGATACGGCCGAGGAAGTGTCGATCTACGAGGCCGGCGGCGTCTTGCAGCGCTTCGCGCAGGACTTCCTGGAATCATCGCAGACTGCCTGACGGGCCCCGCCCGAGCGTGTCTTCGACGCGCAGCGGATGATAGTTTTCCACGCGGTACAGGGACGTACCGAGCCTCGATCCGGACCAATATCCCATGCCACAGCAACCTCAGATCAAGATCCCGGCCACCTATATGCGCGGCGGCACCAGCAAGGGGGTGTTCTTTCACCTGCAGGATTTGCCGGCAGCGGCGCAGGTGCCCGGCGCGGTGCGCGATGCGCTGCTGCTGCGGGTGATCGGCAGCCCGGACCCCTACGGCAAGCAGATAGACGGCCTGGGCGGGGCGACCTCCAGCACCAGCAAGACGGTCATCCTGTCCCGCAGCAGCAAGCCCGATCACGACGTCGATTACCTGTTCGGCCAGGTGTCGATCGACAAGCCGTTCATCGACTGGAGCGGCAATTGCGGCAACCTGACCGCGGCGGTGGGATCCTTCGCCCTCGGCAACGGACTGGTCGACGCCAGCCGTATTCCCAAGGACGGTGTGGCCACGGTGCGCATCTGGCAGGCGAACATCGCCAAGACCATCATCGCCCGGGTGCCGATCACCGCCGGCGCCGTGCAGGAAACCGGCGATTTCGAGCTCGACGGGGTGACGTTCCCCGCCGCCGAGGTGCAGTTGGAGTTCATGAACCCCGCGGCCGAGGAAGATGGGGCAGGGGGTGCGATGTTCCCCACCGGCAACCTGATCGATGAACTAGAGGTGCCGGGCGTCGGCACGCTCCAGGCCACCTTGATCAACGCCGGCATCCCGACCATCTTCGTCAACGCGGATGCGATCGGCTACACGGGCACGGAGCTGCAGGATGCGATCAATGGCGATGCCAAGGCCCTGGCCATGTTCGAGACGATTCGTGCATACGGCGCGATGCGCATGGGCTTGATCACGCAACTGGAGCAGGCAGCCAAACGCCAGCACACGCCCAAGGTCGCGTTCGTGGCGCCGCCCGCCGGCTACCTTTCTTCCAGCGGCAAGCAGGTGGCGGCCTCCGACATCGATCTGGTGGTGCGCGCGCTGTCCATGGGCAAGCTGCATCACGCCATGATGGGCACGGCGGCGGTCGCCATCGGCACGGCGGCGGCGATACCGGGCACCCTGGTCAATCTCGCCGCCGGCGGCGGCGCACGCGATGCGGTGCGCTTCGGCCATCCCTCCGGCACCTTGCGCGTCGGTGCGCAAGCCAGCCAGGTCGACGGTGAGTGGACCGTGACCAAGGTAATCATGAGCCGCAGCGCGCGGGTACTGATGGAGGGATGGGTCCGCGTGCCGGGCGGCTCATTCTGACGATCGTTGTCTTGCCATCGGGGTCCCAAGCATGCGTGCCATCATCAATCCCTTGGCTTCCTGCGGTCCCTGGACCGAGCCGGAAGCGCGCGTTACGTCGTGCGCGGCGGCTGAGGCCGCACGGCGCGAAATAAGCCAATGGCCTGGGTATGCGGTCACGCCGGTGCGATCGCTGGACGCCATCGCGCGCGAATCGAACCTGGGGCAGCTGCTGCTCAAGGATGAGTCGGGACGCTTCGGCCAAGGCAGCTTCAAGAGCCTGGGGGGCGCCTATGCGGCCGAGCTGGCGCTGCGGCAGACGAACGCCCCGAGTCCGGCCACGCTGTGCTGCGCGACCGAGGGCAACCATGGACGTTCCGTTGCCTTGGCCGCGAACAGGCTCGGCTGTTGTGCCGTCATCTACATGAGCGAGCACGCGCTCGACTACAAGGCCGAGGCTATCGAGGCGCTGGGTGCACGAGTCATCCGCATCGCCGGCACCTATGACGACGCGGTGCGATCGGCACAGGCCGCCGCGCAGGCGCAGGGGTGGGTGCTGGTCGCCGATACCAGCGACGAGGCCGACCAGACCGTGCAGCGGGTGATGCAGGGCTACGGCGTGATGGCGCTGGAACTGCTCGATCACTTCGCCGGCCGGGAGTTTCCGACCCATGTGTTCCTGCAAGGCGGAGTGGGCGGCCTGGCCGCCGGTGTGATCGGCCCACTGAGCGAGGCGCTGGGCGAGAAGCGGCCAAGATTCATCATCGTCGAGCCGGAATCGGCGGCCTGCCTGCTCGAAAGCGCCACTCGCTTCGCGCCCTCGCGTGTCGGGGGCGAGCTGTCCACGCAAATGCGGCTGCTTGCGGTGGGCGAAGCCTCGCCGGCCGCGTGGCCGGTGCTGCAGCAGCGCGCCGATGCCTTCATCGCCATCGAGGACGATCCGGCGGTGCGCGCCGCCGCCAGATTGAATCGCGCCGAAGGCGGCCGGGCAGCCCTGGACGTCGGGATCTCCGGCGCCGCGGGTCTGGCGGGTGTCATCGAATCGTCTCGCTGCGCCGCCGTCGCGAAGTTGCTGGGTTTG
>JBEBRC010000261.1:0-4153 GCA_040395055.1 Steroidobacter denitrificans
GGCAGCGATATCAGGGCAGCGTTCGATGCTTGCGCGCACCCGCCGCCGGCCTGGCGAGCGCGTAGCGCGGGTAGGTCGCCTTGGCCTGATCGGCCAGTGTCATATCCAGATCGAGCGACACGTAGGGTTGCTCGCGACTCGTGAGCGCCAGCACGTCCCCATCCGGGCCGATGATCCAGCCTTGGCCGCCGAATGCACCGGCTTCATCGATGCGGTTCGAGGACAGACCGTAGGCGCCAGCCAGGATCGCCGCCACGCGTCCGCCTGCCAGCCATTTGTCCGCAGTTCCGCCCCCTGTTGCACGGGGTGTGACCAGTACCTGCACCCCCTCCTCGCCATACAGTCGCGCCTCCTCCATCCGCCACAGCTCGGTGCAGATCAGAAAGCCGATGTGCAGCGACTCCATCTCTAGCGGCGTGAAATCAGGCGTCGCGGCGTGGTACCAGGATGCCTCCCAGACGCCTTCCTCATCCGGCAGATAGGCCTTCGCATGCGCGGCGCGGATGCCTTGCTCGCCATCCCAGACGAAGCCTTCGTTGTAGCGTTCGTTGCCGAAGTCGACCGGCCGCGATCCCAGAACCATGGCCGGTGCCAGCTCCGCCAGTCGCAGCTGCCACTCATCGTGCGCTCTGACTGCCGCCTCCCAGACCTTGGCGTCGAAGTTTCGCGAATCACCGAACCAGCGGCAGAACGGCATTTCCGGCAGCAGTACCAGCGCACTTTGTTGCGCGCGCACATGCTCCACCAGCGCCTCCCAGTCCTGGGCGAACAGCGCTCGCTCATCATGCAACTGACAGACGGTGACTTTCATGCTTAGTGCCCGGGCGATTCATGAAGCCGAGACCTGCACAACCACCCTGCGTGCTTTATCGTTCCATCGTCGATCGATTGGCCTCGGGTGTTTTCTTGACGCCTCCGGCAGCACGCATCGGCTCAAGGACAGCAGCCAAAGCCAGCCGCCCTGCGTCGCAGGTAAGGTTGGAGCGCCGGCTCAGAGCACCAGCTTGTAGACCCAGGCGTCCTCGCGCCCCCCGCTTGCCTGGTAATAGCCCTTGCGCACACCCACTCGCACGAATCCCAGCGATTCATACAAATGGATCGCCACCGGGTTCGAGGGCCGCACTTCCAGGAACGCCTCCTGCATGTGCGCGCTGCGTGCCCGCTCCAGCAGGAAGTCCATCAGCTGCCGGCCGACGCCCAGGCCGCGCTGGTCATCACGCAGGCAGATATTCAGGATATGCGCCTCGCCCGCGCCGCAGGACATGATGGCGTAGCCGGTGATCTCTCCCGCCGACTCCACCACCCGGCACAGATAGCCGACGCGAATGCAGTCACGAAATACGCCGCCACTCCATGGAAACGGATAGGAAGCCTGCTCCACCGCGATGACGGCATCGACGTCGCTCATCGTCATGGGACGAAAGCGTACGCGGTCGTAGGCGCGATCGAGATTGCGATTGCGATCGAGCTCGGCGCTCATGATGGCACCCCCGAGTGTTCCTCCAACGTACGCATCGCCAGCAACAGGTCGGCCCAGGACTTGCGCTTCTCCCCCGGGCTGCGCAGCAGATAGGCAGGATGGTAGGTGACGATCATCGGTCGGTTTCCGGCGATACGATGCAGCGTGCCTCGTAGCTTACCAATTGGCTTGTCCGTCTCCAGCAGGGTTTGTGCGGCTATGCGCCCGACGCACAGGATGAGCGCCGGATCCACCAGCTCGATCTGCCGGTACAAATAGGGCAGACAGGCGCGTGTCTCCTCGGGCCGCGGGTCGCGATTGCCCGGCGGCCGCGACTTGAGGATATTGGCGATGAAGACCTGCTCACGCGACAGTCCCACCGACTTGAGCATGGCGTTCAGCAGTTGGCCGGCCCGCCCGACGAACGGCTCGCCCTGGCGATCCTCTTCCGCGCCCGGCGCCTCCCCGATGATCATCCATTGCGCGTTGCGATTGCCGACGCCAAAGACCCCCTGGGTGCGCGTGGCATGCAGGGGGCAGCGGGTACAGCCGCGCACGGCATCCACCAGCGCGTCCCAGTTCATCTGCTCGATCGGCGCCGCGGAGGACGGTCGCTGCGCGGGCGATTCGGCGGCGGCTGAATCGACGGGCGGCGGCATCGCGTCGCTCGCCATGGCAACGGGCACTGCAGTGGTGCCGGACGCTGCGATGGCGCCCGGCGCGGCGGGAGCCTCGGGCACGGCGGCGGCCGAATGACTGGCGGGCGGTACCCCGGCCGCAGCCGGGCGGGCATCGATGACAGGGCGGACCCGTGGCGCCGCGGCCGGTTCGACGGCTGCCTCGACGGGCGCCTCGGGGGCCATGCCCGGGCGCCGCTCCCAGACGTCGATGCCCAGGGCTTTCAGGTACGCCAGACGATGGGCGCTCATACGGACCGGTCCAGCAATCGCCTAGGCATCATCCACGCGCCGCCGTTTGCGGGTCAGCTTGCGCCACGCCCATTGCAGCGGCGCAGACAAGGCATAGGCGCCGAAAATGACCAGCAAGGACTCCGGGCTCAATGACACGATCACGTAGATCAAGGGAATCAGCGCGGCATAGACCCAAGGGATGCGCGCGCGCAGGTTGAGCTCCTTGCCGCTCCAATAGGAGAACTTGCTGACCATGAGCGAACCGGCACAGATCGTGATCACGAAGCCCAGGATCAATGCCGGCAGGCCGCTGACGCCGAACTTGCTGGCCAGCCAGATGAAGCTCGCCACCACCGCCGCCGCCGACGGGCTGGGCAGTCCTTCGAAGTATTTATTGTCCGCCACCGCCGCATGCGAATTGAAGCGCGCCAGCCGCAGGCCCGCGGCAACGGCATAAAAGAACGCCGCCAGCCAGCCGAAGCGCGCCCACAAGGTGCCGTAATCGGCAATGGCAATGCGCTCGATGCCCCATTGGTAGGCGACGATTGCCGGCGCGACCCCGAAGGCAACCATGTCGCACAGGCTGTCGTACTCCTTGCCGAAATCGCTCTGGGTATTCGTCCAGCGCGCCACCCGGCCGTCCAGGCCATCGAACAGCATGGCGCCGAAAATGCCGATGGCGGCACGCGCGAAATTGCCGTCGATCGCTGCCACGATGGCGTAGAAGCCACCAAACAGCGTACCAGTGGTGAAAAGGTTGGGTAGCCAGTACACGCCGCGACTTGGATGGGTCACCGGCGTGAGACTGTGATTTTCGTGCTCGGCGCTCATTGTTCGACATGATATTGTGCGGCCCGCAGCGCATACAACATACATTCGGATTCATGCGAAAATTACTGCGCACATTGACATTTCTGTTGCTTTGTAGCTTGGGCGCCCACGCGCTTGCCGACCGCCAGCAGGACCCCAGGCTGGGCAAGCTGCTGCAACAGGCGCTGGAAGCGGGCGCCTGCTTCGAGGACAAGTTCGACGAGCAGGTCTGGCGGGCGTCGATGGAGCCCAAGCTCCTGAAACTGGTGCAGGACGACCAGGAGCGCGCCGATATCCTGCATCACGTGCATTGCGAGGCGCGACGACTGGCGCTGCCGCCGGCGCTGGTGATGGCCGTCATCGACGTCGAAAGCCGCTTCGATCGCTGGGCGGTATCCTCGGCGGGTGCCGTCGGCTTGATGCAGATCATGCCGTTCTGGCCGTCCCAGCTGGGAATGACGAATCACGAGCTGGTGCGCATCCCGCAAAACGTGCGCATGGGATGCACGATCCTCAAGTTCTATCTCGATCGGGAGCAAGGGGACTACACCAAGGCCCTGGCGCGCTACAACGGCAGCGTGGGGCGGCGTAACTACTCGGACCTGGTGTTGTCGCGACTGGCAAGCCGCTGGCAGTACCACTAGCCGATCGTAAATCCCACAGGCAGGCCGTCGCCCTGCTGCATGGCGGCAGTGTCCTGCGCCAGCTCCTCCAGGCTCAAGGCCTGCACCTCCACCTGAGTCACCTGTGCCGCCGGCGGGCCGTGCCACAACCACGCGACCAGCGCCTCCACCGCCGATGCCGGTGCCACGACCAGCACTTCGACTCGCCCATCGGGCAGGTTGCGGGCATAGCCGCGACATCCCAGCTCACGGGCTTGCCGCTGGGTCGAGGCACGATAAAAGACGCCTTGTACGCGCCCGGAAACCAGACAACGTTTCGCGATCAGAGTGGACGGCGAGTTCACTGACAG
>JBEBRC010000262.1:0-4138 GCA_040395055.1 Steroidobacter denitrificans
CGTTCAGCCATGCAGCAGGATCGGGGCGCGCCTGGAAAGACGGCCATGCGTTTACGGACTTGCTGACAACGCCGCCCGCCGCGCCCTGAAGCGGACGCTTGCGGGCTCCCCGAGCCCCCGATGCTACATCCTCGCCGTTGCGGTGGCGGCCATGCTACCACCCGCACAGGCGCCCGCGCAATGCTCTCCCGCGCCGGCGGAAGTCGCCATCTCATCCGGTTCGTGTACGGATGGCACGGGAACCATCCGGTCCGGCGCCGGCGCGGCCGCCGTGGTCGACGTCTCGGGCACAGGCGAATACTCCGGCGCGAGCACCACCCTGTCGCCGACGGGAAGCGGCCATGGCGCCTAGGCTAGCGGAGGCGGGACGATTACCCTGACCGGCGCGCCGGGCAGTGAAGATACGCTCAGTCATGTGACGACCGGCAGCAACGGCAGCCACGCGCTCCATGCCGAAGGCGGCGGCCAGATCAACGCGGAATACACAAGCATCTTCACGGAGGGGGCCAACGCTTACGGCCTAGCGGCCTCCGGAACGGGCAGCCATATCGGGCTGACCGGCGGCGCCGTGACGACGCTCGGAAACGGCGCATACGGCGCCTACGCCGCCGGCGGCGGAACCATCGCCCTGACGGGCTCCGATGTCATCGCCTATGGCGTGGGTGCCTCCGGCTTTTATGCCGGGCCCGGCGGTTCGATCACGCTGACAGGCCTGAACGCGTTCATATCTGGCTGTTGATTTCCGCTGAGAAGTGACCCGGGATTTGGGGAAATTTCCGCTGAGATTTGACCCATGTTTTGACCTCACCCTTGCTGTTTTCAGCGGGGGGCAACGGAGTGATAGACATGGCTTTGTTGAGCGTTCTCCGTCGCTGGTTTCTTCGTGACCAGCTGTCGATCCGGGAGATCTCGCGTCGGACCGGACTTTCCCGCAACACTGTGCGCAGATACCTGCGTTCGGATGTGTCCGAACCCACATTCAGGGTTCCCGAACGGCGCAGCAAGCTGGATGAATTTGCTGAAATGCTGTCAGCCTGGCTGAAGGTCAGGCCGACTGTTCACGCAAGCAGAAGCGTACAGTCAAACAGTTGCATGCTGACCTTGTAAGCCTTGGGTATGGGGGCTCCTACCTCGGTCAGATGTCTGGAGCTACGATACCTAGCCAGAAAGCGTTCCTTCCGCTGCCCATCTTGGGTGCGGCCGTTGGCACCATCCAAACCCGTCCCGCCGAGGACTTCGTTCTACGTGGCCGTAATGGGGCCAATTGCGCACAATCGGCTTTGCAGACCACCTTCGAACATAGCCGTCGTTTTGCAACTAAGCGGTCTTGCCCCGGGGGGGGCTTTCCGCGTCAGTCATCAACGGACGCGACTTTACGCTGGCTCATCGGAAAACTAGGCTGGGAAAAATGTCCGCAGCCGAGAAGCCACGACGCAGTCGCCAACGGCCGTCACAAAACACATGGGATGAAACGCGATGCCGAGTAACGCAATGATTGCGCCTCAATCAACCGATACGAACCTTGCCCAACGTCTGTTCGATCTGACTGGCAAACGTATTCTGGTGACAGGAGGGTCACGGGGATTGGGCCTGCAGATGGTGCGCGCATTCGCTGCGTGCGGTGCTGACGTTGCCATCGCCAGCCGCAAACTGGAGGCGTGCGAGGCAGCAGCGGCAGAGGTACGAAAAGCCGGTCGCCGAGCGCTGGCCATTGCCGCCAACGCCAGTCGCTGGGACGATATGGAGCGTCTGGCAGACGAGGTTTACGCAGGCTTTGGCGGCCTTGACGTGCTCGTAAACAACGCCGGCATGTCACCTGCAGTGCCCAGCGACCAGGTTACGGAAGCCTTGTTCGACAAGATTCTCGGGTTGAACTTCAAGGGACCGTTCCGCCTTGCGTCGCTGGTCGCCAAGCGGATGTATGATGGCGATGGCGGCGTCATCATCAATACCTCGTCGTCAGGCGCGCTTGTCCCGCTGCCGACAGTGGTTACGTACGCCAGCGCGAAAGCGGCTCTGAATGCGATGTCCGTATCGCTTGCTCGCGAATACGGGCCGAAGGTCCGTGTCAACTCACTGTCTGCTGGTCCCTTCCTGACAGACATTGCGGATGCCTGGGATCCTGCCGCCCGCGAGACCGCCAACAATTCCATGCGCCGCCCGGGCCGGCCCGAGGAAATTGTCTCCACGGCTCTCTTTCTGGCAAGCGATGCATCATCGTTCGTGACAGGCTCAATTGTCCGGTGCGATGGCGGCATGGGATGAGATTTCATCACCTGGTCTGCCCAAATAGACGGTTGCCGGAGAATGAGTTTGACTGATGAAATTCCGAACACATGCCCGACTGTAGGGGTGTCCGTCGAAGGCAGGTTGTGCGTTATCCGGTTGCGGAGACCGGCCGCGCTCAACGCGTTCGACTACGACATGCTGACGGCGCTCCGGCAGGCCGTTGACTTCGCCGTGGGCGACCCGCGGGTCTTTGCGATCGTGATTACCGGCGAGGGCCGGGCCTTCTGCGCCGGGATCGACATTTCTCTTCTGCAACGCGATGCGGTGCGTGGGGGAGCGGACAAGGACCGGGTGAGCAAGGATACTGATATCGCGGGACCCGCGCTGTTCGCATTTCTGCTGCATCTGCCCAAGCCAGTCATTGCAGCGGTCAACGGCATCGCCGCCGGCGGCGGTTTTGTGCTGGCGGCGATGAGCGACCTTCGCTTTGTGGCGGAGGATGCAACGTTCGCGACGATCTTCTCACGCCGCGGCCTGATAGCCGAGCATGGCATGAGCTGGCTGCTGCCCCGCCAGCTTGGCACCAGTCGTGCACTTGATCTTCTGTGGAGCTCGCGGAAAGTCGACGCGCAGGAAGCACTACGCATCGGGCTCGCTGACCGCATTGCTCCCGCAGGCGAACTTATCCCTGCAATCGCCGCGTACGTTGACGACATGGCGGCGACGGTTTCGCCCAGTGCGATCGCCACCATCAAACGCCAAGTTTACGCGCATTGGGAGCAAGATTTTCTTGCTGCCTCTGTCGCGTCCGACCGATTGATGCAGAAGGCGTTGGCGCATCCGGACGCGCGCGAAGGCGCGCTTAGTTTTATCGAGCGCCGACCCGCACGCTTCCAACCTCTGGGAGAAAGACCAGATGAGTGAGCACCATACCATTCATCTCAACCTGGCGGCTACCTGACGGGATCAATCTTCAGCCGACAGGTGGCCGCGCAGCAGTTGGAGCATCCTGTGCTGGCAAGTCGCCTATGACGCGGTGCGCCATGCCTCCGCGTCGCCGAGCATGAATATTCGTATGCCGCGAAAGAGGTGCGGACTACTGCCTGTGTCGGGCCGACATGAAAGGGCGTTCTGCAAACGTCACTTCGGGGGCCGGTTACGGACGGCCTGCTTCTGGGCGTCGAACACGTATAGCAGCCGTCCGGCTACCAACCCCATCTCGATCATTTCAAATTAGCCTGCCGAACCTAGAACAGCCAAGCGCAGGTAGGCGGTAACGGCATCTATCATGGCCTGTGCCGGGCGCTATTTCCAGTTGGTGACGTGGGTTTGCTTGGCAAGTGATCCAGGGGGAGCGGTGCTTGTGCTTTCACGGTCTGGATTGCGAAGTTACTGCGAATATCGCTGACACCGGGCAGCTTTAGCAGGGTTCCAAGCAGGAGACGTTCATAGCCAGCGAGATCGGGAACCACGACCTGCAACAGGAAATCAGACTCTCCTGAGACCAGATGGCAAGAGATGACTTCGGGCAGCGCTTGTACAGCTTCCCTGAACGCTTTGGCCGGCGCGTCCTGATGACGCTCGACCTTGACCCCCACGAAAACAGTCAGACCAAGGCCCAGCTCGCCACGATCCAAGGTGGCATGATAGCCGTTGATAACGCCGGACTTCTCCAGAATCCGCACCCGGCGCAGGCACGGTGACGGCGAAAGGCCGACCTCCTCCGCCAGTTGCACATTGGTCAGGCGCGCATCCCGCTGCAAGGCACTGAGAATACGGCGGTCAATAGCGTCGAGCATTAATATTGGCATCCTTTCATGCATTTGAGAGTCGTTATTGGCACGATACGCTAACGACCCATCAATCCATAGCGCAATCCGCAAGGACATGCCGCCAGCTCTAGCGCTAG
>JBEBRC010000263.1:0-4126 GCA_040395055.1 Steroidobacter denitrificans
GGGAAACAACAACGATTTCGGAGACCCATTGGATGAGATTCCCGCCGCTGCTGCGCGCTGGCCACCGCGCCAGCTCCTGCCTCGTTCTCGTGGCGGCAGCCATGGCCGCCCAGACGGCGCTGGCGGTGCCGCCCAGCTTCATCGCCTCTTCCGTTACTGCCCCGATCCCTGCATCGCCGAATGAGCCGAGCGTGCTGGTGAATGCCCGCCAGTTGCAGATCGTCTCGGGCTCCGCGCCGATCAACCTGAGCATCGCCGGGGTATATATCAATGGCGTGCCGACCGAGGATCTTTTCATCAGTCCTTTCGGCAGCGACGTCGGCGGCGCCGTATGCCTGGGTATCTTCAACAGCAACTACGTTCCTGCGCCGGGCGATGTCGTCACGTTTGATGTCCAGGCCATGAATGCCTTGCAGGAGTCGGCCTCGACGACCTTGATGCTGATCGATGGCGCCGCACCGACCGTCGATCCGCAGGATTCCAATGCGTTGACGGCCTGCAGCGACCCGAACGCCGCGCCCATGGCCGACGCCGGCGCCGACCGCACGGTGCAGGACAGCGATGGCCAGCCCGGCGAAACGGTGATCCTTGCCGGCAGCGGTACGGATCCGGAGGGGGATTTTCTCACTTATGAATGGCTGCTCGACGGCCAGCCGCTGGCGAGCGGGCAGACCATCAGTGCCAGTCTGCCGGATGGCGTGAGCACACTCACATTGCGGGTCACGGACGAAGGCGGGGCAGTGGCTACCGATGATGTGATGATCACCGTCGCTGCGAGCGCCGGCCCGGTGGCGAACGCCGGCCCGAACCGCTCGGTCGCGGACTCCGATGGCGAACCGGGCGAGAGTGTTACCTTGGACGGCACGCAGTCCTCGGATCCCGACGGCGCGATTGTCGCCTACCAGTGGTTCAGGCAAAACGGCGCCGACGTCGACGAAAGCCTGGGGTCGGGTGCGATCTTGAGCGTCGTATTGCCGGATGGCGCCAATACGATACGACTGCAGGTGGCCGACAACGTCGGCAATACGGCATCGACCGTGGTCGTCATTACGGTCGGGACGGCCGCCGTGCCCGATGAGCTGGCCGAGTTGCCGGACCTGACGCCGAACCAGGCCGCGACGGCGCGCGTGGTGGATCGGGTGTGTGCGGCGCTGGATGAAATGAATACCAATGGTGTCCTGACGCAGAATCAGCGCGATCTGCTGGCGGGTTGCGAGAACTTGCTGCTCGGCAATACGCCGGAGAACCAGCGTGCCGCGCTCGACAGCTTGGTTGGGGACGACTTCGCCAGGGCGCGGACGCAGACGATGCAGTTCACGACCACGCAACAAAGCAACGTGATGGACCGGCTGGTCGCCTTGCGCGGCGGCGCGAGTGGACTGAGCCTCGCGGGGCTGAATATCGTACTGGACGGCAAGCCGATCCCGCTGGCGCAGCTGCAGGCGATGGCGCAGCAATTGCTCGGCGGGGGCGCCAGCGGCGACGAACCCGGTGGCTTGCTGAGCGACAAGTGGGGCCTATGGGCCCGCGGCAACTACAGCTTCGGCGACAAGGACAGCACCGCATCCAGCCCCGGCTTCGATGCGAAACAGTGGGTCATGAGCGGCGGACTCGACTACCGCCTCAGCAATCTACTGGTCATCGGCGGTTCGCTGGCCTACGGCGAATCCCGTGTCACATTCAACCCGCGCGGCGGCGGCCGACTGGATACACAGTCGTGGTCGGCCTCGCTATATGGTTCGTTGTATGCCAGCCGAAGCGTATACCTGGATGGTGTCTTCAATGTTGCTGACGTGAGCTATGGCGCGCAGCGCAGCATCCTCTTCGTCGGCAAGGCCGGCCAGGTCGAAGCCCTCGCCACGGGCGATACGGACGGCATGACCTATAGCGGTGGGCTGTCCGGTGGCTATGATTTGCCGTTCGGCGGGTTTACGCTCTCGCCCAACCTGGGGCTGTTCTATATCGATGGCGCGATCGACGGTTTCGCAGAGCGAGGCGCGGGTGGCCTCAATCTGCTCTACGACGATCAGGACTTCAAGTCGCTCACGGCAAACCTGGGTTTGCGCATGACGTATGCCTGGAACTTGTCCTGGGGGGTGATGCTGCCTCATCTGCGTGCGGATTTCGTGCGCGAGTTCCAGGATGGGGTCGAGGCATACGGTGTACGTTTCGCTGCGGATCCGGATGCTGGGCGCGCGCCGCCGATACGGGTGCAGACCGAAAGTCCGGATCAGTCGTACTGGCGGCTGGCGGCGGGACTGTCGGCGCAGTTCAAGTACGGCATTTCAGGCTATGTCGAATACCAGCGCCTGGAAGGCTTGCAGTACATCACTTTCCAGGATGTGAGCCTTGGTTTGCGCGTGCAGCGTAGTTTTTGAGTCAGAGCCGGGTTTCCGGCATGTAGTGACGGTCCGGCGGCTTGGTCGATAGTGGGAGTGATCATGAAAATCAATCGTGCGATACAGGGCCATCATGCCCGCGCCCTGCAAGCCGCTGCGCCGACTCGCGTTCCCGCTCGCATGCTCTGCTCGGCGTTGAATCGTGCCCTGACGGTCCTGGCGCCGATCGCGCTGATCGCTGCGGCGGCGGCCCCCGCTGCGTCCGCGGCTGCTGCCCAGGGCATCGTCCGGCGCGCGGACCTGGAAATCGTGGACTGTCTGCTGCCGGGACAGGTGCGCCAACTCGGCAAGACGAGCTTTCTGTCGCAGCGCCGTCCGATTCGCACCACGGCATCGGAGTGTTCGATCCGTGGCGGCGAGTATGTGGCCTTCGATCGCGCAGACCTGAAATCCGCGCTGCGGGTGTGGATGCAGGCCGCCGAAGGGGGCGATCTGGAAGCGCAGACCAATGTCGGTGAGATCTACGAGCGCGGCATGGGCGTGGACCCGAATTATGAAGCGGCAGCGATGTGGTACCAGAAGGCCGCCGACAAGGGCTATTCGCGTGCGCTGTTCAATCTGGGCACGATGTATGAACAGGGGCTGGGCGTGGCGCAGGATCCGCTGAAAGCGTTGAACTTGTACCGGCAGGCCTGGGGCGTACCGGCGGACAACATCATCTTCGAATCGGCTGCCCAGCGCGAGCAGGAGCAGCTGCGCAAGGAACTGGATGCCGCGATCGCCGAGAAGGACTCGCAGCTCGGCTTGCTGCAAAAGCAGCTCAAGGAGCTGCAGGACAAGCTGGCGCAGCAGCCGGTCGCGCAGCAGGCGAGCGCGGACAGCAGCAAGGAGGTCGAGGCGCTGAAGAAATGGATCGAGCAACTGGAAAGCGAGCGGCGCAAGAGTACCGAACGCCTGGCCGGCATTCCCAGGACGCGTACGCCCCAGGGCACGAGCGAACTCACGCCGATGCCGCCCGTGGCGGACGAGCGCACCATGGCGGGCATGAATTTCGGCCGCTACTACGCCATCGTGATCGGCAATCAGAATTACCAGTCCATCGAGAGCCTGGAAACACCCAAGTACGATGCGGCGCGCGCAGCACGTATTTTGGCCGACAAGTACGGCTTCACGGTGCAGATCCTGGAGGACGCGAACGATATCACCATGCTCAAGGCGCTCAATGACCTGAACGCTGTGTTGAAGCCCGAAGACAATCTGCTGCTCTACTATGCCGGCCACGGCATGCGCCTGAGCAGCGGCAAGATGGAAAGCGGCTATTGGCTGCCCGTCAATGCCGACGCCCCCCCGGACGACCGTTTCTGGGTGCCGAACGAGCAGATCACAGGCCACTTGGGACGTTTACCGGCCAAGCGCGTGCTGGTGGTTGCGGATTCCTGTTACGCCGGGCTGCTCTCGACCGATCCGAGCTATCTGTTCCTGAACGATAAAGTGACGTACTCCCAGGAGTACATCAAGTTCAAGCTGCCGAAGCGCTCGCGCCTGTTGTTGTCTTCCGGCGGCGATAAGCCGGTGCTGGATGAGGGTAGCGGCGGCAACTCGGTCTTTGCCCGGGCTTTCCTGGACGAACTGGAAGCGAATCAGGGCATCCTGTCGAGCCCCGAGCTGTTCAGCCGCATCCGTCAGCGCGTCGAGACTGCGGCGGCGAAGAACGAATTCGTTCAGGCGCCGGAATTCAAATCGATCAAGGGCGCCGGGCACGAAGTGGGCGACTTCTTTTTCGTGCC
>JBEBRC010000264.1:0-4110 GCA_040395055.1 Steroidobacter denitrificans
AGCAGCCGTACTGCGCTCATTCTCGTCTTTGTCGTGTTGCAAATCCACAACACCATCGCCGTGGCCATCGCGTGGGCGTGGCCATGACCATCGCCGTGACCACCGCCGTGGGCGTGGCCATCATCTCCGCGGAGCCTGGACCGCTGCCGCTGTGATTCGACTGCACCACACCAATTCGTCCACGCCCCCAGCGATGTGATGAACAGCGTCTGCGCTGCGGGAATCAACGCCCTTTCTTCGCCCACGACCCGCCACAGCATCGTCGGGATGGCGCGCGCATCGAGCATGGCACTTTCCGAGCATGCCGCCGGTCGATTCCGCAATCGTGAAACCGCGATCAAAAAATATTTACGACTCAAAAACTTAAAGCATCTAAGCTGTTGCTTCTACAACAATACCAATGCTGGTTGTAGCGCAATAAGTCAATAACTCAAGTCCGGCACCGGGGTTGCGATTGTGCGGCGACGCCTCTAAGGTGAAGGGAACTTCATTACCTGAATGCGTATTGCGTTCGGGTGCACCGACGTTCACTCCGAGCACCTGAGGGGGAGTAATGGATATTTCCACATGGTACGCATCGTTCACTGCGTCATTGGGAGGCTATCTTCCGGGCATTCTTGGCGCATTGGCGATCCTGCTCATCGGCTGGATCGTGGCCTTGATCGGGCGCGCGATCACACGCAAGACGCTGCACCTGCTGCGCATCAATGAGCGCCTGAACTCGCAGATCCAAGCCTCGCTGGACATCGAACGCGTCCTCGCAAGCGTCGTCTTCTGGATCATTTTCCTGTTCGCCTTGATCAGCATGTTCAACGTGCTGCGAATCGACAGCGTTTCCGGCCCGCTGTCCGCGCTCGCCGCCTCGGTGATGCTGTACCTGCCTCGCCTGCTGCTGGCGGCCGCGCTGGCCCTGGTGGCCTGGCTGTTGGCCAGCGTGGTGCGCACGGTCGTCAACAAGGCGCTGGCGGCGACGCGCCTGGATGACGATCTGTCGCGCGCCGCGGGCCTGAAGCCGATTTCCCGAGCGGCAGGCCAAGTCACGTACTGGCTGGTCATCCTGCTGTTCCTGCCGGCAATCGTCGGCGCCTTGCAGATCGAAGGATTGATGGCGCCGCTTTCGGCGATGATCACCGAGCTGCTGGGTATTCTGCCGAATATCGTTGCCGCACTGTTCATCGGCGGTATCGGCTGGCTGATCGCCAGCGTCCTGCGCGGCCTGGTCTCCAGCCTGCTGGACGCGGCGGGGGTCGACCGCCTGAGCCAGGAGGCGGAAGGGCCCAAGGGCGTGCAGCTTTCGCAACTGGGCGGCACGCTGGTCTTCATCCTGGTAATCGTGCCGGCACTGATCGCGGCGCTGGATGCCTTGAACATCGAGGTGATCTCGGGGCCTGCCCGCGACATGCTGCGCATGTTCATGACGGCGATTCCGAACATCCTGGCCGCGGCGGCGATCCTGGCCATCGCCTGGTATCTGGGGCGTTTCGTCTCCGCCCTGGTATCGCGCCTGTTGGCGAATCTCGGTTTCGATCAACTCCCGGCGCGCCTGGGATTGAGGCAGCTGTTCGAGGAACCGGCCGCCACTCCCGTCCCGGCGGAGGCAGGCGATGTCAATCGCCCGACCTTCTCCGGCTTCATTGGCGGCGTGGCATTCTTTTTCATCATGTTGTTCGCCACCGTGGAGGCGGCCCACCGCCTCGGCTTCAGCGGCGTACGCGATCTGCTCGAAACCTTCATCGCCTTCGGCGCCAACATTCTGCTGGGCCTGGCGATCCTGGCCGTGGGTCTGTGGCTGGCGAATCTCGCCGCCACCGCAATCCAACGCACGGGCCGGGACTACAGTCGTGCGCTCTCGCAGGTGGCCCGCGCGGCGATCCTGGGGCTGGTGCTGGCCATGGGACTGCGTGCCATGGGCATCGCCGACCAGATCGTCAACCTGGCGTTCGGACTGGTGCTGGGTGCGCTCGCCGTCGCCTTCGCCATCGCATTCGGCGTTGGCGGTCGCGAATCAGCGGCAAGACTGACCCGGCACTGGGTGGATCGCTACCTGGGACAACGCTCGCCACCGCCCTGAGGCGGCGAGCCCAAGGCTCGAGCAGCCATCCTCACGCAGCGCTTCACACCCGGCAGGACGGAAGCGCCGCTGCCGGGATGATGCAGGCGCCGCCGCCCAGCCTTGCAGCTTGGAGCATCGGAGCGTGTCATGGGCGCGCTTCGAGCACGATGTTGAACGGCGTCTGGGCGGCGCGCCGCATGCTGCGAAAGCCGCCTTGCTCCACCACGACTTCCCGCAATCTCGCTTCCCCCGCCTGCGCGCCCAGCGCCGGCCCCTGCCGCGCCAGGGAGACCGGCACGCAAATCAATGACGAGGCCGCATAGTACACACGGCCAACGGGGTTGCAGTTCTGCTCCAGGGTATCGCCGGCGGCCGGCTCCACGATCATGCAATGCCCGTCCTGCTTGATAGTCGTAGCCGATGAACTCGCTGTCCGGGAATGTCCTGGCCATCAATAGCGTGCTGGCTCCGTGACCGCAGCCGACGTCGGCGACACGCGCTACAGCGAAGGGCTCGCCGACCCCATGGCGTCGGCGGCGTCTATCGCTTCCAGCCGTGCGAGCGCTGCGGCGATCGCACGCCGTCGTTCACAGCGTATACAGGAACGCCACCAGATCCCTTTTCTCGCTCTGGGTCAATCTCAAGCCCAGCACGATATTGAAGAACTCCACCGTGTCATCGAGCGTGAGCAGCCGGCCGTCGTGCAGATAGGGTGGCGAGTCCTTGATGCCACGCAGGGGGAAGGTCTTGATCGGGCCATCCCCGGCGGCCGCACGGCCATTCACCATCCGCGCCGTATAGAAGCGTTCCGTTTGCAGATTGTGCATCAGGTTGTCGGTGTAGAACGGCGCCATATGGCAGGTGGAACATTGCGCCTTGCCAAAGAACAGCGCCTCGCCTCGCCGCTCCTGGGCCGATGCCCGGTCAGGATCGAGTCGGCCCAGCACGTTCAATTTTGGCGCCGGCGGAAAGTCGAGAATTTCCTGGAACTCTGCCATGAAGTGTACCTGGCTGCCGCGCTCCAGCACGTTCACCCCCTTCTTGGTGGCAATCACCGGATCGCCATCGAAATAGGCGCCGCGCTGTTCGAACTCGGTGAAGTCCTCGACCGTCTTCAAGGCGCGCTGCGACCCGAACAGGCGCTGGATGTTCACGCCGCGCAAGGTCGGCGTATCGATGCGATGGCGAAAATGCTGTGGTCGCGCATCGCCGGCCAGGTGAGTCGCGCCATTGGTATGCCCGTTGGCATGGCAATCGAAACAAGCAACGCCCTCATGCGCCTCATCCGTTCGACGATCACTGGTCTGGTTGAACTGTTGCTGCGGGAACGGCATGGTCAACAGTCGCAGTCCTTCCAATTGCTTCGGATTCAGGATGCCGCTGAACATTTCATAGTAATTGCGATTCGTCACCAGCTTTCCTTGCGAGACGTCGCCAAGTTCCGAGCGCGTCGTGAGGTAGATCGCTGGCGGGAACTCCGGCATGAGGTGATCGGGCAGGTCGAAGTCCAGATCGAAACGAGTCAGGTCGCGCGCTTCCTGCTGGTTGATCTCGTCGATCTCGAACTTCGGAAATACCATGCCGCCTTCCGGATGGTTCGGATGCGGCAGCGGCAGGAAGCCGATTGGAAAGGCGTCACGCTGCCGGATGGCATCGGGCGTCATGCCGCCCAGTTGATCCCAGGTCACCCCCTGCGCCAGCTTGGCGCGGGGTCCCGCCTGGACCGCCTTGCCGCGCGACATGGTGACGCCCTGCGCTGGCCGATTCGACATGTCGTAGCGGCTTTCCAGGAGCGCCTGGTGACGGGCCTCGATCTCGGGCTTCTGGGCACGCATTTTTTCCGCGATTTCCTTGATAGCGTCTTCTTGTGAAATCGGCAGATAGCTCGTCTCGCCACGCAAGGGAATATCCGCCGCCTCTGCCTCCTGGCGCAATCGCTCCGAGACATCCGACTGCTGCGCCTGCGCAGCGGGCGCCGCCAGCAGGAACACGCAGGCCAATCCGGTCAAGGATACGCGCACCATGTCGATCACTCCTTTAATGGATCCCCATCACGC
>JBEBRC010000265.1:0-4093 GCA_040395055.1 Steroidobacter denitrificans
GGGGTCGAACTTTCTCTACTTTTGAGGCCCCCCGGGGGCTGACCGGTCATGGGAGGTAGATCATGGAAGATGACGTGCGCGCGCTGTTTCAACGATACGTCGATACGTTCAACCGCGGCCTCCAAGGTGAGGATGTCTCGGTTGAGACGTCCGAGTACTTTGCATCCGAGTTCATCGCGTCCGTGCCGGCTGGCGTCCACACCGGGAAGAACGGAGCGTCTTTCCGACAGAGTATGGCCGTCGGATATCAGCGTTATCGTGAGCAAGGCTTCGATTCGATGGTGCTCGGCGGCGTCCGTGCGATCCTCATTGACGATTGCCACTCGCTGGCGTTTGTCGAATGGACAGCGTCCTATCTGAAGAATGGGTCAGTCGTTTCGATCCCGTTTACCAACTGCTATTTCCTGCGTCGTGACGATCGCCTCTCGATAATTGGATGGGTGGCTGGCGACGAGGAAGCTGAACTCAAGAAATATGGGATTTCCTGACGATCACCCGATTGCCAAAGCCACCATCACTGCCGGCTGTCTTCCGGCCATGGCACGATGCGCACAGCGCCTGCCACCGGTTGCGGTCCCAGAACACCCTCTCGTCACCGCCATGCGGATCGATGTGATCGACGACATTCGCGGGGCGGACCACGCCATGTTCGTCACACTCGATGCACAGCGGGTGCTCGTGCAGGAAGGCGGCACGTTCGGTGCGCCAGCGCTTTGAGCGATAAAGGCTGCGGGCAACCGGGTCACGCTTGTGCTGGTAGTCACGGTCGCGCTCACGCTTCTCGCGCCGGCCAACCGGGCGATGGATCGGCGGGCGGACAGGCATGGTGATCTCGATGATGCTGGTGACGACGACGATGGCGCGGAAACAACAACGCCCGTGATGGGACCATCTCCCGTCACGAGCGCGTGGCTCTCCCAAACATACCCAGAAGCCACGCCAAACAAGCCGGTTTTGTCCGCCCACCGACTATCCGGCGGACATTCTTTGCGCGGATATACGCGGGATCAATTGCTTTCTTGCTTGCGAAGTTGCAAGCAAGGCTTCTCACGGCTTCCTGCAACTTTTTCTATAATCAATGACAGTTAGCAACCCAAGGGTGCAGTTCGCCAAGGAGAGCGAGACTATGACAAGTCGTGTCTGGGAGTATGATCGCGCAGAGACGACTGTGGATGCGGTCATCCACGTCGGGGGGATCGTGTTGGCTGTTGCTGGTGCGATCGCAATCATTGCCACATCAGTTCGTCTTACCGACTCTCAAAGAGTCGCGGCGGTGAGCGTCTACGCGGCAACGCTCGTTGTCGCTCTTTCAGCATCTGCGGCATACAGCATGTGGCCAGTTGGACCGATGAAATGGAAGTTACGCAAATACGATCATGCCGCAATTTACCTTCTGATCGCTGGTACCTACACGCCATTCACGTTGATGATGGGGGAACGTGGACCTTGGCTGCTGACGTTCGTCTGGATCGTGGCAACCGTTGGGGCAATCTTGAAGCTGGTTTTCCCCGGTCGCTACCCGCGTTTTTCAATTGGACTTTATCTTGGGCTCGCTTGGAGCGGTGTGCTGATGGTCGACAATCTGCTCGATAGCCTCCCGATGGGCGTTTTCTGGTTGCTTCTCGCTGGCGGACTCATCTACTCGGCGGGCGTGCCCTTTCATCTCTGGCAGAAGCTGCGATTTCACAAGGCAATTTGGCACGCCTTCGTACTGGCGGCTGCAATCATCCATTACAACGCAGTATTTCTGCTCATCGTAAGCGCTATCTAGTCCTGGTCACGCTCGCGCTCACGCGCCTGGCACCGACCACCGGGCTGTGGGCGAGTGGGTCACAGGTATTGTGGTGATCTCGATGGTGCTGGAATCAACGACGCCCGCGATGGATCGTCTCCGTCGCGGGCGCTACTCTCCCGAGCATATCCAGAATCTACCCCAAACAAGCCGATTTTGTCCGCCCATGATATGTCCGGCGGACATTCTTCGCACGACTACGCTGCTCGTCCTCAGGCGGTCACTTTTGCTCCAGACCATCGCGCATCCGTTCGATCATGTATCGCCGCGAGCGGTTCTTCAGCACTGGCTGGCGGTTGAGCTTCATGGCGACGACGATGGTGCCGGATACGACAACAAGATCCGCGATGGATCATCTCCGTCGCGAGCGAGTAGCGTCCTTCAGGACTTGAACTTCTCCACCAGCGTCACGCCCGGCAGTCCGTCGAAATGAGCGTCGCAGGTGATCAGGGTTGCGTCCTGTGCGCGGGCGGTTGCGAAGATGATGGCATCGGCCGTGGCAAGCCTGTGCTCGCGGCAAGCTTCGGCGGCTGCAAGCGCGATCTCGGTGTCAAGCGGAGCGATATGGCAAAGCTGGGTAAAGGCAATCACCTGATCGGCCTTGTCCTCGCCGACCTCGCGCATCAGCCATTTGGCCAGTTCGAGTTGCACCATGGTTGGCACCAGCCAGTCGGTCTGCTCGGGGAGATGCGCTGCCACCATCTCGCCAGTCGGCGAGCCGGTCAGCCATTCGATCCAGGCGGATGTATCGATCAGATGCATCAGACGCGATCCGACCGGTCCCGGTAGTCATTCGCCGACGCGCCCTTCGCGATCCCGGCAAGCGCCTCGCGCTTCGGGACGGGTACAAGCAAAACACCGGTTCCCTTGGGAATGAAGGCGAAGGTCAGCCCGGCGTCCCAGTGTTGTGCGGTACGGATTGCCTTCGGGATCGAGATCTGGAATTTCGACGATAGGGTGGCGGTTTCAGCCATTATCATACCTCTCGAATATCGATAGCCATAACGTAAGACGAAACCGCTCTGCATTCAAGGATTGTGACAGGCTCATCAACCATCGACAAAATCCCGCACCCGCTCGATGACATAGCGCCGCGAGCGGTTCTTCAGCACTGGCTGGCGGTTGAGCTTCATGGTGATGACGCACAGCCCGTAGAGCCAACGCTCGTTGGCGGCGGAGCGTTGCAGGCCGACCTTCCAGCAGATCGCCTTCCAGCGCCAACCATGGGCCTTCATCCACACGATCCTGCCGTCAATCGGGTCAAGGCCGAAGGTCCAGGTCAGCGTTTCCTCCATCCGGCCGATCGCAGCCGGCGACGGCGTCAACCGCATCGGCTGCGGCTCCTGGCCGACGAGGTCATAGAACTCGTAGAAATGATCCGGCCAGGTGTTGAAGTAGCCCTGCCGGCGCGGCGCAGGCAGACGATCGAGAACTGCGGCGGCTTCTGCGAGCCGCTCCTCGACCATGCTCGGTGTCCACTGGATCATTTGCGCACCTCGCTCTGCATGGGGCGTGCGCCGTAAAGCCGCTCGCCGAGTTGTCGGACCAGTTGACGCTCGGGCCAGGTGAGGCGATGATCATCGGCGGAGACGGCAAGCAGACCCTGATCGCGCCAGCCGGCACGCTTGACCTGCTCGGGATCGCGGCGGTCACCGGCATAGCCGCGCGGGGTGAACTTCATGGTCTTCATGGCCGCACCTCCGACAACAGGGCGGCATAGCCGATGACATCGACCAGGCTGTCGCGGTGGGCAGGATCGTGCGCCAGCCGGGTGAGCTTCAGGTCGATCATGCACAGCACCACCTCGGCCGGCGTGATGGTGCGACCAAGGGTGAGCGACCACCGGGCAGCGATGGCACGCAGGGCCGTGTCGGCAGGACCGTAGGTTTCCGCGCGGCTTTCCAGCACCTGCGCCGCGCGATCGAGGATGGCGGAGCGGGTCATGCCAGGCCTCCCTTGGTTTCGATCGCCCACAGCAGGATGGCAATGGCATCAGCCTCGTTGTCATCGGCGGGCGAAAAGCCTCGGGCCCGGACAGCGGCAAGTACGGCCTCCTTGCCGGCATTGCCCTTGGCCGTCACGTGACGCTTGATGGTGCCGACCGGAACACCCTGATAGGGCACGCCATGCTGCTCGGCCCAAGCGGTCAGCGTCGCCATCAGCCCGCCATAGACATGGGCAGCGTCGGTGCCGGCATGGCGGCGCACCTCCTCGAACCAGATCGCGGCCATGGGACCGGTGAGCCGGTCGATCTCGGCCAGCCAGTTGGCAAAGCGCAGATAGCGCATGCCGCCGCCATCG
>JBEBRC010000266.1:0-4088 GCA_040395055.1 Steroidobacter denitrificans
TTGTCTATCCTACTGGGAACACCAGCGTGGCGTTGCCGCGGCGGATGGTGATTGCGAATGAATTCACGTCCTTCACGGCGTTGCGCAGTTGCTCGACGCTGGTCACCCGTATCCGGCCTACGGCCAGGATGATGTCGTTGGGCTGCAGGCCGTTGCGTGCCGCCGGACTGCCTTCCTCGACGCTTTGAACCCGTACGCCACCATTGCCGTCGCTACCGGCCAATGCTGCGCCTTCGAATACCGAATGGATTTCGGCGGCTCCTTCGCCGTCGGCTCCGTCGCGCTCGCCAATGATCGCCGTGATGCGGCGCGGCTTGCCCTCGCGCAGCAGGCTGATCTCTATCTTCTCTCCGATGCGCAGCAGGCCGATGGCGTTGCGCAGTTCCGAGGCGGACGAGACATTGCGGCCGTTGAGCGAGGTGATGACGTCGCCTGCCTTGATGCCTGCCTTGTCGGCCGAGCCGCCTTCGATGACCTGCGACACCAGCGCGCCGCGCGCATTGTCCAGGCCGAGGCTTTCGGCGATTTCCGGGGTGAACAGGTTGGCGAGTTGCACGCCCAGCATGCCGCGTTTGACTTCCCCGTATTGCAGCAGTTGGCTCATGACCGCTTTGACCATGTTCGAGGGAATGGCGAAGCCGATGCCGATATTCCCACCGCTGCCGGAGAAGATGGCGGTGTTGACGCCCACCAGCTGCCCGCGCAGGTCGACCAGCGCGCCGCCGGAATTGCCGGGATTGATCGGCGCATCGGTCTGAATGAAATCCTGGTAGGACTCGGGGTTGTTGTCCGAGCGCCCCATTGCGCTGATGATGCCCGAGGTGACCGTATGGCTGAGCGCGAAGGGGTTGCCGATCGCAAGCACGAAATCCCCGACCTCTGCCTTGCTCGAATCCGCCAGCGGCATTTCAGTGAGATTGTTGGCCTTCACCTTCAGCACGGCCACATCCGAGGGCTTGTCGCGGCCGACGACTTCCGCCTTGATCTGGCGATCATCGAGCAAGGTGACGGTGATTTCGTCGGCATTCTCGATGACGTGCGCGTTGGTGATGATGTAGCCATTCTTGGCGTCGACGATCACCCCGGAGCCTGCGCTTTGGAATGGGCGCTCGCGGGGCGGCATGTTGGGCGCGTCGAAAAATCGGCGAAAGAACGGATCCTCGAGCAGCGGATTGCGCGGACGCTGTGCGCGCAGAGTGCCGCGCGTGGCGATGTTGACGACGGCAGGCGAGGCTTTCTTGACGATCGGCGCCAGCGAGGGCATCGGCGTGGAGCCGACCCGCTCCGGCAACTGCGCGCCCGCCGCCGCTGCGCTGAAAAATATCGCCGTAGCGCCGAAGAGCCCTAAAACCTGCTGTCTCATGAAGATGGTCCTGCTGTTGGGGAACAAAGGCACGAAAATGCGTCGCCCGTGAAAACACCTCCGCCCGAGATGCGCCTGGAATATTTCTGGCGACGCATCCTTGGCGATGACGAGAATTCCTCCAGCCTCGTCCGCGCAGCTTGTTCGACGTGCCCGACGGCGTTCGATTCTAGCAATACCCGATGAGCTGTCTGCGGTTTCCGCTTCGATAAGGCATCGGACCCGCGCCGTACCTCGGCTGCGGCGCATCAGCCTGTGGATAAAGGTGTGGATGAGGCGGGGACAAGCCTGTGGATAGCCGGGGGCAACCATGTGGATTGGCTGTGGGTTTCCAGGCCACTAGATGTTGTGATGGGCAGGATTTCGATCCTTGTCGGGTATATCCGCGCTTGACAAGTCGAATCCGTTTGACAAATAGCGTAATTTATTGTTTTTAAATAGATTTATAATTATATGAGATCTTGAAACTCGCCTTGACGATAGCGTGATCGCGGCATAGGCTAATCGACCTGACACAATATGTTGTGTTTGCGACCGACACGCCGACGATCATCCGGCGACTGCCAAAGCCGTGGTTTCGCATCGCGGAAAACGTCCGGTTCGCAAGCCTCATGTTGGTCGGATGGATGACTACTGTTCGAGCCGCTCAGCCAGTGTATGGGTAGTGACGGCGCAGGACAGGGAACGTAATTGGCCGACCCCTCAATCCGGGAGTGCAGCGCCGGCATGAAAACCGCGATTAAACTTGAACCCATGGACGTCAACAGCATTCCATTCCAGGAGGCATCGCTCGATATTTGGGATAAGAAGTATCGACTGACCGCGAAGGACGGCTCGGCGATCGACCAGACGATGGACCAGACCTACCAGCGTGTGGCGCGCGCGCTGGCGGATGTGGAGCGTGAGGAGGTGCGTGAACACTGGTATGAGCGCTTCCTGTGGGCGTTGCGCAAAGGTTCGATTCCCGCCGGTCGGATCATCTCCAATGCGGGCGCCTTGGAGCATAAGCCGTCTACCTCGACCATCAACTGCACCGTGTCCGGCACCATCCTCGACTCCATGGACGACATCCTGGCCAAGGTGCATGAAGCCGGCCTGACCTTGAAAGCGGGCTGCGGAATCGGCTATGAATTTTCGACGATGCGTCCGCGCGGCGCCTACGTGTCCGGTGCCGGCGCGTATACCTCCGGACCACTGTCGTTCATGGATATCTACGACAAGATGTGTTTCACGGTGTCCTCGGCAGGTGGCCGCCGTGGCGCCCAGATGGGCACGTTCGACATCGGTCATCCCGACGCGATGGATTTCATTCGCTCCAAGCGCGAGGCGGGGCGGCTGCGGCAGTTCAACCTGTCGCTGCTGGTGACCGATGAGTTCATGCAGGCGGTGAAGGACGACCAGGACTGGAATCTCGCCTTCCCGGTCTCGCAGCGCGAGGTCGGGAATGAGGATTTCAGCGACGAGTCCAAGTATGTGTGGCGCGAATGGCCCACCACGCATGGCTACGTGGCGAACGACTCCGGACTGGTGTGCTGCAAGATCTACAAGACCTTGCCGGCACGACGCATGTGGGACGTGATCATGTCCTCCACCTACGATTTTGCCGAACCGGGGTTCGTGCTGATCGATCGCGTCAATGAAATGAACAACAACTGGTGGTGCGAGAACATTCGTGCGACCAATCCCTGCGGGGAGCAGCCGCTTCCGCCATACGGCTCCTGTCTGCTGGGGTCGGTGAACCTGACGCGCTTCGTGCTCGATCCGTTCACGGAAAACGCGCGCTTCGATTGGGAAGAGTTTCGCAAAGTCGTCAAGGTGTTCACGCGCCTGCTCGACAACGTGGTCGAGATCAACGGTCTGCCGCTGGGCCAGCAGCGCGATGAGATCACGCGCAAGCGCCGCCATGGCATGGGGTTCCTGGGGCTGGGGTCGACGATCACGATGCAATGCATGAAGTACGGCTCCAGGAAGTCGATAGCGTTCACCCAGAACGTGGCGCGCGAAATGGCGATTGCGGGCTGGGAAGCCGGACTGGAGCTGGCGCGCGAGAAGGGGCCGGCGCCGATCATGATGGAGGACTTCGAAGTCACCCAGGAGATGTTGCGCAAGCGCCCGCAGATGGCGGCGGACGGTTGGCGCGTGGGGCAGACGATTCCCGGCCGCATCCTGCACGCCCGGTACAGCCGTTACATGCAGCGCGTTGCCGAGGCAGCGCCCGAGCTGGTGGATGAGCTCGCCGAAGTCGGCGCACGCTTCACCCATCACAGCTCGATTGCGCCGACCGGTACCATCTCCTTGTCGCTGGCGAACAATGCTTCCAACGGCATCGAGCCGTCCTTCGCGCATCACTACTTCAGGAACGTGATTCGCGAAGGCAAGAAGTCCAAGGAAAAGATCGACGTGTTTTCGTTCGAGCTGCTGGCTTATCGCGAGCTGGTCAACCCGCGCGCGATGCCGAACTCCGAGAATGCCGCCGAGAAGCTCCCCGACTACTTCACGACGGCGGACAACATCACGCCCAAGGAGCATGTCGACATCCAGGCGGCGGCGCAGATATGGATCGACTCCTCGATTTCCAAGACGGCCAACGTGCCGACCGATTACGACTACGAGGACTTCAAGGATATCTATCGGTACGCCCACGAGCAGGGCCTGAAGGGTTGCACGACATTCCGCTTCAACCCGGAAGCGTTCCAGGGTGTGCTGGTCAAGGAAGAAGACCTGA
>JBEBRC010000267.1:0-4087 GCA_040395055.1 Steroidobacter denitrificans
AAATACGGATGATGACCGTCTCCGATGCTGAGAGGCTTGAGGCCGGTCGTTCTGGCGCGACGAGTATCCTTTGAAACAAAGCTATAAGTGTTTCGCCGTCCTTGCGGCGGTGATTTTGTCGGGCCTGGGTTACGCGCAGCAGCCCGAACGCGCGGCAACGGATCAGCTGCCCGCAACCGATATGGCAGTCGACTCGGCGAGCGACAGCGCCGCGTTGCGCCGGATGCCACCGGCCTTGATGGGCGCGAGTATTCCCACGAATCCGGCGGCGCCTGAAGCACGGCCGACCGGGCAGGCGGTGTGCACCGCCTGCCATGCCCTGGAAACCGGTAATTTCGCGCACACGATCCACGATCTGGGATTGCGTGCCGCCTTGCAGGCGGATGCCAAGGCGCCGACCTGCGAGACTTGCCATGGTCCGGGTTCCGCGCATGCCGAACAGCCCACGAGCCCGGGTTTGATCATTGGTTTCACCCGCGACTCGGGGACGCCGATCGAGGTGCAGACCGATACCTGCCTGACCTGTCATGCGGGTGGCCCGCGCAATCACTGGTTGGGATCGATACACCAGCGCTTCGACCTGTCCTGCAGCGACTGCCACAACCCGATGGCAAAGTTTTCCACTGAGGGCTTGACCGCCCGGCAATCCAGCAGCGAAACCTGCGCCACCTGCCATCGCGATATCCGTGCCCAGTTCAATCGCCGCTCACACATGCCGTTGCCGGAAGGGCAGATGACCTGCGCTGATTGCCACAACCCGCATGGCTCGCTTACCGCACCATTGCTGAAGACGGATACGGTCAACGAAACCTGCTATCAGTGCCACGCGGAAAAGCGCGGGCCATTCTTGTTCGAGCATGCGCCGGTACGCGACAGCTGCCTCAACTGTCATACGCCGCATGGCTCCAACCAGCATGCCCTGCTGGTAGCGCCGATCCCGTTCCTGTGCCAGCAGTGCCATTCGCATACGCGCCATCCGAACGATTTGCAGACGGCGCAGTCGCTGGGCACCGGCATGAGTCCGGATGAACGGCTCATGGGGCGCGGGTGTATCACCTGCCATGCGCAGGTCCATGGTTCCAATCATCCCTCCGGTGCCAGATATCACCGTTAGCGAATGAATCGTACTGGTATGTTTCAGAGCCAATACATCAAACCGACCCGAGTGACGCTGCTCTCGGCCGCGGTGTTCCTGATGCTGGGCTGCGCTGGCTGGGCTGGCGCTCAGGACACCGGCGCGGGCGTGGACCTGCAGTTTGGCGATCGCCTCGATCCCAGCGGCGGGCAGGCGCAGTTCGGCTGCGATCCGCGCGGCACCAGCTGGCTGACGGGACATACCCGACGTACGCCGACCGGCTTCTTGTATCTATGTCCGCCGGAGATGCCGCAACTCGAGGCGGTGGGAGACTGGCTTTATTCTGCCACGGTGGGGTTGGGTTTTATTTCCGCGGCGGACGACAGCAATGCGCAATGGCAGCGCTATACCGCATGGGACGATGCCTTTGTGCTCGCCCCGATCGATGTCAACGCCTATCGACCCGACGATGGGACGTACATGCATGTGCGTGGCAGTCGCTTGAACAGCGACAGCCAGAATCTCAGGTTGACTCGAGGGCGGGCCGGTCATTACAAGATAGAGTTGTTCTACCGCGAGCAGCCGAACGTGGTGAGCGGCAACGCAAAATCGCTCTGGGACGGCATCGGCAGTTCCTATTTGTCGCTGGTGGATGGCTTGACGCCCGCCGCCAGCACGCCGGCGCAGGCGAGCGCCGCCCTGGCGAGTACGCCCGAGCGGCGGCTCGAGGTCCAGCGCGACAAGCTGGGACTGGGCTTCACCTACTACTTCAATCGCGAGTGGATCGGCTATCTCGGCGGCAGCCACGAGGAGCGCAAGGGTGCGAGGCCTTTCGGCGGTCCGTATTTCTTCAACTATCCGTTTCCGGATAATGGCGGAATCCTGGAGATTCCGCGGGTCGTCGATGACGGCACCACCAACATCAACGGCGGTGTGCGCTTTGCCGGCGGGGCCTGGCGCATGGAGTTTGCCTATGCCGGGTCCTTCTACCGCAGCCGATTCTCGAAACACGAATACGAGATGCCGTTCCGGCTGTCGCCGGTCATCCCTGGCGCGACGACGCCCGCGCTGAGCGTGGGCCAGTTCGCCTCCGAACCCGATAACGACTATCACAATCTGCGCCTGAACCTGACGCGCAAGATTGCCTTCAATGGAGAAGTATCCCTGACCGCCTCGGGTGGGCGGATGCGCCAGAATGAATCACTGCTGGCGCCGATGAACTGCCAGGGCCAGTTCGGCATCGATCTGTCGCCGACCGGTGCGCCGGTCAATCCGTATCTGTTCGACTGCGCCAACTGGAATACGACGGCGGCGTTGTCGCAGCCGCGCGCCGACCTGACGATCGATACCAGCATGTTCGACGCCCGCGTCGTGTTGCAGCCGTCGCGCAATTTCACCTGGCGCGGCGAGTTGCGCTATGACCGCCAGGATTATCGAGGGGACTATGTCGCACTCAATCCCCTGACCGGGCAGTACGGCTACGTGGCGGAGAATGGAGCCCAAGGCAGCGTGGTGCCGGATGAGATCGGCTTCTGGGATCCGGTGCTGTCGCCCTACGTCAGCACGCGCATCCGCAATCTGACACTCGACAAGGACACGTTGGAGGCGACGCTGGGAGTCGATTGGCGACCCTCGCGCTACGATACGATCGGCGCCACTTATGCGTTCACGCGCACCGATCGAGAGCACCGCGAGTACACGCGCGTCGAAGACAACTCCTTGCGCCTGACCTGGACCAATCGCCGCCTGCAGCGCATGACGTTGCGCGCCAATTACACGTTCCTGCAGCGCAGCGGCAACGATTACAACTACGACCCATACGAGTTCACGTTTTCCACTTCGCTGCCGGGATTCGTGCCTCCCGCCGGGGGCATTGCTGCGCATACCGTCGATGCCTTGCGCAAATATGACGTCGGTGGCCGCGACCAGCACAAGATCGATTTGATGAGCACGCTCGCACTGGGCGATGACATGACGCTCAGCGGCTCGATACGCGCCGAGCGCAACGATTACGATGCCGTGCTCGGACGCCAGGATTACGATACCTACGGCGGTACCCTGCAATGGGAATGGCAACCCTCCGCGACAACCATCGCGAGTATCTACTACGGCTATGATCGCTCGACGCTCGATATGGCAAACGTCAACGAGGTTGCGCTGACCCCGGATCCGACCCTCGGCGGGGCCACCTACGCACTGGAAGGGCGGTGGTGGGCGCAGGACGCACAGCGCAACCATTACCTGGGTGCAACACTCGATCAGAATCTAGGTCGCATGCGTTTGCAGCTGGCGGGCAATTACACCGACTCGCGCGGCACCACCGATTTGAGCTTCGCCTCGCCTGCGGCGCTGGCCTGGCCGACGTTGTTGACCGGCAATGCGTTCCCTGCGATGCAGCACGAAGTGCTGTCGATCTCGGCCAGCCTGCACATTCCGATCAACGACCAGATCTCCTTGCGCTTGTTCGATCTGTATGAGCGCGGGCGCCTGTCGGATTGGCACTACCAGGGTTTCGATACCTCGCGTGTCTACGATCACCGTGTGTATGTCGACGGCGGTCCGGAGCATTACAGCGACAATCTCGTCGGCCTCATGATCCAGATCAGGTTGTAGCGGCAGGTCGCAGCGAGCAGTACATGTTGAAGTACCTGTTGAAATTCATGATGAGGTCGAAACGGGCGCCGCGGATACGCCGGTACGCCTGGGTGAGGGCCGGGCATGGCGCGGCGCAGCGGGTGGCGCGCGTGCGCATGGCCGCCGCGCTGGGCTGTGTGATGGCGGTGGCTGCCTCAGCGGCCGACGGCGCCGCAGCCTCGACCGAGCCGGTATTCATCGATCTGCGCCAGGCCGGATCGGTCACCGGGGGCGATGCGGTCAGGGGCAAGGAGAAGGCCGGAATCTGTGTCGCGTGTCACGGCGACAGCGGGATCTCTCTAGTGCCGATCTACCCGAACCTCCGCGGACAGACGGTCGAGTACCTGTACTGGGCGCTCAGGGATTACAAACGTGAAT
>JBEBRC010000268.1:0-4076 GCA_040395055.1 Steroidobacter denitrificans
CCTGGGGCATCACCGGATCGATCCGGAGCGCGCCGGCCTCGATGCCAAGACCCAGGAAATGACGCACGATGAGACCAATTGCGATCCCGGCACCGCTGGAATAGATGCGCCACCCGCCCTCCAACGCGATCTCGCCGCGCCGCACCAACTCGTATTCTGCGCTGGCATGGTAGCGATCCGCGAACGCGGCATCGGAACTGGAGTAATAGCAGTTCGCCTGCCGCGGCGCGGCGGATGGCACGAGCCTGCGCATCTGGATCGGATTGGCTTGGCACAGGGCGTGGAAAAAGCGCTTGGCGTCACCCACGTGAGCCAGCGCCTGCGCATAGCGCAAATGAGCATGCATGTACATCAGGCCGATTTCCCGCCCAAAGAATGCCGCGCTCTCGGCGCGCTGGAACAATCGCTGTGGCCCGCCGCGGTAAGGCAGCGGCACGTCGAACAGCCTCAGCCCATCGGGTGCGCTCAGATGTGATTCGATCAACTCCAGATGCGCTCTGGCCTCCTGCGGTGTCAGAAGATCTTCCAGGATGGCATGCACTATGGCCAGCGCGCTGTACCGGATCCCCGTGAGCGTGTCCCGCGGATGGAACAAGTACTGCACGCCACCAGCCTCGTCGAACAGCGCATAGCCGGCCACGATGCCCCCAGGCAGCAGCCAGCGTCGAAAGTCGCGCCGCACGACCGAGGCCTGTGCCTCGAACCATAGTGCATCGTCGCCTCTGCCGAGCACGCGCAAGGCGCGGGCAAGTATCTGCAATGCTCGATGGTGGAGCGTGACCGTCCATGCGCTGCAAAGATTGCGGCGCAGCGCGGGATCGACCGGCTGAAGTGCATCGTTCCAGTCGCCGTGGCCGTAAGCCGCTAGGTTCGTGCCTGCAACGACCCGCCGCCGGATCAATGCCAGCGCCCGCTGCACATGCTGCCATAGGGTCGCGGCCCCGGATCGGGCCTCGCCCCGCGCCTCGAAGAATGGCACCAGCTCATCCATCAACTGGCCGTCCCCCGAAGCGATCAGGTATTCGGCCAGGGCAATGATCGGCCAGAACACGATGTCACCGTGGGAGTCATGGGCGCGCACGAAACGCTCGCGCTCGAAGAACATGAACCATTGCGGCCAGTCCCCATCGCTGTCCTGCGCCGCCATGACTCGTTGCAGCAGGTTGCGCACCGAGACGGTGCAACCCAGCGCCAACAGCAGCTCCACCGGGCCTTGCGTCACATCCCGCGTCCCCCAGCCGCCGCCGCTGTACTGTTCCAGACCGCGCGGCGCCAGGTAATGGATCAAGGCGTTGTGCGTGAACCAGGGAAGGATGTCGTTCAGCGCCGCGATCTCCTCCGGCATCAAGGTGGCCTCGGCCAGCAGGCGCACTGGCGCCAACGGCGGTAGGGATGCCATGCAGCCCACGGTCGGCGCATCGGCATCCTCGCCGATCAAGTGTCCGTGAAACTGCAGGCGGACATTCGCTGCCGCCGTCATGACCAGGCACACGTAAGGCTGCGCACGGGAGCGA
Organism: Steroidobacter denitrificans; assembly: GCA_040395055.1. GTDB lineage: Bacteria > Pseudomonadota > Gammaproteobacteria > Steroidobacterales > Steroidobacteraceae > Steroidobacter > Steroidobacter denitrificans_A. The sequence goes on from JBEBRC010000268.1 coordinate 1,515, forward strand.
TGATCGGCGAACAGCAACTCATCGCCACCGACCTGCTCCAAGGTGCCATCGACGACTTCGATACGAAAATAGCCGCCAGGATGGCGCCTGCCCAACTCGCTCGCAGGCGCCGGAGCCACGCAAACGCTTTCATTCTCTCGCCACCATCGCGCCGCTCCCCCGCCGCTGCCGTCGTCGCCATCGAGCGCGACATGCTGGCTGATGAGACAACGCAGCGGCGCGCCGGACAGGACCTCGATCGACAAGCTCAAGCGGTGCGTGTCGCTGTGCGCCGCGCTGCGTACGACGATGCATCCGTGCGGATGCCGATAGATCCAACGGCACTGCCCGGGGGCGATCTCGAAGGCGCTGGGCACGTCCAGCAGCAGCCACTGCTTGCGCAAGTACACGAATACACGCAGGCCATGGGAGCGAAACAAGCCAAGATAGCCATGCACCGCCGACAAGTACCGATTGCTGCTCACGTGCCCTTGCGTCAACATCGAATGGAACGCGCCGGCCATCCATGTCGTCGACGTCAGCGCCCTCTCGTCCACGATCGCGTGCTTGCCCGTGCGCAGCATGTGTCCATGCGGCCGCAACACATGCAGCTCCTTGCAGCGCGTCGCGACGTGCCGATCGGCGCCGTGAAAGAAAGACAACAGGCGCCCCTGGTCATCACGCTCCACGTGCCGGCGCATCGAGCCGAACATCCTCTGCAGCTCAACCTCGGTCAGCTCGGCTGCGGCCAGCAGCGCACTGGTATCGAACAAAGTGGACGAACAGGTTGGCGCGCCGGCGGGCAAATGCGAATCGGCATCGGTGGCAATTTCCTCGACCGCGCCGCTGCCGATCGATGCTTCCGCCAGGGCCAGCAGCGGCTCGACCCGCTCCAGATCGATGGCGGCGCTGGCGGCGGGATGATGAGGCAGATAAAGACCGAAGAACCCCAGGTGAGCACGAGCGCCCGGCGCAAGGCACACCATCTGGTCCTGGATCGCGGCCATTGAATGCTCATGCTGCAATCGCCACCCAGGCAGGCCGTGCTCGACACCCGCTGGCGCCAGGCCGGCACGGCTGGCAAAACCATGCACCTGCCTGGCGTCGGTCGCGTACGACACAGCCCGGCGCAAGGAACCGATCAAACACCAGGGATTGCCAGGTTTCCCGGAGGCAGCACGACGGGCGCCGAGACGCGCATCCGGGAGCAGGTGCTGGGGCAAGTTCTGCCTCGAAGCCAGCACGTATCCTTGCCCTGCGTGCATCAGCGCAGTGTGATCGACATACTGACTGACGTAGTATTCATTCGTCCTCGCCAGTTCGTACGAGGAGAGGGCCAGATCCTGGGCATAGATCAGATCCAGTTCCCGCGCCACCCTCGCCCGGTTCTCGACCACCACATGCCAGAACCAGGCCGGCGCATCCTGCGCCAGACGCAGCGTCACCCGGTACCGGATCCCGCGCCAGCCACCCTGGCCGACCCACTCTTGGGCGCTGGCCGCATCGCACAGACATCGAGTCGCGCTGCGCGGACCCAGAAGAGGCGCCCAAGCCGCCGCCTTGCCGCGACATCGCAGATACAGGTTCGCCGGACCACCCTCGAGTTCATTGCCGGGGAAAAGATTGAGCGCGATGCCCTCGCACTGCATGCGGGCGACGGAACGATTGGCGTTCATCTGCACCCACAGTCCGGACCGGCTCGCCAGGCGCATCGTCAAGGATCCGATAAATGCTGTGACATGGGCTCCGTAACGCCGCGCCGGCGGCCCAGGTTCGAGTCTCGATGAACATCTTTCAGACCTCGATGAACATCTTTTAATGTCCGACTCCAGTCGGATGAGGGAACGCCGGCATGGCCACCTTCATCTAACAGACAGGTTGAATCATCTATCATTCATTCTTCCGGCGGTTCTGGCGCACTGGACGTTCGTTTCAGCGCCGGGAACGTCGGGATCCAGTGACTACCCGCTGCAGGAGAGCCGTCATGCGCAAGCCGATCACAGCCCACTCCACCACCCTTGCGCTGGCAACCCTCGCCATCGCCGGGCTGGCCGGTGCACTACCCTTGCGCAGCCCCGCCGCGACAGCGCCCGCGGCCACCGCGAGCCAGGATGCAACGCCCGTCCAGGCGGTCTGGCGTCCCCAGGAGATCCGTTATTCCTATTCCGGCTTCACCACCGCCTATAATTGCTATGCGGCGGAAGCCAAGTTGAAGGACATTCTGCTGGCGTTGGGTGCTCACCCTCAAACCAAGGTGAAAGCCAACGGCTGCATCCTGGATCGTCCAGCGAGGGATTTCTTCGTGACCATCACTACCGCGACACCGGTTGCCGCGGCGGATGCTCCCGAGCCGGCGCTCAGCCAGAGCCAGCAGGAGTTGCTGCAGCGGCTGGGAGTCAAGAACCAGATCAGCGGCGACGAATTCCCGGCAGCATGGAAGACCGTGCGACTCTCCAGCGATCGTGGCCTGAACCTGCAACCAGGGGATTGCGAGCTGATGGAGGGCCTGCGCAATCAAGTGCTGCCGAAGCTTGCGGTGCGCATCGTCAACGACAAGGTACAGTGCATGCCCAAACAGTTGAG
>JBEBRC010000269.1:0-4067 GCA_040395055.1 Steroidobacter denitrificans
CGCGCGGCAAATCGAGGACGGATGGCGCAATGCCATCCGTCGCGGTCAATCCGACAGGAACGACTCCACCAGTTCTGCCAGCTCCTGCGGCCGCTCGTGCTGCAGCATATGTCCCGCGCCGGTGACCATCGCAGTCGCCGCCTGGCGCAGCCAGTCGCCTGAGGTTTCTTTCTCCATGCCCTGCGCGTGCTCGGACAAATCGCCGCTCACGAGCAGAACCGCCGCCTCGATCCGGCGCCAACATGCCTGCGCCTGGTCGCGCTGGTACAACACCGGATTCACGTGCCGGTGCGCGGGATCGGCCCGCAACTCGATCGATCCATCTTCGCGCTCGCGGGCCCACGCGCGAGCAATGAAGGCCAGGCGCTGCGGCGGAATGCGTGGATGGCGCCGTGCGAGCACTCGCAGCAGCTGCTGGTAGTTGTCGTAGGTCGGCGTGCGGCGCGGCCGCCTGACCTGATCCAGCCATTCGGCGTAGCGGCCCGGCGCCTGGTCCGCATGCGCCTGCTCCAGACCGAAACCCTCCAGGTTCACCAATCGCCGCACGCGGTGCGGGCGTACTCCGGCATACAACGACGCGACGTTGCCACCCATGCTGTGCCCGACCAGGTCGACCGGGACATCCGGTGACAAATGATCGAGCAGCGCATCCAGGTCGGCCAGGTAATCCGGAAACCAGTAGCCGCCCGCAGCGCGTTGCGTACGGCCGAAACCTCTGAAGTCCAGCGCCAGCCAGCTGCGCGAAGGCGAACACTCATCGACCAGGAACTGCCATGTCGCGCCGGTATCACCCCAGCCATGCAGCAGCACGACCGGGTGCGGGTCGGCGCCCGGCCAGCGATACAGCTGGCATTGCAGACCGCGCAGCATCAAGGTTTCCAGCTGCGGTACACGCCTGGGGACGTAGGCTTGCATCGAGGGCGCGGGATACGTGATCGGGCGGCGTTGCTTCATGGTGCTACCGCGATCGGGCCTGAAGCGGGAAGGGACGGGGAGGGGGAAACGATGCTGCCTGCACATGGCAGGCAGCATCGCTCAAGCCTCGTGCTATTGCGGCACGCGGACTACGCTTGCAGCAAGGCTGCGAGTGCGCTTCTTGGCGGCCTTCTTGGCGCCAACTTTCTTCTTCGCAGCTTTCTTGCCGGCCTTCTTGGCGACAGTCTTGCCGACCTTCTTCCTGGCTACGGTCTTCTTGGCAGCCTTCTTGGCGACCTTCTTGACCGCCTTCTTGGCGACCTTTCTAGTCGCCTTCTTGACCGCCTTCTTGGCTACGGTCTTTTTGGCGACCGTCTTCTTGCCGACCTTCTTGGCGCTCTTCTTCACGCCAGCCTTCTTCTTTCCTACTTTTCTCTTAGTTGCCATGTATGGCCTCCGGGTTAGTCCCCAACATTGGGTTGTACCATGGATCTCACGATCCAACGCCTGTTGCAGTATCGGCGCCCCTGCATTATTACACGGCACGACATCTCTGATGCATGATTGCGTTCGATGAGCAGCGATATCGACAACAACACTGATCCGGCATCGAGCATCATCGAGCGTGCCCGAGCCCTCGGCCCGCGCGAGCGGGCCGACTATGTGCGGCGTGCCTGCGGCTGTGATGAGACGTTGCTGTCGCGTGTCCTGCTCGCCCTGTCAAAGACGGAACGCCCGCAGTTCTGGGACGAGATTGCCGCCGCGGAAAGCGGCACCAGTCCCGTGGTGCAATCGATCGAAGGGCAGCTGCTCGGGCAGTATCGAATCCTGCGCAAGCTCGGCGCAGGCGGCATGGGCGATGTCTATCTCGCCGAACGAGCGGACCACGAATACCAGCAGCAGGTCGCGATCAAGCTAGTGCGCAGTGGCGTATTTTCCGCGCAGGTGCAGGGCCGGCTGCGCATGGAGCGACAGATCCTGGCGAGCCTGCAACATCCGAACATCGCCAGGCTCCTGGATGGCGGACGTGCAGCCGACGGAACGCCGTATCTGGTCATGGAGTACATCGATGGCGAACCCATCGACATGTACTGCGACCGGCAGCGGCTGTCGATCGCGGAACGCATCCAACTGGTCCGTACCGTGTGCTCGGCCGTGCATTACGCGCACCAAAACCTCATCGTCCATCGCGACCTGAAGCCGAGCAACATCCTGATTACGCCCTCGGGCGTGCCGAAGCTGCTGGATTTTGGCATCGCAAAACTGCTCGATACACGCCAATCGCTGCAAACGCTCGCGGTCACGCACTTCGAGTACCGAGTCATGACACCCGCCCACGCCAGCCCGGAACAGGTTCGCGGCGACATCATCACCACCGCCAGCGACGTCTATGTATTGGGCGTTCTGCTGTATGAGCTGCTCAGCGGATACCGTCCATTTCAACTGGCGGGAGCCAGCTTCGCCGAGTTGGAGCGCATCATCTGCGACCAGGAGGCGCTGCCGCCGAGCGAGCAAGTGGCGCTGGCGGATCGGGAATCCCCGCAGCGATTGCTCCAGATCGCCGCCTGTCGCGCCACCACGGCGGCGCGCCTGCGCAAGCACCTGCGCGGCGATCTCGACGACATCATTGGCATGGCCATGCGCAAGGACACCGATCGCCGCTACAGTTCGGCCGAACAACTGGCGGCGGACCTGGAACGCTACCTGCTGGGCAAACCCGTGCTGGCAAGGCGCGACACCTGGCTGTACCGCACCGGCAAGTTCGTGCGCATGCATGCCTTGGCGGTAGCGGCCTCGACCGCCGCCATCGCGACACTTGCCGCGTTCGCAACGATTACCTTCTTGCAGACGCAGCGCATCAGCTACGAGCGCGACCTGGCGACCACCGAAAGGACGCGAGCCGAACGCATCTCGTCATTTCTGGTCGAGCTTTTCGAACTCTCCGACCCGTCCAGAAGCCGCGGCAACCAGGTGACGGCGCGCGAAATGCTCGACATCGGCGCTCGCCGCATCAACCTTGGCCTGTCGGATCAACCCGAAACCCGTGCGGCCTTGCTCGGCACGATCGGGACGGTATATCGCAACCTTGGGCTGTATGCCGACGCCGTGCCGCTGCTCGAAGAAGCATTGCGCACCTTGGTCGGGCTGCGCGGTCCCCGCGATGCCGAAGTGGCACTGGCCCAGGTGGCGCTTGGCACCGCACATTGCGATCGCGGCGAACTACAGGCCTGCGACGAACTGCTGCGGTCCGCGCTGCAAATGCAGCGCGACCTTCTCGGTCCGACGGCGATCGCCTTGGCGCCTACGCTCATGGCTCATGCACGCCTGGCCCAACTGCGCGGCGCGCTCGAGGTCGCACAAGGCTATTACGACCAAAGCCTGGCGATCTATCGCCGCCACCAGCAGGAATACACCCCCGCAGCGGCGTCGGTCATCAATGAGCTGGCGGGATTGCATTCCTATCGCGGCCAGTACGACCACGCCGCCAACCTGTATCGCACGGCATTGGACATCGACCGCGAAGCACTGGGCAGCGATCATCCGCACGTCGGCATGCACTTGCAGAACCTGGCGCTGACCTTGCACCTGCAGGGCAAGCTGGCCGAGGCCGAACCCCTGTACACCGAATCGATGCACATACTGAACAAGGTGCTGGGAGAGGAGCATCCGCAAGCGCTGGATGCCGCAGCGAACTACGGTCGCTTCCTGCATCGAAAGCGCGACCTGGCACAGGCCGAACGGGTCCTCGAGCGCGTCTTGCAGCTCGATCGCAAAGCCCGTGGCGAACAGCATGCGTTCGTCGGCCACGATCTGGTCAGTCTCGGCCTGCTGCGACTGGAGACCGCCCGCCAGTCGGAGGCGGAACGGGACTTTCGCGCAGCGCTGGAGGTTTATTCCACCACCCTGCCGGACGATCACCCCTACGTTGCGTCGGCGCTGACGGGACTTGGACGGTGCCAGTTGGAACAAGGGCTGCTCGATGCTGCCGAGGAAACCTTGCGCCGTGCGACGCTGATCGCGACCAAGTCGCTGGCAGCCGATAGCCCTCAGCTGGCCGCGACGCACAGTGCCCTGGGTCGGGTACTGCTCGCCCGGCAACGAAAACAGGAAGCCGCGCCGCTGCTGCGCGACAGCTATCCCATCCTGGTCAA
>JBEBRC010000270.1:0-4048 GCA_040395055.1 Steroidobacter denitrificans
CGGCGCGACAAGGCCTCTTTGACTGGGATGATGATGCTGTGGTGCAGCGTGGATGGCGGATCGCTGGCAATACCGTCGGCATCGCTTGGCATGGCGCTGCGGCAGCAGCGCCATGCAATGTTCGCAGCGCGTGGAATCCGCTGCGCGTAGCGCGGCAACGTTGGCGCGATGTGAGATCCGGCTCTCCCTGTCGGTCCGGCGCCGAGACATCGCGCGCCGAGGAGGCCGGTACATCACTCTCCGAGGAGGTTGGAAAAATTAAGAATAATTGAGAAAGCAAGGCGGCGCAGGCCGCGGCGGAAACTTTCCTCCCGCGCCGCGGTTGTACAGGCAGAGCAAGTATCCAGAGCAAATATCCAGCGCCATATCCATTGTTCATCGAATTGTTTGTCGCAGCCTGCTGCCCGGCAAGCGCGATGAGAGCCATCCAATGTCCGCACGTTCTCCGTCATCCTCGCAACCGTCGGATGCCTTCATCTTCTTCGGCGCCTCGGGGGATCTGGCGTACAAGCAGGTCTTTCCAGCGCTGCAGGCGTTGACCCGCCGCGGACTGCTGGAGATGCCGGTCATCGGGATCGCGCGCTCCGATTGGACGCTGGCGCAACTGCGCGAACGCGCGCGCCACAGCCTGCAGCAGCACGGCGGAGTGGATGAGGCGGCGTTCGAGCGCTTGTGCGCCCGGCTGCTGTACATCGATGGCGACTACCACGATCCGCGAACCTTCGAACGCCTGCGTGCGGCGCTGGTCGGTACGCAGCGCCCATTGCATTATCTCGCCATCCCCCCGAGCCTGTTCGCCGCCGTCATCGGTGGGCTCGCCGCGGTCGGATGCACCAGCAACGCCCGTGTAATCGTCGAGAAGCCCTTCGGCCGGGATCTGGCGTCCGCGCAAGCGCTCAACCGTTCGCTGCATCAGCGCTTCGATGAAACCGCCGTGTTTCGCATCGATCACTACCTGGGCAAGGAGCCGGTCGAAAACCTGCTCTATTTCCGTTTCGCCAATACCTTCCTCGAACCCATTTGGAATCGCAACTACGTCAGCAGTGTGCAGATCACGATGGCGGAGAGTTTTGGCGTGCAAGGCCGGGGGCGCTTCTACGAAGAGGTGGGCGCCATTCGCGATGTGGTCCAGAACCACATGCTGCAGGTCCTGGCATTGCTGGCCATGGACCCGCCGATCGGCCGCGGCGCCGATGCCATACGCGATGAGAAGCTGCGAATCCTGAACGCGATATCTCCGCCGGCGCGGTCCGCTGTCGTGCGCGGACAGTTTCGCGGTTATCGCGACCAGGAGGGGGTTGCCAGCGACTCTAAGGTGGAGACATTCGCGGCACTGCGACTGCAGATCGAGACCTGGCGCTGGGCCGGCGTACCGTTTTGCATTCGAACGGGCAAGCGCCTCGCCACGACCGCGACCGAGGTGATCGTCGAGTTCAAGCGGCCGCCGCAGATCATTTTCGATGAGTACCCGCTGCCGCCATCGAACTATCTTCGCTTCCGCCTCAGTCCGGATGTGTTCATCGCCTTGGGTGCGAGAACGAAAGCCCCCGGGGAGCGCATGAGCGGCGAGGACGTGGAGCTGGTCGTCCACGACGATGCCAGCGAGGACATGATGCCCTATGAGCGGCTGCTGGGCGATGCCCTGCGCGGCGATGATTCGCTGTTCACGCGCGATGATTGCGTCGAGGCGGCATGGCGGGTCGTGGATCCGATCATCCACGGCGCCGGGACGCCGCTGCAGTATGAACCTGGCAGCTGGGGCCCCGCGGATGCGATGCGAATCGTCGAGGGCCGCAGCGATTGGCGTTGCCTGGCGGCGCCCGCCGGCGAGCCCGCCAACGGCTCCGCCCGTATCCCGGGCAGGATCGGATCGCCATCCACGACGCATGGACGGCGCCAGGACCCCATCAATTGATTCACGAAGGAGTCGCTGCACCATGATGCACCATCCGCAGACGGACCCTCGACCGCTCCGGCAATCGGCCCCACACTCGGCCGCGCGCTCGAGCGCGCAATCGGCCTGGCAAACGAGCGAGCTGGATGAATTGTGTATCAACACGATTCGCACCCTGTCGATCGATGCCGTGCAGAAAGCTCAATCGGGACACCCCGGCACGCCGATGGGCGCCGCGCCGGCGGCCTATTGCCTGTGGCAACGCTTTCTCACCTTCGATCCTGAAAGTCCGGACTGGCCGAATCGGGACCGCTTCGTGCTCTCGGTGGGGCATGCCTCGATGCTGCTCTACAGTATCCTGCACTTGTGTCGTGTCCAGGCAGGCGAGGGCGCGCATGAATATCGCGATCGGCTCGCCGTGACGCTCGATGACATCAAGACTTTCCGCCAGGCGAACAGTCGTTGTACCGGCCATCCCGAATATGGCTGGACCTCGGGAGTTGAAGCGACCACCGGTCCGTTGGGGCAGGGTGTCGCCAACAGCGTCGGCATGGCGATCGCTCAGCGTTGGCTGGCTGCGACCTATAATCGTCCGGGGTATCCGCTATTCGATTTTCGCAGCTATGCGCTCTGTGGCGATGGCGACATGATGGAGGGAGTGAGCAGCGAAGCGGCTTCGCTTGCCGGGCACCTCAGGCTTTCCAGCCTTTGCTGGATATATGACGACAATCGAGTGAGCATCGAGGGTCCGACTCGTATCGCCTTCACCGAGGATGTGGCGGCACGGTTCCTTGCCTACGGCTGGCACGTCGTGCAGGTCGGCGAGGCCAACGACCTGGCGCTGCTGAGCGGTGCCATGCAGCAATTCCTCGACACTCATGACAAGCCGACGCTGATCATCGTCCACAGCCACATTGGCTACGGCTCGCCACATAAACATGACACTCGCGAGGCGCACGGGGAGCCCCTGGGGCGCGAGGAGGTGCGGCTGGCGAAGCAGTTCTACGGCTGGAATCCGGACCTGGAGTTTCATGTGCCACAGGGCGTTCCCGAGCATTTCGCGGCGCACCTCGGTCGTCGCGGCGCGGCGGCCCATGCTGCCTGGAAGTCCTTGCGGCTGGCTTATCGCGAGCAATATCCGGAGCTGGACCGGCAATTGGAGTGCATGAACAGGCGGGAGTTGCCGTTGGACTGGGACGCCGACTTGCCGGACTTCGCGGCGGACGCCAAGGGAATGGCGACGCGAGAATCCTCCGGCAAGGTTCTGAATGCCATCGCTCAAAGAGTGCCCTGGCTGTTGGGAGGTGCAGCGGATCTGGCGCCATCGACCAAGACCCACCTGAGTTTCGATTCCGCCGGGGAATTTCAGCCGCTCGCCATCCCGGACGCTTGCTCGGGACGCAATCTTCATTTCGGTGTTCGCGAGCATGCCATGTGCGCCATTGCCAGTGGCCTGAGCCTGGCGAAACTGCGTCCCTTTGCGGCGAGCTTCTTGATTTTCACCGACTACTGCCGCGGAGCATTGCGACTGAGCGCCATGATGGAACTGCCGGTCATCTACCTATGGACGCATGACTCGATCAGCTTGGGCGAGGATGGACCGACGCATCAGCCGATCGAGCAGTTGGCGTCGCTGCGAGCGATGCCAGGTATGTTGGTGCTGCGCCCGGCAGATGCCAACGAAGTCGTCGAAGCCTGGCGGCTGGTGATGCGAATCAAGGATCGTCCGGTCAGCCTGGTCTTGTCGCGGCAACCATTGCCGACCCTGGATCGCAGCCGCTACGCCGCCGCCGCCGGCCTGGCGCGCGGCGCCTACGTGTTGGCCGACGCACCGGCCGGACATCGACCGGATGTCTTGCTGCTGGCGACCGGCAGCGAGATCACGCTGTGCATCGCCGCGTACGAGCAACTCGAGAGCGAAGGGATCCACGCGCGCGTCATCAGCATGCCTTCGTGGGAGCTGTTCGAGGAACAGGACACCGAGTATCGCCAGCGCGTCATGCCGCCACGGGTCACGGCGCGCGTGGCGGTGGAAGAGGCCTCGACCTTCGGTTGGGAGCGCTATGCCGGCAGCGAGGGCGCCATCCTGGGTGTGGAAAGCTTCGGACTGTCGGCGCCGATGAAGGCCGTGACGCGGTATTTCGGTTTCGAGGT
>JBEBRC010000271.1:0-4027 GCA_040395055.1 Steroidobacter denitrificans
AGTTCAGCGGAACGGTCGGTGAGCCTGCGTGGTGTTCCCAGATTGATGTCCAGCAGCCGACGCAGTTCCTTGAACGGATCGACGGCATCATCGACCCTGAGATCCACGATCCGCTCGTTGACCTCGTTCGAACCGGGTTTCACCGGACGCACCACCAGTAAGCCGGCCGACTGCATACCACGCGTATCCCCTCCGGCAGCCTGGCCCGCGTCGAGCGCATCCATCAGGCGTTCGCCCATCGTTCCTTTGCTGCGTTCATAGGCGCGAGCCATGCTCTTCACCACATCCTCGCTGGCCAGCGTGTTTCCTTGCACGGAGAAAGTCTTGCCGATCACACTGCCCGCATAGCCGCCCAAATGGACCGGATCGGCCTTGTCGGAGTTCCGATCGAGGACCCGTTTGCCCGTATAGACGGCAGACTCGCCCTTCGCATTGATGACTGCGACCTGCCGCGTGTCTCGGCCCGGGTCCTCGTCAGTGAGGCGCTTGACGACTTCCGCCGGGCTAAGGCCCTGCTTCAGCAGCTCGATAGCCTTGGGGCCGTAGAGCCGGTTGGCGGCTGCCTGCGTGGCGACGGCACCGACGCCGGCCACGGCATAGGGTACGGCGGCGCCGGAGCCGAACGCGCGCGATTGCACGCCGACACCCAATTCCTGGGTCTCGGGATCGTAGGCGATGATCGAAAACGTCGAGAACCACCGATCTGGATTCGACGGCGCCTCATCCCATGGCACATTGACGTTCACATCGATGTTCTGGGCCACCGCCTGCCCTGATATCCCTACCCCTGCCGCCGCAGCCAGCAGCATGGCCAGCACGAACGCGCACGATTTTATTTTCATTACCCTGCGCGTCCGTATTCGATGCACCGGCATGTCAACATGCGTGCAAGGCTCAGCGGCTGGCCTGGAACGCCTTGATCTGCTTCACCGCTGCATCGACCTTGTAGTCGAAGAACCGCTTGCCGATCTCCGCACTCGAGCGGCGGGCATCGCCAGTGATGCCGTTGTTCAGCGACTTGTAGCCAGGCTCGGGCGCCTGACCGCGCGGGCGCACGGGATCGCCCAGTGCATTGGCGAGCTGATCATGACGCACGTACTTATTCTCGGTATCCAGATACATCATCAAGGAAGTGTCGAGAATGCCGGCGTGCGCACCTGGCGGATAGCCTTCCTTGACCAGTATGTCGCTGAACTCGCGGTTGGCTTTGGTGTAGCTCTCGTCCGCGTAGAACACGCGCACGCCATTGGCCTTGTGCTTGTCGTCCAGCTTCTTCGCCACGGACGCATAGACACCGTCCGGCCCCTGACCACCACCGCTGTCGCCCATCAGGATGACCGTCGTGAAACCGCTGACGATGGCGTCCTCGGCGAGGCGTTCCAGCACTGGGCCAAGCAATTCCACTGGCAGATCGAGACTGCCGGGCAGGTCAGCCGACATGCCCGTTGGCGAGAACGGCAGCACCGGCATCGCGATGGCATTGCCCAGCTTCTCGGCGATGGCCCTCACAATCGGGCGCGCCATCATGTTATGGCCACCGGTGGCGTTCTGCGGGCCACGCTGCTCGACGCCACCGGTATAGAAAAGCGCGGTGGTCTTGCCGGCCGCGAGGGCTGCTTTCACTTCCGGCCACGTCATCAATTCGAGTTCAATGGCGGCGCTGGCCGCGGCGGCGCGTGCAGGCTCCGCCTGCACTACGGCCATACCGGACAACAAGCTCAGAGCGACGAGCGCACTACGATAACCACGCATATTTCAGAAACTCCCCATGTGAATGTGGACAGGCTCAAGACGGACCGGAATTATAGACACCGCCCGCTTAAGACCGCAGATTACTGTCGCCTTGCCGAAACGCGCGGACGCCATCGGCGGCGGATGATTGTCTTGCCCGGTGAGATGGGCGACCAATTGGCCTCGCACGTTGACGGTGCGCACCAACTTCAACGCCTTACATTCGTCAGCTGTTCGTTTTCCGTTGCGCCGGCGTCGGGATGCGTAATGAATGCCTGCACCATATTGAGCGTGAGAGCCGAGGAAATGGCAGTCATGTCGCCTTTCTCGTCCGGGTAGGCATCGGCCATCTTGCGCAACGCCCAGTAGAACTCCGCCGGGTCCAGGCGGCCATAAGACAGGTGGTGAGTGGACCAGGAGGTCAGCCACGTGTAATAGGATTCCACGTCCATGTAACCGGCAATCAGGCCATCCGCCCGCTCGGGAGTGAGCGTCAATTTCAGACGCATGTCGCGCCAATTCAGCAGGGCTGGTACGTCGTTATAGATCGCCCACGGGTAAATACCTTCCTTGAGCGGCTCGGTAATCAATACACCATCGACAATCCTGCCCTTCAGGTGCTGGATGATCGGCTTGCCCCAGCGCATATCGATGCGCTGAGTGCCGCCCGGAGCTACGCCCTCGCCCGTGGCGTCGAGCAATACCGGATCACGGCCACGGTAGATGGTCACTTCAACGTTGTCTGAATTGGACAGACTGTCGACGTTGCTGATCTCGATCAGGGTGCGATTCCAGGCAGAAGTGCGGACGAATCTATTACCGAATAGTTGCAGCTGGCCTTCGGGCGGGCGGAACTGCGCATTGCATCCGAGAACCTTCTGCAGCGCGTTATCGATGCCTTTCTCACCTGTTGGGCTGACATAGTCGCTCGGTCCGATCTTGCCGTCGAGATTCACTCCGATACCGATACTTCCCTTGGCAAAAATGTAGGGGAACTGCATCTGCTTATCATCGGGAAAGAACTTCAGGCTCTCCCGGGCGAGCTGGGTCTTTTCGACCGGGCCACCGCCGGGATATAGCGCCTTGAAGGTTTCGCGCGGCCCGTAACCAGCCAAGCCGTCCGGACAGTCCTTGTCCACATCCTCGGTCTGGTAAAAAGCCCAATGCAGGTCCGTGGTGACGTAGCCGATGGTACGCGTGTCTGCGATCGACTGGCTGCCGTCGGCCAAGGCGAGGCTGGCTGTCAAGCTCGTCACAGCCAGCGCCGCCAGCACTCCATACGTCTTGTTTGAAACGAGTCGCATATCAGTTCTTCCGTTGCTGGACCCTTATCGTGCTTCGAGAGCAAAGCCGATGGGGCAGCGTTCGCTGCTGGCAAGTTTAAGTTAGATCACACGAAGCCAAAATGCCCGGAAACCGTTGCGGCGTCCCTGCCACTCGCCCATCGAGTGACCGCGAAATTCGCCGGGTTGCTGATCGCCTGAATAGGTGTACACCGGCCGGCCGCGGAAGGCCCAGACACGCACCGAGCCGGCCTGCCCGTCAGACGCTTGGCGATCGGTTTTGGGGTCGACCGAGATAATCGACCATACACTGCTGTCGCTTTCCTCATCGGCCGACGCCGGCACGAAATGCCACAGTTCATGGCAACGCGCCCAATCACCGCCGCCGCAAATAGCCATACGGTACTGCTGTGGGCTGTCCAAGGTATCGCAGGACAACTGGTCCGCCGAATCATCCCCGCAGGTGTAGAAATACACCGTCTTACCGTTACGTTCGGCAAGCACATCGCCATAGGTGGTGTTCTGGACTGTAAACGACCTGGGGTACCTGGGTCCCGGCTGTGTGTACACATTGTGCCAGCCCGGTTCGTCACCGCCGTCATAGCTCATGGCACGGGTGTCGCGCATGTAGGTGTACAGCGGCTGTTTGCGGAACGCCCACTGCCGCACACCGAGCGAGCGCTGGACAATCGACCACTCCCCCTGCGGCCGCGCCGTTTCGGGGGCAAGCACTGGCGTCCAGCGCTGCAAACAAGTCTCTGTGGTGCAGTTGGACTTGTCCGCTCCATCCTCCTCGGAGGCATACACAGAGTAGCGTTTGTCGTTCACCAGCAATCGGCCGTTCAGAGTGCCCTCGACACGAAAGCCCGGCGGCAGAGCCGTTGGCGGTCCGACCGGGATACGCTCAGCCGGAGTATCGCCGCCCCTGCGGAACAGGCTGGTACCACCCAGAACATCGCCAGGAGACTGGTCGAGATGCGACGTATACAGCGGCTGATGGTCATAGGCCCATT
>JBEBRC010000272.1:0-3991 GCA_040395055.1 Steroidobacter denitrificans
AAGGACAATGAATGCCCAGAGAGGTTCCTTTGCGGCCCGGATCAACGTCTTGCGTGGACGATTTTTGCCGTGCACTGGCCGCGGCCCTGATGCTTTGCTGGGTCCTCGCACCCGGTATGGCCAAGGCCGAGGGCAGCCTGTCGCTGCGCGATTGCAGGCTGCACGGCGCGAGCGTTCCCGGGAGCGTGGCGGCGCGCTGCGGCCACTACAGTGTGCCGGAGAATCCCGAACAGCCGCAGGGCCGGAAGATTTCGCTGCATGTCGCGCTCATTCCCGCGTTGCGGCTTGCGCCGGCGCCGGATCCCCTGTTCGTCCTCAGTGGCGGGCCGGGGCAGGCGGCGAGCGATTTCTATCTGTCGATCGCACCGGCTCTGGCGCGAATTCGTCGTGACCGCGACATCGTCGTCATCGACCAGCGCGGTACGGGTCGATCGAATCGCCTGGACTGCGCCCTGCCGGATGACGGCGACGTCGCCTCCCTCGCGCCCGAGTCGCTGCCGGGGCTGGTGCAGGACTGCCTCGAGGCGTTGCCAGGCGACGCGCGGTTCTATACCACCAGCATCGCGGTGCGGGACCTGGACCAGGTTCGGGAGGCATTGGGGTACGAATCGATCAATCTCTACGGTGTCTCCTATGGCACCCGGGTCGCCCAGCACTATATGCGGCGCTATCCGACGCGGGTGCGAGCCGCCATCCTGGACGGCGCCGTACCGCCCGAGGTGGCGTTGGGGCCGTCGGTGGCGATCGAGGCGCAACAGGTCCTGGACGATGCTCTTGGCCGCTGCGCGGCCGATGCTCGCTGCGCCGAATCGTTTCCCGACCTCGCCCAGCGCTTCGCCGACCTGCAAGCGCGCCTGCAAGCCGGGCCTTTGGACCTTTGGCTGCCGGACCCGGTGACGGCGCAGCCCTCGCGCACGGTATTCGGGGTCGCGGAACTCGCCGCCGCGGTGCGCCTGCTGAGCTATACGGATGAGACGCTGTCGCTGTTGCCGCTGCTCATTCATGAAGCGCAGGCGGCGCGGCGCCCGCATGCCCTCGCGGCTCAATACTTGATGATCCGGCGCAGCATGGATCGCCAGATGGCCATGGGCATGCACTTCGCGGTCGTATGCAGCGAGGATGGGCCACGCTGGTCGGCCGAGGGCATCACGGACGCCGCCTTGCGCCGAACCTATCTGGGCGCCACGTTCATGGCAGCGCTGAAATCCATCTGCGCACGCTGGCCACCAGGTCCGGTCGATGCGGATTTCAATGAGCCGCTGCGCAGTGGTGTACCAGTGCTGATACTCTCCGGCAGCAATGACCCGATCACTCCCTCGCGCTACGGCGAGCAGATCTTGCAAGAGCTGCCGAACGCCAGGCATCTGGTGCTTCAGGGGCAGGGCCATGGCCAGATCGGCACCGGCTGCATGCCGCGGCTTGCGGCCGCATTCATTGCCGAGGGCAAGGCCGACCGAATCGACGCCCGATGCGCGCGGACCATCGCACCGGCGCCCTTCATGCTGTCTCCCACTGCTACCGCCCCATGATTCAGGTCGAAGGGTTGAAAAAGCGCTTCGGCACGGTGCAGGCCCTGCAGGAGGTGAGCTTCCAGGCCGATGATGGACGCATTACCGGCCTGCTTGGCCACAATGGCGCGGGCAAGTCGACGACATTGCGTATTCTCAGTACGGTGCTGCGCGCCGATGCGGGCCGCGCACTCGTCGACGGCCATGATTGCGCCAGCCAGCCTCTGCGGGTGCGGCGCGCACTCGGCGTGCTGCCGCATGGCAGCGGTTTGTATGCGCATCTCACCGGGCGAGAGAACATTCGCTACTACGGCGCGCTGCATGGCCTGGCCGGGCAGGCGCTCGAACAGGCGATCGCGCGTCTGATCGAGCGCCTGGATCTTGGCGCGGTCGCCGATCGGCAGGCGAAGGGCTACTCGCAAGGCGAGCGTCTGAAGGTGGCGCTTGCCCGGGCGCTGGTGCATCGACCCCAGACGGTCATTCTCGATGAGCCGACCAACGGGCTCGACGTCAATGCGGTTCGCATGCTGCGCGAGCTGATCCGTGAGCTGCGCGCAGCGGGTCGTTGCGTGCTGTTTTCCAGCCACGTGATGCAAGAGGTCGCGGCGTTGTGCGATGACATCGTGATCGTTGCGCAGGGACGAGTGGTGGTGCGCGGCACGCCGGAGCAGATTCTGGCGTCGACTCGCGCGCCGGATCTGGAGGAAGCTTTCGTGCGGGCGGCCGCTGCGGCGGCAGATCCATGAGGCGCGCAATCCGGGTCGTCTTCCTGAAAGAGATGCTGGAGAACCTGCGCGATCGGCGGGTAATCCTGTCGGCCTTCTTTTTCGGCGTGCTGCTCGGCCCTGCCTTGTTCGGGCTGATGACGACACTGGTATCGAAACGTGTGGTGGATGACCAGGACAAGCCGCTGGTGTTGCTGGTCTCAGGTCGCTCCCATGCGCCCAACCTGATGCAGTTCCTGCGCGAGAATGGCGTGCGGACCGTTGCCGTGGACCTATCGGTGGAACAGGCGCAGCAGGTCGTAGGAGCCGGGCAGCATGCAATGGTCGTGCTCATCGGCCCCGACTATGGCGCTGCCCTGCAAAGCGGCGAGCCCGCCCCGATCGAGCTGGTGGTCGATACCACCAACGGCCGCGCCAGCGCAGACGCCAATCGTGCCCGTCGATTGTTCGAGGCCTACGGCCGCCAGCTTGCCATCCTGCGCCTGGTGGTGCGCGGTGTGGATCCCATGACGATCGCGCCGCTGGACGTTCGCATCCTGGATGTCGCGACGCCGGCAGGCAGGTCGCTGTTGGTGCTCGGCATGATGACCTATTTCTGCTTGATGTCGATGCTGGTCGGCGGATTCTACCTGGCGGTCGATACCACGGCCGGCGAGCGCGAACGTGGTTCGCTGGAGCCTTTGCTGGCCCTGCCGGTGGAACGAGCGGATCTGATTGCCGGCAAGATGTTGGCGACGGGCGCGTTCATGTCGATCTCCTTGCTGCTGACTCTGGTGGCATTCGGTATCACGATATCGTTCATCCCGCTGGAGGCGATGGGCATGTCGGCGAACTTCGGGCCGCTTGTGATGCTGGCGATGTTCGCCGTCATGGTGACCTTCGTACCGCTGGGCGCAGGGCTGATGACGGTGGTCGCCTCGTTCACTCGCAGCAATCGCGAGGCCCAGTCCTGGCTCTCGGTCGTCATGCTGTTGCCGGTCGTGCCTATCACCTTCGCCGTCATCAGCGGTACTCGGCCGAGTGCACCGTTGATGGCTGTGCCCAGCCTGAGTCAGCATTTGCTTGCCACGGCGCTGATGCGCGGTGATGACATCCCGCTGTCGCATCTCGCCATTTCGGCGGCGACGAGCCTGTTGGCCGGCGCATTGCTGCTTGGATTGGCGATTCGCCTGTATCGGCGCGAGGCGATCCTGGGCTGAACGACGGGCGCCCGCGGTTTGCCTGCATGGGGCCTTGCACGGCTTGCGGCCGGAATCGGCCGGGCGAGGCTCAGGAGAGTTCCCTGAGGACCCGGCAGGGATTGCCGGCGGCGACGCAGTTCGCGCCGATGGAACGGGTCACTACACTACCGGCTCCGATCGTGACGTTGTTTCCTACTTGTACGCCGGGCACCAGCACGACGTTCGCCCCGATCCAGACATCGTTGCCGATGGCAATCGGCCGGCCGAACTCCAGGCCCGAGCGGCGCTCGGCGGCATCGATGGGGTGGGCTGCCGTGGATATCACCACGTTTGGTCCAAAGAACACGTCGTTGCCAACGATGACCTGGGCGACATCCAGCACGATCAGATTGTGATTGGCGTAGACGTTGCGGCCGAGCTGGATGTTGTAGCCGTAGTCGCAAAAGAAGGGCGGTTCGAGGTGCGCGTCCGTGGGATAACCCAGCAATTCCTGCAACGCCGATCTGTCCAGGTCGACGACGCTGAGGTTGTAGCGGGAGCAGAGCATCTTGGCGTGCCTTCGATCGGCGGCCAACTG
>JBEBRC010000273.1:0-3973 GCA_040395055.1 Steroidobacter denitrificans
ACAACGGCGAGGCAGGCTGAGCCTGCCCCGCCCGGTTTCAACTACTTCAGGATCTTCGCCACCACGCCCGCGCCGACCGTACGGCCGCCCTCGCGGATCGCGAAGCGCAGCCCGTCTTCCATCGCGATCGGGTTGATCAGCTCGACAACCATGTTGATGTTGTCCCCAGGCATCACCATCTCAACGCCCTCAGGCAGCTCGCACGCACCCGTCACGTCCGTGGTGCGAAAGTAGAACTGCGGACGGTAGCCCTTGAAAAACGGCGTGTGCCGACCGCCCTCTTCCTTCGTCAGCACGTACACCTCAGCCTCGAACTGCGTGTGCGGCTTGATGCTGCCGGGCTTGCACAATACCTGACCGCGCTCCACGTCCTCGCGCTTCGTGCCACGCAGCAACACACCCACGTTGTCGCCAGCCTGACCCTGGTCCAGCAGCTTGCGGAACATCTCAACGCCCGTGCACGTCGTCTTCGTCGTGTCCCTGATGCCAACGATCTCGACTTCGTCGTTCACCTTCACGATCCCGCGCTCGATGCGCCCCGTCACCACCGTGCCGCGACCAGAGATCGAAAACACGTCCTCCACCGGCATCAGGAATGCCCCATCCACCGCCCGCTCAGGCACCGGAATGTAGCGGTCCATCTCATCCACCAGCTTCAGAATCGCCGGCACCCCGATCGCGCTCTGATCGCCTTCCAGCGCCTTCAGCGCCGAACCCGTCACGATCGGCGTGTCGTCGCCAGGGAAGTCGTACTTCGACAGCAGCTCGCGAACTTCCATCTCTACCAGCTCCAGAAGCTCCGCATCGTCCACCATGTCCGCCTTGTTCAGGAACACCACGATGTACGGCACGCCAACCTGGCGAGCCAGAAGAATATGCTCGCGCGTCTGTGGCATCGGACCATCCGCAGCCGAACACACCAGAATCGCACCGTCCATCTGCGCCGCACCCGTGATCATGTTCTTCACATAGTCAGCGTGCCCAGGACAGTCCACGTGAGCGTAATGACGATGGTCCGAGCTGTACTCCACGTGCGAGGTCGCGATCGTAATGCCGCGAGCCTTCTCCTCAGGCGCCTTGTCGATCTGATCGTAGGCCCGGAATTCGCCGCCGTGCTTCTCCGCCATCACCTTGGTCAACGCCGCCGTCAGCGTCGTCTTGCCATGGTCAACGTGACCAATCGTGCCTACGTTTACATGCGGCTTCGAACGTTCAAACTTCTCTTTGGCCACAACGGCGATCCTCTATCTGAATCTGAAAGCTTGTTATGGAGCCCACGACCGGAATCGAACCGGTGACCTCGTCCTTACCAAGGACGTGCTCTACCGACTGAGCTACGTGGGCGCCCCTTCAAAAGACCGGCATTCGATGATCTTCCAACTCGCAAAACTCTTATGGCACAGCAATGGAGCGGGTGATGGGAATCGAACCCACACCATCAGCTTGGAAGGCTGAGGTTCTACCATTGAACTACACCCGCGTGGTGGAGGGGGTAGGATTCGAACCTACGAAGGCATAAGCCAGCAGATTTACAGTCTGCCCCCGTTGGCCGCTTGGGTACCCCTCCGCGGACATAAGAGCCGGCTATTCTCTTTGCCGACCTTTTGACTGTCAACAGAAACTTGAACCGCCGATCCTGCGTCCGCTGCCGGACCAGAGCGCACGGGAGCGGAACATCGACTCAAGTCGCACGGCAAGCCGCCGATAAAACGAGCGTCAGATGCTAGTTTGACGGGCTCTCACCGACATTGCCACTGAATCGAATGCTACCCCAACAAGACCTGCGCAACCGCCTCAAAGCGCAAATCGATTTCCCCAGCCCCTCGCGCGTGGCCTCGGAAATCATCGCCTTGGCTCGCGACCCAGACATCGAACTATCGACCGTTGCGCAAGCCGTGGGTCGCGATCCGGCCATGACGGCCAAGATTCTGCGGATCGCGAATTCCGCCTTCTACTCCCAGCGCAGGCCGAGCCAGAACCTGCGCCAGGCACTGATCGTCATCGGCCTGAATGCCGCGCTGACCCTGGCATTGAGCTTTTCACTGGTTTCTTCCATGCGCGCGCTGCGCCCGCTGGGCATCGACTATCCGCGTTTCTGGCGCCGGGCGCTGCTGGCCGCGACCGCGGCCCGCGCTTTCGGCGAGTCCGCCACGATGAGCCATGCGGAAGACATTTTCCTGGCAGCCCTGCTGCAAGACATGGCGGTGCTGGCGCTGGACCGCGCCGCCCGCGACTTCTACGGCGGGCTGCCCCAACCGGCCGGCCATGCCGAATGGATCGAGTACGAAATCGAGCACATCGGCCAGGATCACGCTGGTTATTCGGCGATGTTGCTGCAATCCTGGAATCTGCCCGAGCGGCTGTGCAAGGCCGTCGAGGCCAGCCACGCGCCCAAGACGCTGAGCGCCAATACCGAGGAAGGCCGGTTCGCGCGCTGCATCGCGCTCGGCAGCGATCTTGCCGAGGCGGTGCTGGCGCAGGATCGCACCAGCCTGGTCGCGACCCTCGCCCGGCGGGCGCATAACCTGCTGGGCATGAGCCACGAGCACTTCAATGAAGTCGTGGCGCGCATTCTGAGCCTGATCCCGGAAACCGAGGCGATGTACGAGACCTCCATCCTCGATCCGGACGATGCCGACAATCTGTTGGCCGAGGCGCGCGAACTACTCGCCGTGCGCAACCTGCATGCCTTGCAGGAAGTCAGCGCGCTGCAGGCCACCACCAGCGTGCTGCTCACCCGGACCGAAGAGGCGGAAGACTCCAGCCGTCGCGACCCACTCACCGGGGTCCTGAATCGCCCCTGGCTGGATCGCATGCTGGATCGCGAATTCACCCAAGCCGTCGTCTTCGGGCGCGACTTGAGCATCGCGCACGTGGACCTGGATCGCTTCAAGGCCATCAACGAGCGCTACGGGACCGACGCCGGCGATACGGTGCTGCGCAGTTGCGCCCAGGCACTGCAATCCTGTGTGCGCGGCTCGGACCTGGTGGCACGATACAGCGGCGAGGAATTTCTGGTGGTATTGCCGGGCGCGGACCAGGACATCGCCAGGCAGGTGGCGCAGCGCATGCTTGCCGGCATATCGGGCGCGGCCCACGACCCGCGGCACGAATCGCTGCAGATCACGGCCTCGATCGGCGTCGCCACCTATACCACCAGGCAGCGCTTCCCGAGCACGCTCGCCTTGCTGGAAGCCGCCGATCACGCCCTGTACGCCGCCAAGCTGTGCGGGCGCAATCGCATCGAGTGTTTCCAGGACCTCTCCGAGGCACATCGCCCGTCGCGCGCCTAGGCCCGGCAAGGTTCGACAGGGCAACGCCGGCTGGTGTCTCGCGCTGCACCAGATGCGACATAACCCCTTTCCTCGGGGCTTCGCACTCGCCCCGGCCCGCGGCATAATGAATCTCGAGCCAAGCCATTCTCGAGCGTGCCCGTCATGACCCTCATCGTCGTCCATTCCGACCATGACCGCGACGACGCCCGCGCCGGGAGAGATTGAGCATGGAGCGACGCCTGCATACGCGTCATCGCGCAAGGACTGCGGTATTCGTCTCCCTGCCCGGCCGCCCCGGCAAACTGTGCCGCGCACGCAATCTCAGCGCCAGCGGCGTATTCATAGAAACCGCAAACCTGGGGCTCAAGAAAGGCGCGACGGTACATCTGGCATTCGCCATCAATCTGGGGGTCGTCACCAAAATCCATCGTCGTACCGCCATCGTCGCGCATGTGTCCAAGGGCGGCACCGGACTGATGATGGAAAGCCTGACCGGAACTCGATGAACCGAGTTTCGATGGCGCCTCGCGCCGCCCCGGCCGAGCGGCGCCGGCGCGCGCAAGGCCGCTGCCTGCACAGCTGAGCGTCGCAGCGGCGCGGAGACGCCCGCGAATGCGCGTGAGGCAGCCGAATCTGCGCGCGCATCCGCGCGCCTGGGGCGCATGGTGCGCCCGGAACCCGCCTGGGACGCGCCTGGG
>JBEBRC010000274.1:0-3966 GCA_040395055.1 Steroidobacter denitrificans
ATGTTCGGTTTGGATGCCATGAAGAGGGCGCGCGGCAGTGCAGGCGCCGATCGGCGGCATACGACCTCGCTGAGGAATGCATGGAACGTCTTGCGCCGGGCGCTGCAATTGCTCTGGCCTTTGGCGGACGTCTATGTCCGGCGACGCTTGTTGTTGGCGCTGGCGATGGTGACTGCGTCAGCGCTGCTCGCGGCGCTGACGCCGGTGGCGCTGAAGCTTGCGATCGATGGGCTGGCTGCCAGCGGCACGGCATCGATTGCCGAGGAGGGAAGCTCATGGGATCGGGACATGTACCCAGCCTTTCTCGCATCGGGCTTGCTGGTCGTGCTGTATGTGGCCGGCCAGTATCTGCTCAGGGTTCTCACTGAATGGCGCGTACTGGCGCATGGACAGGCGGAGCAGAGATTGCGCCGCCGCCTCGGTCGACGGTTGTTCGAACATCTGGTACGCCTGCCGCTGGGCCGTCACCTGGAACGCAAAGCCGGTGCGATGGGGGAGACAGGCGAGCAGGGCATTCGTGGCGTTCAATTGATCCTGATGCATCTGGTGTACACGCTCCTGCCGGTGTCGGTGGAATTCGCCGTGGTCGCGATCGTCCTGGTGCGGCTGGACCATGGAGTCTTGCTCCTTATCTTCGGACTGGCGGCGCTGGCATATGTCGCGGCGTTCCGGCATGGGGCCGCGGATATACAAGAGCCGGCCCGCAGCGCATCCGATGCGCATATCGAGACGCATGCCATGCTGATGGACAGCCTGTTGAACAGCGAGGCGGTGAAATACTTCGGCGCCGAGCCGGTGGTATGTGGCCGCTACCAGCGTGCGCTATGCCGGACGGAAGCGGCGTGGCAGCGATTCTACCGGCGCCGGACGCGCAACGGCTTGCTGATTGCGACGATCTTCGTCGCCTGCCTGGGTGCATCGCTGCTGTACGCGGCCGGAGAAGTCACACGCGCTGCAATGACCATCGGCGATTTCTTTCTGATCAATGCCTACGTGATGCGCATGGTGCAGCCGTTGGAGATGCTTGGCCTTGCGCTGCGCGACATCGCTCAAGGAGTGGTTTTCATGGAGCGAATGCTGGCGTTGCTTGGCGAGCCTGGCGAGGGCGGTTCCGCGCCTGTGCGCATGCGCCGCAAGCGCAGGGTTGGGCTGCTTGTCTTCGATCGCGTCGGATTTTCCTATGGCGGCGAACAGCCGGTGCTCAAGGATGTCAGTTTCCGCCTGCCGCCCGGCAAGACGTTCGCCGTCGTAGGCGCGAGCGGCTGTGGAAAATCTTCGCTGGTGCGCTTGTTGTTCCGGCTGTACGAGCCCGACACGGGACGAATTCTGCTGGACGACATACCCATCGGGTCGATGCCGCTGCCGAACTTGCGTCAGGCGATAGCGGTCGTGCCCCAGGACACAGTGCTGTTTCACGACACGATCGCCAGCAACATCGGCTTCGGCCGTCCGGGAGCAACCCGGTCGCAGGTCGAGCAGGCCGCACGAGTTGCGCGTCTGCATGAGTTCATCGGCACTTTGCCGCATGGTTACGAGACGACGGTCGGTGAGCGAGGGCTCAAGCTCTCCGGCGGCGAGCGCCAGCGTGTGGCTATTGCGCGTGCCGTGTTGAAGCGTGCATGCCTGTATGTCTTCGACGAAGCAACTTCGTCGCTGGACAGCGAGACCGAGAGTGAGATCCTGTACAACCTGCGCGAGGTATCCGGGCACAGCAGTACGCTGGTCATCGCCCATCGCCTCGCCACGATCGTGCACGCCCACGAGATCCTGGTGCTCGATGGCGGCGTCATCGTCGAACAGGGCACGCATGGAGCATTAATTGCGCGCAAGGGGTATTACTGGAGGCTATGGGAAGCACAGCAGATCGATGGTCCCGCCTCGCGCCCGGTCAGCGTATGAAGCGATGCGAACGACTCGCCGGACAGCTCGAGAGGTTGGATCCCGGGGCGGGCGGCCCCGTGATCGAACATCGAGGCCCTTGAAATCGACCGGTTTCGCCGTGTCGAGGGTGTTGGCCTGGCGGATTGCCGCTGCATCGGTTGTCATCATCGGTCCTCACTACGCTATGCTTTGCCGATGCGGGGCTTCGTCGGCACGGGGCTTTGTCGATGCAGGCTGAGGCGCTGGGCGCGGCTTGCCGGTGGCAGTTAGCGAATGGGGATGGATGCAATGACGTCATTATCGAGTCGGTGCCAACGTGTGACTGGACAGATAGGCCTGCGAGATGCGGCCAGTTCACGCCTCGGGGCCGGACGATGAAGTTCGATCTGGTCCAGACCGTAGCCCTGTCGGGTGTGCTGCTGTTCGTCGGCTATGGCCTGCAACGAGTGTTTCCATGGCTGGCGAGACTCAATATCCCAGCCCCCGTGATCGGCGGCTTGCTGGCGTCGGTGGCCGTGTTGCTGGCACGGCTGTACGAACTGCCTATGCCTGAGTTCGATACCACCATGCAGACGCCGCTGCTGGTCGCGTTCTTCACCACCATCGGCTTTTCGGCCAGCGTGGCGTTGCTGAAAATCGGCGGTCCACAGGTGGCGTTGCTGCTGGCGATCGTGACCGTGTTCTCGATCCTGCAGAACGTGGTGGGCATGGGGATCGCGGTCGCTTTCGGCCAGGATCCGCTGTTCGGTGTGCTCACCGGCTCGGTGACGCTGATGGGCGGACCGGCGACGGGGCTTGCGTTCGCGCCCTTGTTCGAAGCGGCGGGCGTGCAGGGGGCGGCCTCGATCGCGATTGCGGCCGCGATGGCCGGCATCGTCATCGGTGGACTCATCGGTGGACCGGTGGCGACGTTCCTGATCGAGCGCAATCGCCTGAGCGGCCCGCGCATGCAGGCCGGTGAACAGGTGGAGGTTGCGCTCGAGGCGCAAGTGGACGATACCTCACCGCCTCCAGGCGATGAATCGGCGCGTGCGTACCAGGCGCTGAAGACCGTGGTGGTGGTGCTGGTCGCGATGTGGATGGGGTCCTGGATCAGCGCCGCCATCAGCGCGACCGGCCTGACCTTGCCCGGCTACATAGGCGCCATGCTCGCGGCGGCCTTGATCCGCAATATCGACGACGTGACGGGCTGGATCGGACTATCGCATTCCGCGGTGGACGTTCTCGGCGCCGTCTCCTTGTCGCTGTTTCTGGTCATGGCGCTGATGACGTTGGACCTGACGCAGTTGTCCGGCCTGGCGCTGCCGTTGATCGTCATCTTGATGGTGCAGCTCACCTTGGTGGCGGCATTCAGCATCTGGCCGATCTTCGGCCTCATGGGACGCGACTATGAAGCCGCGGTCACCACCGGCGGCGTCATTGGCTTCGCGCTGGGCACGACCGCCAATGCGATGGCTGTGATGCGCACCCTGGTCGAGCGCTTCGGCGCCGCGCCGCGCGCCTTCCTGGTGGCGCCGCTGGTGGGCGCATTCTTCATCGACTTCACGAATGCGCTGGTGATCACGGGCTTCCTGAACTTCTTCGATTGATGCCCATGGCGCTCGCCCCACCGTGACATCCCGGCACGCGATCCGCGTGCCGGGATGTCACGCATCGTCTGGCGCCGCGTGCCGCGGATCATCGCTGCTGGATGCGAGGGAGTCGATTCCGCCCAACGGCACGATGTCGCGCAACGCCGAAAGCTCGAATAGTTCCGGGTGGCGGGTGCGGTAGCGGTTGATGCCATGGGACAGTGTCGAGGGGCGGCGATGCAGGCGGTGTGCGACCACAGTCAGGCTGGCCACGCGGCGTTCGCTGGCATGCCAGGCGATCATCGCCCGGGCTATCGTGAGTCGTCGTTGCCGTGCACCGGACATCACGGTGGCGACCTCGACCTCCAGCATGCGCGTGACGGTGCGGATGATCTGATCCAGCGATGTCTGCGTGCGATGGATCCGTGCATGATGCGGCAGGCTGGCGAGGAATTGCGCGCTGCCGATCGCTCGCAACGTATTGGATCCGACGCGCCGGAACAGTTCGATATCC
>JBEBRC010000275.1:0-3912 GCA_040395055.1 Steroidobacter denitrificans
CACTGGATTTTCATTTGATCGGCGGAGGCAGCGGCTTGTCCGTTCCGAGGCTGTCGGCCCATGCCTGAATCGCCCGATGGTCGATCACCCGACCCGCATCGACATCCTCCAGGGCTTCGAGCGTCATCCGGTGACGCTCCTCCTCCTGATCGACCCAGGCCGCGAGCGCCTGCTTCATCACCCAGCCGCGCGAGCGTTCGAGTCGCGAGGCCAACGCTTCGACCTTCTCCGCGAGCCCAAGCGGGACATGCGCGGTCAACACTTTCGTCTCAGAGGCCATGTTTATCACCTATTATCAATTCGATTAAAATATAATCAAAAAATGAGAAAAAGACAAGTCAGGAGGGAGGATTGGCGCCTCCCTTCGGGACCGCCGCTCTATCTCCGCTGGGCTTCGACGAGCCCCTAACGGGTCTCGTCCGCGCCGGTGACGATCTCGCGCAGCATTTCCTCGTCCTCCAGCAGGCGCAGGCCGGCGCGCACGATTTCACTGACGTTGTTGAAGCGCCCTGTTGGTTTGAGGGTAGCGTTCAAGGGCGCCATGCACCGCGCTACCGGCCTGGTTCGCCGCTGCCGCTTTGGACTTGTGATCTGTCGAGCGACCGTGCTCGAGGGATGTCATTACGCAAGGGGTGTCATTGTAGCCACCAGGACTAGTCGTCGCGGGCGCCGAGGGGTCACAACCCTCGCGCTGGTAGAGCAGGGTGCTCGCGCCCCACCACGGACACTGGGGCGACTGCGCCCAGTGCCTTTGCGCCCAGTGTCTTGTAATTTGATACAGCTTGCTGTTGATTGTCTGCACAACGGCAGAGCTGGCTCGTATGTGAGCTCCTCGGGGCGAGAATCAGACTACCGCAGTTGCGCAAGAAGGCGAGTATCCGCCCGGGCTGCTTGTCTCCTCGCCACCAATTCGGGATTTTCCAACAAAAAAATTCGGTCGCCAAATACTGCCCACAGGGTGACAGAGTAGTTACGTAAATGTGGCGCGTGGTTACGCGCGGGTCGCGAAAGCAGGAAGCGGTTACGAGCCGGTACTGAATTCGATGACTGCGAATATGCGCATGCGAAATGGGCATTAGTCACAGGTGCAGACCTCAATAAGGATCAGCGTCGTTCCAACAAAGGAGAATGACGTTCATGGTCGCGCGGTTGGGTTCACGCAGAAGAGCTAAGAGCGAACTGAAACGTATCGCCATCGTAGCGGGTGGCGCAGCTCTATCCGCTGCAATGACGTTTCCTGCGTGTGCACAGGAAGTCGGGACGAATATCGATACGATTATCGTCACTGGCGCGCGTGGCGAGCAGCGCACGGTGGAGAGTAGTCCCGCGCCGGTCGATGTGTTGTCGGGCGGCGCCATCGAGCAGGCTAACCGCAGCAATCTGCTCGACGCGCTGAATACGTTGCTGCCGTCGTACAACCTGCCGTTGGAAACCGGCGATCTGAACAGCATGGTTCGCACAGGTCAGCTGCGCGGACTGAACAGCAGCCACACGTTGGTCCTGGTCAACGGCAAGCGTTGGCATTCGACGGCACTGCTTGGCGCCGGTGGCTTTGGCGCGGCAGCACCGGTCGATCTGGGATTGATTCCGGACGCAGCAATCAAGCGAATCGAAGTGTTGCGCGATGGCGCGTCCGCCATCTACGGCTCCGATGCCATCGCAGGTGTGATCAACATCATCACAGATGACAGCGATTCTGGTCGTTCGCTTTCGTACCGGCAGGGTCAGTACTACGCTGGCGACGGACGCAACCACGCCGTGAAAGCCGATGCCGGCTTTGGCCTGGGAGAGGACGGGCACGTACACGTTTCGGCGCAGTTCAATCAGCAGGATGCCACCAATCGTACCGGGCCGTCACGGTCCAGCTTCCTGTATTACTTCCCCTTGAATGCGGCAGGCGAAGAGATCCTGCCGGCCGGAAGTTTGTCCAGCAATCCTCTCCTGCCGGCGGGCGCCACGCCAAATCCGCGCGAGGAAACTCGCGATAACTACGCATGGAAGAACCGGGGAATTCGTGAGTTCCGCCTGGCGTCGCTGGCGGTGGATGCAGCGCTGCCACTCACGGACTCGTTGGAAGTTTACGGCTTCGGTTTGTACTCGCATCGCAAAGCCGAAGCGCCGCAGAATTTCCGTCACCCCGCGCGTGATGAAGTCGTGCGCGCGATCTTCCCGGATGGCTATGCACCGTACGAGGTGCTTGACGAGGATGACTTCGGCGTGACGGCCGGGGTCAGAGGAGAGTCAGGTTCCTTGTGGAACTGGGACCTGTCGACGAACTACGGCCGCAGCGACATCGGCATCGATCTGCACGACTCGCTGAATCCCACCTATGGACTGGACAGCCAGACCAGCTTCCATATCGGCCAACTACAGTACTCGGCGTGGACCAGCAACTTCGATCTGCGCCGGGGCTTCGACGTCTCCTGGCTGACGGCACCGTTGCAAGTCTCGCTAGGCGCCGAGTATCGACGCGAAGGGTATCAGGTTGGTGTCGGGGATCGACAGTCGTACACCCATGGTGGTCAGCCGATCCTGGACGGGCCGAATGCCGGGCGTCCTCTGGGCTTTGGCCTGGGAGGCGCGCAGGCGTTGCCGGGATTCAAGCCGGAAGATGCGGCCGATGTGGCACGCAACAGCAAGTCGCTCTATGCGGGACTGTCGCTGAACCCAGCGCGCTCCTGGCTGGTCGACTTGGCGGTGCGCCACGAGAATTACTCGGATTTTGATAACGAAACCACCGGAAGAGTTTCCACGCGCTATGACTTCAACGATCGCATCGCTGTAAGAGCCACTGCCAGTACTGGCTTTCAGGCACCGTCGCTCGCCGCGCAGGCCTACAGGAATACCAGCAACGGCAATTACTCGACGACGCATGTGCTGCAGGCCGGTTCTCCTGCGGCAATTGCATTGGGCGCGAGCCCGCTGAAGCCGGAAACGTCGACCAACTACAGCCTCGGATTCGTGCTGGAGCCGCTGCGCGGGGTCAACCTGGCCATCGATCTGTATCAAATCGACGTCAAGGATCGGATCGCGTCGTCGACGAGCTTTCGTGAAGGTACGCATCCCGGGTCGGGCGCACTGGTCGAGGCTGCCGGGTTCGGCGCGGAAGATGCGATCAGCTACTTCATCAATGCGGCTGACACGCGGACGCGCGGTGTGGAAGCGACTGTCGAATTCAAGTCGGACTTCGGCAGGTTCGGCCGGGTTCGCTGGTCGGTGGCGGCCAACCACAACAAGGCCGAAGTGACAGGCATTGCACCCACACCGGCTGTCCTGGCGGATTTCAATATCCCGGTATTCAGCACTGGATCGCAGAATGCGCTCCTCTACAAATCGCCGAAGGACAAACAGGTTCTCAGTGCCAACTGGAGCATTGGAAGTTGGAGCGTCAACCTGCGGGAGACCCATTACGGAGCAATCGACCGCTGGGGAACGCCGAGCCAGGTGGCGATGGAAGGTCCCTACGCGGGCCTGTCCGAAATCGCATACAGCATGGGTGGAGTTTGGTTGACCGATATCGAGATCGGCTACCGGATTTCGGACAAGCTGAACGTGGCGCTCACCGCCAACAATCTGTTCGATGAGAAAGTCACCAAGTTCCCCGAGCCGCTGACGCCGGCGAATATGGAGTACTACTACGCAACGGGCGGTCCGATCGACGCGTCGGGCGGCTTCTACTCTGCGACCGTGGCATTCCGGTGGTGAGTGGGCGATTGGTGAATGGCAAGTAACGACAAGTAACGGGCAGCAATCAGTTGAGGATGTACAAATGAAGCGAAGAACATTTCGGCACGCAGCGTGGCTGCTGCTGGCACTGTCGGCGCCATCGTGGGCCGATGCGGCGAAGTTTCCTGCAGAGGGAATCTGGCGCGGCGAGTTCACGATCGATGGCGAGGCAGTGCCGTTCAATTT
>JBEBRC010000276.1:0-3898 GCA_040395055.1 Steroidobacter denitrificans
GCGGCCGAGATCTCGATGGCGAATCTGCGATGGCTCATGCCCCATCCCCTGTCAAGACTATTCGAGTGCACGGCTATCCCCTGCAAACACGCGTCCTTGGTTTGGCGGCAAAGGGACATGCGATGTCCCTCCGCCGCCTCTATCCAAAGGGTCAGAACTGGAATCGAACACCCGTCTGGTACACGCGCCCGAGCACGTCGTACAGCACCGGATTGGCCGCCGAGAGGCTGTAGCGGAAGCCACCGGGCGCCTCTGCCACCACTCTTGGATCGCTATCCAGGACATTCCTCACGTTCAGGAACAGATTCATGTCGGCAGCGCCAAGCGACACGTCGTAGTTGAAGGACACGTCGAAAAACACCTGTCCCTTGATGTCGTTCTCGGTGACCGTGACGTTGTTGATCGTCGAGGTCGGGCACCCCGAGGTGCACTCGATGAACCGGTTGTCATAGACGCCACTGCTGACCCCACGCGCGGTCAGGTTGACGTTCATCGGCTCCAGGGAGTAGTTCAGCATTGCCGTCCAGCGCCAGTCCGGCGGACCGCCGGCGGTATTCTGTCCCGCCGTGTCTCGCGACGGATTGACGCCATCATCGGTTTCGTTCTTCAGATAGCGTGTCCCCAGCACCCGAGCCATGAGATCGCCGCGTCCGAGCGGCATCCGGTAGCTGGCTTCGATGTCGACACCGCGCGCCAGCTGGGTGACGAAGTTGAACGGCGAGCGCGTGACGACGTCCAGGATGGTCGTGCTGCCAGGAAGGAATTCCAGTGCCTGGCAAAAGACCTGATTGCCCTGGTAGCAGCGATCGATGATGTCCTGCGCTTCGATCTGGCTGATCGCATCCTCGATGTCCAGTTTCCAGTAGTCGATGGAGGCGCTGAAACCGGGCAGGAATCTGGGCTGCAACACCACGCCGATGCCCAGTCCATCCCCGATCTCCGGCTTCAGATTGAGATTGCCCAGGCGCGGCGACCTGACGGACTGGGAGATGTTGTTGTTGAATGGATTGACGATCCCCGGTGCGCCACCGCTGCCGCGGCTGATGAGTTCGTCCAGATTCGGCGCCCGGATGTCTCGCGAGCGAGTCACACGGAAGCGGATGTCTTCCACCGGCATATAGGTGGCGCCGATCTTCCAGGTCGTCACATCACCTGAGGTGCTGTACTCGGTCAAACGAGCCGCGGCGCTCATATCCAAGGACTTCGCCCACGAGGCATCCTTCGCCAGCGGTATCACTGTTTCGAGGAACCCCTCGGTCACGTCATAGCCGCCGGAAGTGACGGAGTAGCCGCCCACCCACCAATCGAGCCGCTGCGAGATCTCATCGTTGACGCCCGTCACGGATTCCTTGCGATGCTCGACACCCATCGCCAGCGACACCGGTCCGGCCCAGCTGGAGAATGGTTCGCCCTGCATCGAGATTGCGGCCACGTCCTGCTTGATCTCCTGCCGCCGCCACATCACCAGACCCGCGCCTTCCACGTAGTCGGCCGCGGCCTGCGAATTCACGCCGATACCCATCGGGTTGTAGGGCACGCAGCCGTTGCCGGGGTCGGTCAATGTCGAGCGGCAGACGATCTCGCCGGTGTCCGGATGACGTACCGCGTCGACCGCAAGGTCGAAATTCGGGTAAGCGACCATGTGCGGCGCCCGGTTGGTCGTGTCCGAGATGCCCTTCTGGTAGTACGCATCCCACGTCCAGCTGGTGCCCCGCAGTTCGAACGAGCCGTTGGCGCCCACCACATAGCGGGTCAGCTTGCGATCGTTGTCGCCAGTGGCGATGCCCAGATCCGGGTGCATGTTGCCGACATGGAACTGGGTGATGCCGTTGGCGTCCATCGCCGCCGCCACGCTGTCTGGAATGAACGGGTTCTCGCGCAGGATCGGAATGTCGCCATTGTTCTGCATGGAGAAGGCCGCATTCCAGTTCTCGTCCCTGACGAAGCCGATTTGCGCGAACACTTCGACGTTGTCGCTGACCTCGTAACTCAAGCGCGTGAATATGTTGTGATGATCGACTTCCGGCCCCAGCGATTCGCCGGCGCGCGTGCCGCGCACGTCCGCCCTCTTCCAATCGCCGCCGCGCATATCGGGATCGAACACCAGGTCGCCGTACTGGAATTGATACGGCACCCCGCCCTCACCGAAAGCGGTGCCGCGAAGCTCCGTGTCGGCAATGATGCCGCCCGCCAGGCCGTCGCTGATCGCCACCTCCTGCAACAGCAGGCGCCGGGGCTGACCGTTGGTGGGCGTGTAGTTCGGATTGTTCATGAACTGCCAGCCCTTCAGGTTCCAATCGCGGCGATTGATCGGAATCATGTCGGAATGCCTGAGCGTTCCGCTTGCCAGGAAGTGCCCGCGGCCATCGGCGAACGGTAGCCCGGCGGTCAAGGAGACGCTCCAATTGCCACCATCGCCGTGCGTCGTCGCTCCATAGGAAGTGTCGCCCTTGAAGCCGGTGAAGTCCTTGTCGAGGACGAAGTTCACCACACCGCCGAGCGCATCGGAGCCGTATACCGCGGAGGCGCCGCCGGTCACCACTTCCACACGCTCCACCAGCGCCTGCGGCATCAAGTTGATGTCGACCAGGCCTGACAGTGTCGCCCCGACGGAGCGCTGGCCATCCAGCAGCACCAGCGTGCGCTGCGTGCCCAGCGACCTCAGGTTCAATGCGTTGATGTTCGAGGCGCCGGTACTCGTGGTGGTCGCGGTCGAACCCGGAGAAGTACTGCCGGAGAACACCGGTAGCGTATTGATGGCATCGGCAACGTTCGATGACGCCATCGCCTGCATCTCCTGCACCCCGACCACCGTCAGCGGCGTCGGCGCCTCATAGCCATCAGCCCGGGAGATGCGTGATCCGGTGACGGTGACTTCCTCGAGCGACACCGCAGTGGCTGCGGCGGATTGCGCGTGCACCGTCGCCGGCACGGCCAATGACGCCGCGGCCATCATCCATGCCGTTGCACCGACGGATACGACTGTCGCTCGATCGATGCCGGGACCAAAAGTCAAATTCTGCGCGTTGTCAGGACGGTTATGTAGAGCCATGTTTCCCCAATTTGTGCGGACGTTCCGCCCATCGCTACCTAGTTCAAAGATGTAAAGCAAGAATCATCGGATGCCCTTGCGGGCGAATATCCTGCCAGTCTCCCAGACTGACGCAGGCACCGAAAGGAAAGCAACATCCGTGCCTGTATTGTGATTTGGATTCTCGTAATCAGCGATACTCGTGAAGAAAAGCATTCTTGCCGAACAACGAACGGCATCCGATGAATTGAACGAATGACTGCAAGCCGACATATTCATTCCGCGACGGCTCGCGCCGACAATTCGCGCACCAAAATATCGCATCCCTTGTTCGCTCTTGGCCTCAAACGGTGCGATGTGTTGCATTGATAACGCAACTTAATATTGATGGCGGCTCCCATCGACTGTTGTCTTGTTTCTCTTGTCGTTTATTAATGTATAGACATAATGAAAACAAAATGCAAGCCGGTATTTCCCTGAGACCACAACCACGGATTCGCAGGCATTGCCGACACAGGAGTCGGCATGCAGGACTACCGCCACTCCGCGGGGCTTTGGAGGAACCCACTCGGTGGGATGCGGGATGCGGCACGACGAAGCAGTCGCGGCGGCGCAGGAGCTTGAGTTCGCGCGGGCGTCAGTAGGCTGTCGTGCGTGCGCGAAAAACGCTCGCTCGGTGCCCGGGTGAAGACGCATACGGCCGTGGCCGGTACCAAGGCGCGCCCACCGCTCCCGCAGCGGCACGCACGGCATCGGATGCGCGATGGGCCGCCGGCAAAGGTAGCCGGTAGCGACGCGCCAGGTAGCCAAGCGGCCAGGTGCCATGTGGCCGGCACGATTCACCTCGTTGCCGGCCGTCTTCTATCC
>JBEBRC010000277.1:0-3889 GCA_040395055.1 Steroidobacter denitrificans
TTCGCGCTGCGTGTGGACGTGCCGAATCCCGATCATATTCTGCTGCCGGGCATGTACGTGCGCGCGATCATCGCGGCCGGCGTGCGCCAGAATGCATTGCTGGTACCGCAACGTGGCATCGCCCGCAGTCCGACCGGCGACACCACCGCGATGGTCGTCGGCCAGGACGGCACGGCCGAACAACGCCAGGTGCGGGTCAGTCGCACGGTAGGCGACCAGTGGCTGGTGGAAGAGGGCCTGGCGGCGGGCGACCAGGTCATCGTCGCCGGACTGCAGCAGATCCAACCCGGCGTGCCGGTGCAGGCCGATGAGCTGCCGGCCGGATCGCCGCCAGCGAATCAACTTCCTCCCGCTGCACCGGCGGCGTACTGACTGCGGGGCAGCGTATGGCGCGCTTCTTCATCGACCGGCCGATTTTCGCCTGGGTGATCGCGATCATCATCATGATCGCCGGCGCACTGGCGATCACCCAACTACCGATCTCCCGCTACCCCACCATCGCGCCGCCCGCGGTGACGGTCAGCGCCAGATATC
Organism: Steroidobacter denitrificans; assembly: GCA_040395055.1. Classification (GTDB taxonomy): domain Bacteria; phylum Pseudomonadota; class Gammaproteobacteria; order Steroidobacterales; family Steroidobacteraceae; genus Steroidobacter; species Steroidobacter denitrificans_A. The sequence goes on from JBEBRC010000277.1 coordinate 535, forward strand.
CGGGCGCCTCGGCGCAGGTGGTCGAGGACTCGGTGACCCAGATCATCGAACAGAACATGAAGGGCCTGGACGGGCTGACCTACATGTCGGCGACCAGCGAATCCAACGGCCAGTCGACGATCACGCTGACGTTTGCCAATGGCACCGACGCGGACATCGCCCAGGTGCAGGTACAGAACAAGCTGCAATTGGCCACCGCGCTGCTGCCCCAGGAGGTGCAGCAGCAGGGTATCAGTGTGACCAAGACCGGCGAGGGTTTCCTGATGGTCATCGGCTTCGTCTCGCAGGACGGACGCATGTCCCGGGTCGATATCTCGGACTATATCGCCGCCAACATCGTCGACCCCCTGTCACGCGTCGAGGGTGTCGGTTCCACGCAGCTGTTCGGATCTCAATATGCGATGCGGATCTGGCTGGACCCGAACAAGCTCGATACCTATGCACTGACCACCAGCGACCTGATCGCCGCCATCCGCGGCCAGAACCAGCAAGTGGCCATGGGCCAGCTCGGCGGCGCGCCGGCGCTCGAGGGCCAGCAGCTCAACGCCGTGATCAACGCCCGTGGCCGGCTGCGCACGCCGGAGCAATTTCGCGACATCGTCGTGCGCAGCAATACCGATGGCTCGGTACTCAAGCTGGGCGATGTCGCGCGCGTCGAACTCGGCTCCGAGAACTACAACGTCATCAGCAGCTTCAACGGCCAGCCGGCAGCCGGCATCGCGGTCTCGATGGCCACCGGGTCCAACGCGCTTGCCACAGCGAGCGGTGTGCAGACCTTGATCCAGGAACTCAGCTCGATATTCCCGCCGGGACTGAAAGCCGTGGTGCCGTTCGACACCACGCCCTTCGTGCGCGTCTCGATCACCAGCGTGATCCACACTCTCCTCGAGGCGATCGTGCTGGTGTTCCTGGTCATGTACCTGTTCCTGCAAAACATCCGCGCCACGCTCATTCCGACGATCGCGGTGCCGGTGGTGTTGCTGGGTACGTTCGCGATACTGGCCACACTGGGCTTCTCGATCAACATGCTGACCATGTTCGCGATGGTGCTGGCGATCGGCCTGCTGGTCGATGATGCGATCGTGGTGGTGGAGAATGTCGAGCGCATCATCGCCGAGGAAAAGCTGTCGCCGGTGGACGCCGCGCGCAAGTCGATGGATCAGATCACCGGAGCGCTGATCGGCATCGCGATGGTGCTGTCGGCGGTGTTCGTGCCCATGGCTTTTCTCGGCGGCTCCACCGGCGTCATCTATCGACAGTTCTCCGCCACCATCGTCTCCGCCATGGTGCTGTCGGTGGTCGTCGCGATCGTCCTGACGCCAGCCTTGTGCGCGACCATGCTCAAGCCGATCGAGCAGCACGCTGTGCGGCGAAAGGGCTTCTTTGGCTGGTTCAATCGCACGTTCGAACGCGGCAGTACCCGATACCAGGGTGCGGTGCGAAGCATCCTTTCACGCACCCGACGCTTCATGGCGGTCTTCGCCGCAATGACCGTGGTGATGGCGGTCCTGTTCCTGCGCCTGCCGACCGCCTTCCTGCCGGAAGAAGACCAGGGCGTGTTGTTTACGCAGGTACTGGGGCCGGTGGGGGCGACCCAGGAAAGAACCCTCGCGGTGCTGAAGCAAATCGAGCAGTTCTACCTCGAGGACGAGCAGCGCACCGTCGCGTCCTTGTTCACCGTGCAAGGCTTCAGCTTCGGCGGCTCCGGCCAGAACAACGGCATGGCATTCGTCAGCCTCAAGGAGTGGGGTGAGCGCAAGAGCCGCGAGCTGGGCGTCGATGCGATCGCCCAGCGCGCGATGGCGCAGTTCAGCCGCATCAGGGACGCACTGGTGTTCGCCTTCCCGCCGCCGGCGGTACCAGAGCTGGGGGTCTCGGCCGGCTTCACCTTTTTCCTGAAGGACAATGCCAGTCTGGGGCACACCGCGCTGCTGGCGGCGCGCAACCAGTTCCTGGGCGCGGCCGCTGCCAACCCGATGCTGGTCAATGTACGGCCCAACGGCCAGGACGATTCGCCCCAGCTTCGCATCGACATCGACAACGACCGGGCCGCGGCCTTGGGACTTGCGACCGCTGACATCAATGCCGTGCTCGGCTCGGCCTGGGGTAGCCAATATATCGATGACTTCATCGACCGCGGCCGCGTCAAGCGGGTGTACATGCAGGCCGACGCGGAGTTTCGCATGCGGCCGGAAGATTTCATGCGCTGGTCGGTACGCAACTCGCAGGGCGAGATGGTCATGTTCAGTGCCTTCGGCAACGCGCGCTGGGACTATGGCTCGCCGCGGCTGGAGCGCTACAACGGCGTGCCGGCCATGCAGATCGACGGCGAAGCGGCGGCCGGTGTCAGTTCCGGCGATGCCATGCGCGAAGTCGAAACCTTGGTCGCACAACTGCCTTCGGGCATCGGCATGGAATGGACTGGCACCTCATACCAGGAACGCGAGGCCGGCGCGCAAACGCCGCTGCTCTATACGTTGTCGCTGCTGATCGTGTTCCTGTGCCTGGCGGCGCTGTACGAGAGCTGGACCGTACCCTCCGCGGTGCTGATGATCGCTCCCATGGGAATCCTCGGGGCGGTGCTCGCCAACACCCTGCGCGACATGGATCGCGATGTCTACTTCCAAGTGGCGATGCTGACCACGGTCGGCCTGTCGAGCAAGAACGCGATCCTGATCGTCGAGTTCGCCAAGTCCAACTATGAGAAAGGCATGGATCTGGTCGAGGCCACCATGGCGGCGGTACGCATTCGCCTGCGTCCGATCCTGATGACCTCGTTCGCCTTCGGCTTCGGCGTCCTGCCGCTGGCGATCGCCACCGGCGCCGGTTCCGGTGCACAACGCGCCATTGGCACCGGCGTCATCGGCGGCATGATCGTGGGCTCGTTCCTCGGCTTGTTCCTGGTGCCGCTGTTCTTCGTAGTCGTCGAACGCCTGTTCACACGCCGCGAGAAGCGCACCCCCGCTTCCGCCGCCCCGGGTGCGGCGAGCACGCAGGCGCACACCGATGATTAGCACGATCAGGCATGGGGCGACGATCCTGGCATCGGGCGTAGCGGCGCTGATTGCCGGCTGCGCCATGCTCGAGCCGAGGCTGCCGGTTGCCGATGCCGGGATCGCCGATGAATGGCCGTTGCCACCGAACACCACTGCAACGCCGGGTACGGCAGCGGCGGCGGGCAGCGCGGCGGACATCGGCTGGCGGGATTTTTTCGTCGACGTCGACCTCGAGCAACTGATCGCGCGTGCACTGGCCAACAATCGCGATTTGCGCGTTGCCATGCTCAATGTCGAGCACGCACGCGCGCAGTATCGGATCCAACGCGCCGATCGACTGCCTTCGCTGGGTGTGACCG
>JBEBRC010000278.1:0-3852 GCA_040395055.1 Steroidobacter denitrificans
ACCGTCGATCTGCAGCACCTTGCGCCGGCCCGTCTGCCCCAGGACGACCCGTACACGCGACTTGGCGATACCCAGCCGCTTGGCGACGAATTCGACCAGCGCAACATTCGCCGCGCCATCCACCGGCGGCGCGGCGAGCCTGATTTTTATGGAATCGCCATGGGTGCCCGCTACTTCGGTCGCGGATGCGCGAGGCTGAACGTAAATGTTCACCCGGGCAGAAGAATTCATGCGAAACGTCGCCGGACTCGATATGTCCGGGCAGCTATCTGCCCTTGGCGCGATGCTTCCCGACGCGACGGTCATTCAAGCGTTCGACCATCTCGTCCACGACCACGGCGATGTCGGCGCGGGCGCCAGCGCGCATACCCGTAATCCTGTTCGATCCCTGCGTGATGACGTAGCGATGCCAGACGCCTTCGCTGCCTTGCGGCGCAGCCACAGGCACGATCGAATCGACCTTGAACGGCCCTTCCAGAACCGATTCCAGCTTGCTCGCTAATCTCGTCACGAGGCCGCACCTTCGAGCGAGCCGATGGTGCCCGCACGACGCTGCTGCTCATCCTGAACCTGCTGCACCGTCAACTCGGTCTGCACGGCAATGACACGAACCAGCTTGTGAGACGCCGCTCGCGGCAAATTCAGCCCATGCAATCGCTCCCAGATGCGAATGCGATCGGCCGGTCCATTCATCGGTGAAGTCTGTGAGGCAAGTTCCTTCTGCCGTTCCGCGGCGCGTTCCTGCTGCTCGCGTTGCACGGCCGCACGCCGATCGGCTGTGCTGCCGGCACCCATGCTAACGTCGTAGCCGGGTGTACTTTCAATCGCCATCGACTCTCTCCTGTCGTGCAGCCTCCGGAAAGAGACTGTTCCCGCGCGCAAATGCGCGCGGGAACCATTGACCTACCTGCTGACTTACCAGCGACGCTGGCCGCCGCCGCCGCCACCACCGCCACCACCGCCGCGGGGCTTGTCCTGCGCTTCATTGACCTTCAGCGGCCTGCCGCCCATGTCCTGGCCGTTCAGGTTCTGGATCGCGCGCGCGGCGTCGCTGCGCGGCATTTCCACGAAACCGAAGCCACGCGGACGACCGGTGTCGCGATCCATGATCAGCGCAACCGATTCCACGGTGCCATGCTGCGCAAACAGCTCGCGCACCGCATTTTCATCAGCCGTAAAGGGCAAATTGCCCACGTAAATCTTACTCATTCAAAATAACTCACTGCAGACGCAAAACCGAGGTCAACTCAGCACTAAAACGCGTCGTAAAATATGACAGCCCCGAGGGCGGCTATCTGCGCTTGGTTCGAAAACGATTCGGTTTAGTTGAGTTGGCCGGAAAGACGCGACTGCGCACGGCCAAAGAAGATAAATAGAAAGGTTACGAGCCACAGGTACTATACACGAAACATCGGCGACGCAAAGCCTAATTCACAGCGACGGGCCGTTGACACGACAGTCGCCGCAAAAAGCGCGTATGGAGCGCACCGACCGCCTTGAAAAACCCAGCTCGCCGCCGGCCGCTCGCATTGCGGCATCGGCGCGGCGGCACGCCGGACGGCAAAAGGGGCGCATGGCGCCCCAGGCGCCGCCTTCGCCGTCAACATGATCAGGCTGCGATCCCCTGGGAACGCAAGTACTCGTCGTAACTGCCGCGGAAATCGATCGCCGTCCCACCGGGGCGCAATTCGATGATCCGAGTCGCCAGCGCGGACACGAACTCGCGGTCGTGCGAGACGAAAATCAATGTGCCCGGGTATTTTTCCAAACCGATCTGCAGCGATTCGATCGTCTCCATGTCCATATGGTTGGTTGGTTCGTCCATCAGCAGCACATTCGGCCGCGTAAGCATCAATTTGCCGTAGATCATCCGCCCCTTCTCGCCGCCCGAGAGCACCTGGACGGACTTGCGGGTTTCATCTCCCGAGAACAGCAGCCGCCCCAAGGTGGCGCGAACGATCTGGTCATCATCGCCTTTCGAGCGCCATTCGCTCATCCAGCTCAGCAAATCGGTCTTGTGCGGGAATTGTGCCTGCGGATCCTGCGGCATGTAGCCGACTTGGGCATTTTCCACCCATTCGATGCTGCCGCCGGTAGGCGCCAGGGCGCCGGCAAGACAACGCATGAGCGTCGTCTTGCCCACTCCGTTTGGACCAATGATGGCGATGCGCTCTTCCGCCTCGACACTGAAATTGATCTTGTTGAGCACCTCGGCATCGCCATCCGGGTACTTGAAGCTCAACTCCTCCACCGTGACCGCATTGCGGTAAAGCTTCCTCGCCTGCTCGAATCTAATATACGGATTCTGGCGTGAAGAGGGCTTGATCTCCTCGATCTTTATTTTATCGATCTGCTTCAGGCGCGACGTTGCCTGGCGAGCCTTGGAAGCGTTCGCCGAAAAGCGGCGCACGAACTCCTGCAAATCCGAAATGCGATCGCGCGCCTTGGCATTCGCCGCTTCGACCCGGGCGCGTGCCTGCGTGGAGGCCAGCATGAAGTCGTCATAGTTGCCCGGATAGATCTTCAGCTGCCCATAGTCGAGATCCGCGATATGCGTGCAAACCTGATTCAGGAAATGCCGATCGTGGCTGATGATGATCATCGTCGCGTCGTACTGATTGAGTATTCCCTCGAGCCAGCGAATGGAGTGGATGTCGAGATTGTTCGTCGGCTCATCCAGCAACAGTACATCTGGCCTGGAGAACAGCGCCTGCGCCAGCAATACGCGCAGTTTCCAACCCGGCGCCACTTCCCGCATCGGGCCCTCGTGGTAGGACGGTTCGATGCCGGCATCGGCGAGAATACTGGCGGCACGCGCCTCGGCATCATAGCCGCCGTATTCCGCGAACTTTGCCTCCAGTTCGGCGGCCTTCATGTAATCCTCGTCCGTGGCTTGCGGGTCCGCATAGATGCGGTCGCGCTCCTGCATCGCCTGCCACATCTCCTGATGGCCCTGCATGACCACATCGATCACACGCTCGTCTTCGTACTCGAACTGGTTCTGCCGCAGCTTGCCCAGCCGCATCCCCGCCTCGAGCATCACCTCCCCTGCATTCTGCTCCAGTTCGCCGCCCAGCACTTTCATCAAGGTGGACTTGCCGCAGCCGTTGGCGCCGATCAGGCCATAGCGATGCCCATCGGAAAACTTGGCCGTGACATTCTCGAACAGGGGCTTGGAACCGAACTGAATCGTGACGTTGGAAGTGGAGAGCATTTTTTCCCGATCTGTGATGAACGTGGTCAACTGAAAATCGACGAAACGCCTGGATGCCGCTGGCCCCGACCGGCAACGGCCCGCAACGGCCCGCAACGGCCAGTAGGCCAAATGGTCAGTGCATCCGGAAAGCGGCGCAATTGCCCGCGCGACGCGGGAGGCGCTCTGAGACGTTTTCCGACGCCTTCGGTACCAATTCCGCTGACACCAATCGCCTGCCGACTCCCTAGTTTAGCCGAGAATGCCTCCGCTCGCCGCCTAGGATCATCGCCTCCCGCGGAATTCCAGGCGCCCACGCCCGGGCAGACGGCCCGCATGCGGCGGCGAGCCCCCAGGCCGCACGCGAAATATTTTCTCCGTCAGCTGTAACCTTTTCGCCCTTTCCGCCGTCCTAGAACGGCATGTCGGCCTGGAAGCCCAGGCCGCCCGATTGCCGACGACGCTTGTTCCGGGCCACAGCCTGCACCTAAGGACCCTCGCGATGACAGCCAATTCAGGGCAGCAGACACTGCGCTCCGGGCAATCGAGCGCCACGTCCGGTCACCCCACGGGGCAGGCCGAGGCACTCGACGATACCGTCATGGCACGGGTCACACCGATTTGCGCTTATGTCGGCGACTCGGTCGATGGCGCAAGCG
>JBEBRC010000279.1:0-3819 GCA_040395055.1 Steroidobacter denitrificans
GGTAGGACGACGTCGAGACATCAAGCGAGGCCGCTTGCGGCCGGGCCTGGTGTGCTGGCTCGAGTCGACTGGGATCAAAAAAGGCCGGCTATGCCGGCCTTTTTCTTTGGTGGCGTCTGAAGCGCCGGTCAGCGCCCGCGATACACGATGCGGCCTTTGCTCAGGTCGTAGGGCGTCAATTCGACGGTGACCTGATCGCCGGTCAGAATTCGGATGTAGTTTTTGCGCATTTTGCCGGAGATATGCGCAATCACTGTATGGCCGTTCGTGAGTTGAACACGAAAGGTCGTATTGGGGAGGGTATCGATGACACGACCCTCCATCTGAATGGCGTCCTCTTTCGACATGCACTCTCTGAGAATTGCCCGGCGTGTTGCCGGAAAGCGCGCGAATTGTGCATAAAGGGACCAGGCATTGCAATGTAAGTGGCAGACCTTCCGCTTTACAACGGATCGATCAGGCCCCCTGGACACCTCGGCGCCCCTGCCGGCGGGCGCGGCAATTCAGTGTCTTGGATGAAGAATGCCGAGGTTTTTAGCTGCTGCCACCCACGGCGGAGGCGGGCATGGCGCGCCAGGCGCCATCCCTGCATGCGGGCTCCACAGCGGGCGTGCCAGCGGATCTTCCGCTGGATTGCCTGAGGGATCCCCCAAGGATGCCGCGGCTTGCGCTGGATTGGCATCGATATTGCTCTTGAGCATCTCCATGAACTCGGGGCGGGGAATCAGGCGAGCACCCAGGCTGAGCAGGTGGGGCGTGGCCATCTGGCAGTCGATCATGCGGATGTCGCGCGCGACCAGTTCATCGCACAGTCGCTTCAACGCGACCTTTGATGCATCGCGCTGCGTGCTGAACATGGACTCGCCAAAGAATACCCGGCCGATCGCCACCCCATAGAGTCCGCCTACCAACTTGTCCTGTTGCCAGGTCTCGACGGAATGGGCGTACCCGAGTTTGTGCAGTCTGAGGTAGGCGGCGCGCATTTCCGGCGACAGCCACGTTCCATCCGGGCGCAGCTGTGTGCTGCCGCAGGCACGGATGACGTCCCGGAACGCGGTGTCGATGCAGGTCACGAAGCCGCGGTTGCGGACGGATTTGGCCAGGCTGCGTGAAACCTTCAGTTGCGAGGGCACCAATACTGCGCGCGGATCGGGGCTCCACCACAGGATGGGCTGGCCGCGCGAATACCAGGGAAAGATGCCGCGGCGATAGGCCGCAACCAGTCGCGCGGGCGACAGGTCGCCGCCGGCCGCCAGCAGCCCATCGGGCTCACGCAGCGCGCGCTCCACCGCGGGAAAGGCTTCCGGCGAATCGCGCTCCGACAACCAGACGATTGAACTTTTCATGTCGCATGCTCGCCTCAGTTCCCGATCCTAGCTCTCGCGCAGCTTCTCATAAAACTATTTCTCACCCGAAATGCTCCCTGGGATTTCCACGGGGCGACTGCCCGACTGCCGGATGCCCAGCCTGCGCTCATCGCCCTGGAGGCGCCCCGGGCGCCTGGAGGTCGCGACGGAAGGGCACATGCTCCTCCACCTGGTGCATGTATTGATCAACCGCGACCCGCTCGGCGTCAAGATAATCATGAATCGCCCGCCGAAACCGCGGCTCGGCGATCCAATGCGCCGACCATGTCGGCGTCGGCTCGAAGCCCCGCGGCACCTTGTGTTCGCCCTGGGTGCCAGGTTCGAAGTTCGCCAGTCCCTGCTCGATACAGTATTCGATACCCTGGTAGTAGCAGGTTTCGAAATGCAGGCTGTGGAATTCCGCAGCCGCGCCCCAGTATCGTCCGTACAAGGTGTTGCCGCCGCGAAAGAAGATCGCGGTGGCGATCGGCCGGCCGGCGTATTCGGCCAGTTTGACCATGACGGTACCCGGCAGCGCCGCGGCTATCGAGCGGAAAAAATCGACATTGAGGTAATGCTCATGGCCGCGCGCCGTGAACGTTGCCGCGGCGAAGCCGAAAACGATGTCCCACAGCCCGGCATCCATCTGCTCGCCATGGAGGGTTCGGAAACGCACTCCGGCTTCGTGGACACGGCGGCGCTCTCGCAGCGCCTTTTTGCGCTTTTCCGAGCGAAAGGTGGCGAGGAAGGCATCGAAGCTCTCGTAACCCTGATTGCGCCAGTGGAACTGGCAATCCTTGCGCCACAGGTACTCGCCCGAATGCGGCCCGGAGCCGGCGCGCGACAAGGCATCGCGATCGGCCTGGCTGACGAACAGAAGATGCGCCGAAGAGAGCCCCTGGTCGGTGGCATAGTCGATCAGCGCCGCGCTCAGTCGAGCGCGCAGGGCGGCCGCCTCCACGCCGGGTGTCACCAGCAGGCGCGGTCCGGTCGCCGGCGTGAACGGCGGCATGCTCACCAGCTTCGGGTAATAGTCCAGCCCCGCCTGCAGGTAGGCTTTCGCCCAACTCCAATCGAAGACGAATTCTCCCCAGGAGTCGCTCTTGCGATAAAGCGGCAGCGCCGCCTGGAGCCGGCCGCTCGCATCCTTGAGCAACAGATGATTCCCGATCCATCCCGACCCGGGGCCGACACAGCCTTCATTCTCCAGCGCCAGCAGAAACTCATGGCGCACGAAGGGATTGCCGTCCAGGTCCAGGGCATTCCACTGCGATGCTGGAACGTCGCGGATGGAAGAGACGATTTGCGTGCTCATGCTGGTGCGTGCTGGGGCGAGCGGCGGAGGATCGCTCAGCGCTTGTTGGCGGCGTCGATCATGTCCAGGTATTTGTCGGCGTCCAGCGCCGCCATGCACCCCGTGCCGGCCGAGGTGATGGCCTGGCGATACACATGATCCGCCACGTCGCCCGCCGCGAATACCCCCGGTATGCTGGTCTGCGTGGCGTTGCCATTGAGTCCGGAGTTCACGATCAGATAGCCGCCTTTCATCTCCAGCTGGCCCTCGAACATCTGGGTGTTGGGTGCATGGCCGACGGCAATGAAGGCGCCGCTCACCGCAAGATCGCGCATCGGTCCGCCAGCCACCGGATTGATGCGCAGCCCGGTCACGCCGGAGTCATCGCCGAGTACCTCATCGACGGTGTGATCCCATATCACGCTCATCTTGCCCTCGCGCTCACGCTCGAACAGATGATCCTGCAGAATTTTTTCCGCGCGCAGCGTGTCTCGGCGATGGACCAGGGTCACGTGCGAGGCAATGTTCGCCAGGTACAAGGCTTCCTCGACCGCAGTGTTGCCGCCGCCGACCACGGCCACGTCCTGGTTCCTGAAGAAAAATCCATCGCAGGTGGCGCAGGCGGACACGCCGCGTCCGAGATACGTCTGCTCGGAGGGCAGTCCGAGATACTTCGCCCGGGCGCCGGTGGCGATGATCAGGGCATCGCAGGTGTATTCGCCGCGGTCGCCTTGCAGGCGAAACGGACGCTGCGACAGGTCCACGGCATTGATGTGGTCATTGACGACTTCGGTATTGAATCGCTCGGCATGCTCGCGCATGCGCTCCATCAGGCGCGGACCGGTCAGCCCGTGCGGATCGCCGGGCCAGTTGTCCACTTCGACGGTGGTCATGAGCTGGCCGCCTTCTTCCATGCCCGTGATCAAGACCGGATTGCGATTCGCGCGCGCGGCATAGACCGCCGCAGCGTAACCCGCAGGTCCGGAGCCCAGGATCAGGAGGCGGGAGTGTCGGGGAGTGCTCATGTATGATGGACCTCAGCAAAGACGATGAATGGACGTTAACCGATACTCGGCGAGTGCACTATGTGTCGACCCGAGGTTCGACGCGTCCTGCCGCCGGCTCGACGGATCGGCCGCTGCCTGGCCGCCTGGGCCGTCAGCCGATCCATCACGCCGC
>JBEBRC010000280.1:0-3817 GCA_040395055.1 Steroidobacter denitrificans
CTCGAATTGTTGATCCGGATCGCAGTGCGCGCCGGCATGCCGATCGTGTTACAGACGGGAGTTGTACCGGAGGAGGCCGGCGCACATGTGATGCGCGCGAAAACCTATCGAGGCCCGGCCCGGGGTTCAAAGCTTGCGGATCGTGCGCGTAAGGCACTAATCGAAGCCGCCAGTAAGCTTACGCCGGAACAGCGCCTTAATGCGATGCTCGAGCAGAGTCAACTGGTCAGTCAATTGTACCTTGCCGGCAAGACAGCCCAGCACGCCCGCGAGCCCAATGCGAGCGCTTCCCAATGAGAGCGAAACAGGCGGGGCAGTCGCCGCTACTGCTGCTGGATGTCATCAGCGCATTGAAGAAGGAAGGGATCGAATATGCTGTTATTGGCGCTCTCGCTGCAGCGGTATATGGCACCATTCGCGCCAGTGCAGACGCTGATGCACTCATATCATTCAGCGTGGGCCAGCTTGCAAAGTTGGCACAGATCTTAAAGAAGAAAGGCTTCGCGACTGAACTGCGTCGCGGCGACCCAGATGATCCGATCCCTGCCATGCTGATCATCAGCGACCAGTACGACAATAGGGTAGATCTACTCGTTGGACTGCGCGGTCTTGATCCCTCGGTGCACTCACGTACTGTTGCTATTCCTTTCAGGGGAGAGCAGGTTCGGTTCCTTGGCCGCGAGGACTTCATTGCGACCAAATGTTTCGCTGGTGGACCACAAGACATCGAGGATGCACGCGTAGCCATCCGGACTGCCGGAGGGTCGTTGGACCTCGATTTATTACGCAGAGTCACACGTCGATTCGGGCGAGGGGCGGCAGACGTTCTGGAGCAGGTGCTGGATGGCTGACAACTGGTGTTGCGTGATGAGGCGGAGAAGCCCGGTTGGACCTAACCACTCATGGCTCAGCCACAATCACATAATCATGCCCATGCCTCAATCCGCCTTCGGCGGCGGTAAGGGCCAGCGCGCGGTCGCGCAACTCGGCAATGTAGGTTTGCAGGCTGAGGGCCAGGGCGCGGTCGCGCAGCCGGATCAGGCTGTGGGTGCACAGGTCGAGCTGGCTGTTGATGAAGCGCTCGCCGTAACGGATCGGGAAGCGGTGTGCGTCCACTGGCCGCAGTCCGGCGTGTTCCAGATGGCGCAACACCCAGTCCATCGGGTATTCGCGGTAGGGCCGCTCGCCACCGAGCAGCAGGCAGGCATCGCGCACACGGCCGATCTCGCTGACCATGCGGCCTGCGGGGGCGTCCGGCATATAAGGTACATAGGGTTCCAAGCCAATGACGTAGAGCCGGCGGCCGACCAGCGGGCGCAGGCGAGCGAACAGGCGGTCCTGCCAGTACGGGGCGAAGCCATCGATGGCGCCCAGCAAATAGTCGGCGAGCACGTGGTCGTACGATTCGCCCGCCAGAAGATCCGGATCCATCCAGTTGCCGACGATCAATCGATCCTGCGGCCGCATGCGTTGTGCGATCTCCTTGCGTGTGACATCCGCCATGCGCGCCGAGCCCGTTACCGCGCTCCAGCGCTCTGTCTGCAGGGATAGCAGCCAGCGCATCGAGGCACGGCCGGTACCGGCATCGAGCACCGAGCCCCAGGGCGTCGTGCCCTGGAGCTCGGTGACCTTCTCGTACAGCGACAGGTTCACTGCTGCAATACCCGCCTTAGAAGGAGAGGCGCATGCCGAGGCTCAGGCTGCGGCCGGGCAAGGGCACGACGTTGGCCAGGAATGAGCTGTGATTCCACACCTGCTCGTTCAGGAGGTTGCTGCCGCGCAGGAACACGCTGTAGCCCGCCAGATTGCTCGGCCGATAGCTCACGGTGGCATTGAGCATGTCATACCCCGGGGTTGCGACCTCATGATCCGCGATGTCGTTTTGCTGCTCGACGCGGTAGAACTCCAGCTCGCCGCCGAAGTCGGCGACACTCGTGTTCAAGCGGGTGCCGTAGCGTGCCGCCGGAATGCGTGGCAGATCGCCGCCGCCGTCCTTCAGCTTGGCTCGCACGTAGTCGCCGAAGATCGTGGCCGAGACAGCCTTGGTGATGGCGTAGGTCGCCTCGGCTTCCAGGCCCCGGAACGTTGCATCCCGCTGCGTATACTTGATCAGGCGGAAGTCCTCGTACTGGTCCAAGGTACGCGCATAGATATGATCGTCGATCTGGTTGTAGAAGCCGCCAACGCTGAACGTCAGGTCGCCCGCGGTCTTGCGCAGCAACAGCTCCACATTGTTCGAAGTCTCGATCTTCAGGCCGGCGTTGTTCTCCGCGCCGCCACAGGTCAGCGGATGCGGTATCAAGCCACATTCATAGGTTTCGGTAGCCAGGTGAACCCCGCGTGCATAGAGCTCCTGTGCATGAGGCAGTCGCTGCGAGCGGGCAGCCGACAGATTGAGGAAGTATCCCGGGACCACTTCCCAGATGGCCGCGGCCGAGAGTGAGGTGGCGGAATCGCTGAACTTCGGCCGGCCGCGCGGATCGTCCGTCGGGCGGTGCCTCTGCCATTCCTGGCGCGCCCCTACCTCGAAATGCCAGGCGTCGTTCAACTCATAATGCTCCACGGCAAACAGTCCGAGAGTGTCGCTTTTCGTGGTCGGCAGGAATGCCTCGACACCTCGGGTGCTGGACTCGGTGTCGGCATACTGCACGCCCACCACCCCGCGCCAGCCCAGGAGCGGAGCGTGCTGCACCTCGACTCGCGCTTCATAGCCTTCGTTGAGAAAGGTGGTACTGATCTCGTCCTCTTCCAATTCGTGGTGGCGATAGTCGGTGCGGCTGGCGCGCAGGCGTATGCGCTCCACGCCGGCGAACGGATCCGTGATCTCGCCACGCAGATCGAAGCGCTTGCTCAGCAGTGCGATCATCGGCACCGCGCCGTGCTCGTGGTCATGGTCGTGATCGTGGTCGTGGTCGCCCTCGTCCGCGTCATGACTGCCGCAATGCAGTGCGCTGCCGTGCGGATGGCAGCCCTCGTACTCGTGGCTGTGCCCCGGCAGGCCGTAGTCATCGTCACGATAGGAGTACGCAAGACCGAGATAGCCGTTGTCCGACACCCAGGAGAGACCTGCGCTGCCGCTGCCCGACCTTGCGCGCGTGCCGTCCACTCGCGATTCCTCCCAGTCAGGCACCCGGTAATCCTCGGCATCGCGCGCGGTGCCTTCCAGGTGAAACACCAGGTGTTCGCTCGCCTGCGCCGTCATTTCTACCGCGGCGGCGTTTTCCCGTGAGACAGTGGCGCTGCGTAGTGCGATGGAGCCGTCGAACCCATCGTCGGGCAGCGCCCGTGGGACTTTCTTGTCGAGTATGTTGACCACGCCGCCGATCGCGCCGCCGCCGTACAGGAGCGTCGCCGGCCCGCGCAGCACTTCTATCTTCTCGATCAGCAGCGGTTCAGTGGTGATCGCGTGGTCGGGGGAGATGTCCGAGGCGTCCAGCAGCGAGGCGCTGTCCGAGAGTATCTTGGTACGCGGTCCGCTCTGCCCACGGATCACCGGGCGTGTGGCGCCGCCGCCGAAGGTGTCCGAGTGCACCCCTGGTACGCCATTGAGGGTCTCGCCGAGCGTGGCTTGTGTGCGCTCGAAGAGCCGCTCGCCCTCGATCACGCTGAACGACGATGCGATGTTCTGCGGGTCCTCGTCCAGCGCGGTGGCCGATACGCGCACGGTGGCCAGTATTTGATCCTCCTGTTCCGCCGCTGTCGCGTGGCTTGCCGCCAGAACAATTCCGGCAACGGGCAGGCCGATGATCAGTCTGACAGCCAGTGCCAGATGATGATTTCCAAGATTCATGATTGTCTTCCTCTGCTAGTGGTGACG
>JBEBRC010000281.1:0-3812 GCA_040395055.1 Steroidobacter denitrificans
GCGGTGGCCGATGGCAAGGCCATGCGTGAACGGCTGGCGCAGCGCACCTTCAGCTTGATCGTGCTCGATCTGATGCTGCCGGGCGAAGGCGGACTGTCGCTCTGCCGATATGTCTCCGAGCATCTGGGTATCCCCGTCATCCTGTTGACCGCCGTGTCCGAACAGGCCGACCGCGTTGCCGGTCTGGAGGTCGGCGCGGACGACTATGTGATCAAGCCATTCGATCCGCGTGAGCTGGTCGCCCGGGTCAGGAGCGTGCTGCGACGAACCAAGCGGCCGGTGTTGGTCGCAGCGGAACACGGCCCCCCGGGTTCCTCGCTGCGGGCGGAGCGTTTCGCCTTCAATGGCTGGGTGTTCGACACCCGATGGCGGGAATTGCGCAATGCCGACAACGAACCCATCGTGCTCAGCACGGCCGAATTCCATCTATTGCGGGTGTTCGTCGAGAACGCCAACCGCGTACTCACGCGCAGCCGTCTGCTCGACCTGACGCAACGTGATGAAGCGACAGTGTTCGATCGCAGCATCGATAGCCAGGTCAGCCGTCTGCGCAAGAAACTGGAGCCGGATCCGCGGCGTCCCAGACTGCTGAAGACCGCCCGCGGCGATGGCTACTTGTTCACCGCCACGGTGACGGTGCTCGCATCATGAGAGGGCTGCCGCGCAGCATGTCGGGCCAGTTGCTGGTCTTGCTGCTGCTGGCCGTGGTGGCAGCGCATCTGATCGCGGTACTGATGCAGATGCGGCAGTTGAGCGCGGACACGCAAGTGCATCCTCTGTCCGTGCGTGAGATCGAATCGCGGATCGCGGCGGTCTACCGTGTGGCCGTCGAACACTCCCTGGAGTCGGACGCGATGCTTGCCGCCTTGAGCCTGCCCGAATCCCGCTTCCAACTGTCCGGCTCGGGCTTGGTGAAGGGCGGCAATGCAATTGCCCAGGAGGCGGCATTGGCGAACCGCCTGCGCACGCGGTTGAACTTGCCGTCCGATACGCCGGTGAACGTGCAACTGCGACAAGTCGATTCGCAAGGGCTGCAAGGTGTCGAGAATGTGCCGGACTGGCTCAGTAGAACCTTGAATGCCGACTCGGCCTGGGCGCTGGACATCGATGTCGGCCTGCCCGGGGGGCAATGGCTCAGCAGTCGTCACTGGCCGGCGATCATGCACGGCCATTGGAGCCGCGTGTTGAGCTTTTCACTACCCGTGAGCGTGCTTCCGATCACGTTCATTGCCGTTCTGTTCGGGCGGCGCATCATGCGCCCCCTGAAGGGGCTGTCCGCGGCGGCGGAACGCATCAGCCGCGGCGAGAAGGTGGAGCCATTGCCGCTGGAAGGTCCAGGTGGCGTAAGAGAGATCATCGCGGCATTCAACCAGATGCAGGAACGCTTGATCCGCTATGTGGAGGGCAGGACGCAGATGATCGCCAGCATGGGCCACGACTTCCGCACGCCGCTGACGTCGTTGCGCATCCGGGCGGAGCTGATCGACGACGCCGAGTTGCGGCAGGCGATGATCCTGACATTGGACGAAATGAGCGTGATGGTCGAGGAGACCTTGCAGTTCGCGCGCAACGACAGCGAGCCCGAGCCGACTCAGGATGTCGACATCGGCCAGTTGGTGGAAGGAGTGGTCGCAGACCAGCGCGCGCTGGGGCGGGAGGTGATGTGGGACCCTCCGCCGCGCACACTGTACCGTTGCCGCCCGGTCAGCCTGAAGCGGGCCTTGCGCAACCTGGTCGACAACGCCACCCGGCACGGACCGGTGCAGGTGCGAGTGCTGTCCGGACCTGCCGGGGCAGGTGGCCTGCACATCGAAGTGGACGACGATGGTCCGGGCATCGATCCAGCACAGATCGAACAGGCATTCGAGCCCTTCGTACGCCTGGACCCGGCGCGCAGCCTGGAGAGCGGCGCCACCGGCCTGGGCCTGGCCATTGCTCGCTCCTGCATCAGGGCGCATGGCGGTGAGGTGAGTCTGCACAACCGCCCCGAAGGTGGCCTGCGCGCCGCTATCGTGCTGCCTTCCTAGGCATCGCGGCGGCAAATCCGTCGGCGGCCGCCGGCCCTGAATCAGGGTCAACGCGCGCACATCCGGCTGCGCCATTGATGGCGCTGCATGGCCGATTGTGTCTTGTTGTGTCAGCAGCCTGCGAAAAAATGCGACAGCGCCATTCGACGCCACGTACTGGCAAACGCCAGCCATACTGAATAGCAATCATTCTCATTCTGAGGATTGTTTGCGTCTGTCCGGGTGGGCAGTCACGTCGAATTTCATCAGCCAGTTTTTGCCCGAAGCCGCCGCGATGCGGATTTACGCGATCCAAGCTTGTGATCCAACCTAGAGGACGTTGCATGTTCGATTCGAATGAGTGCCCAGCCGGTTTTGCCCGCAAGCCGTTAGCGCAGGCCATTGCCATCGCCATCGCCTGTGCCGGCGCCAATGCGGCCCTGGCGCAGACGACATCGGAGTCGGAGGCGGCGAGGCTGCCGACGGTTCGCGTCACGGAGACGGAACCGACGCCCTACAAGCCGGAGAGCGCCTCCTCCAAGTTCACCGCGCCACTGCTGGACACGCCGAAGTCGGTGACCATCATCCCGCAGCAGGTCATCCAGGAGCGCGGCGTGACCTCGCTGGCCGATGTCCTGCGCACCACGCCCGGGATCACGCTGGGATCGGGCGAAGGCGGTACGCCGATGGGCGACCGTCCGTTCATTCGTGGCTACGAGGCCAGCACCGACATGATGATCGATGGCGTGCGTGACCTAGGCCGCTTCGCCCACGAGTCCTTCAATATCGAGCAGATCGAGGTGGTCAAGGGACCCGGATCCGCCTACAGCGGCCGTGGTTCCACGGGCGGCAGCATCAATATGGTGAGCAAGAAGCCGCGCGCCGAGAATTTCGTTTCCGGCGGCGCCGGCGCCGGTTCCGACGAGTACTTGCGCCTCACGGTCGATGGCAACTGGCGTGTCTCGGACGGCATTGCGCTGCGTCTAAATGCCATGTCGCACCAAGGCCACGTGCCGGGCCGGGACACCGACAAATCCGAACGCTGGGGTGTCGCACCCTCGGTGACGTTCGGCGTCGGCGGCCCGACCCAGGCGACGCTCAGCTACTATCTGCTGCGCGCCGACGACACGCCGGATCTGGGCCTCCCTTTCGACACCGGCCTGCCGGACGCGCAGGGTAAGCCCGTCGATGTGAAGCGCGACAATTTCTATGGGGTCAATGGTCGCGATGCGCGCCGCAATGACGCCGACATCGCAACCCTGGAGCTGAAGCACCGCTTCGACGGCAGCCTGCAGTTGCGCAACGTGACCCGCTACGGTGAGTCGATCAGTCAATACATCATGTCGCGCCCGACCATCCATGCCGCCTCCGGCCTGGTCAACCGCGATGTGCGCACCGGCAACCGCCAGAGCGAGACCTTGGCCAACCAGACCGACCTGCAAGGTGCGTTCTCCCTCGGTGGGGTGCAAAACGAATTCGTCGTCGGCCTGGAGTTCAGCAAGGAAGAACTGCGCACCGCCGCCACACCCGCCTCGGCCGACTTCGCGGTCGACCGCACCGATTTGCTGAACCCTACACCCAACGAGTTCTATGCTGGTGCGCGCCTCTCGGATTTCAGTTCGAACTACGACAGTCTTGCCAACCGTACCGATACCAAAGCTGTCTACGCCTTCAACACGGCGCGGCTGAGCCCGCAATGGGAAGCCAACGTCGGACTTCGGTTCGACGACTACGAAATCACCGATGGCTCGGTGGACCACGACTCGAACTTCGTCAATTACCAGCTGGGACTGGTCTACAAGCCCC
>JBEBRC010000282.1:0-3783 GCA_040395055.1 Steroidobacter denitrificans
CCAGTATTATTCACAGGATATACCGCATGGACGCCAAACCACGCCTTCTGGATCAGGTTCGCGCTCGCATTCACGTCAAGCATTACTGCTATCGTACAGAGCAACAATATATTTCCTGGATCCGACGCTTCATTCTGTTCCATGGCAAACGACATCCAGCCGACATGGGTACTGTGGCGCTTGAGGCCTTCTTGTCATACCTTGCTACGGATTGCAATGTCTCCTCCTCGACCCAGAACCAGGCGCTCTCCGCATTGCTGTTCCTGTCCCGGGAAGTGCTTCGGATCGATCTGCCTTGGCTCGATAACGTAGTTCGCGCCAGCAAGCTCCGGCGGCTTCCGGTCGTATTGACGCAGGAAGAGGTGCGGCGCCTGCTCGCGCAATTGGACGGCGCGACTGGCTGATCGGATCGCTGCTGTATGGCAGCGGGCTGCGACTCATGGAGGCGCTGCGACTACGCGTCAAGGATGTTGATCTTGAGTATCGCCAACTGGTTGTGCGCCAAGGGAAGAAAGGATCGCAGCACCATCATCGCCAACTCACTGGTCGAGCCGCCGCGACTTCATCTGGATCGCATTCACGAGCAACATCGGCTGGCACTGTCGCAGAACTATGCGGGAGTCGAGCTGCCGGAATCCCTGCAGCGCAAATACCCGCGCGCCCACCTGGACCGGGGCTGGCAATATGTGTTCCCCGCCGCAAAGCCCTGGCACGATCCAAGATCGGGCGCATGGCGGCGGCATCACGTGCTGGAGGACGGCGTTCAGCGTCGGGTGAAAGAGGCGATTCGCCAGGCCAACATCGATAGGCCCGCCTCCTGCCACACTCTGCGACATTGTTTTGCCACCCATTTGCTGGAAGACGGTGCGGAGTCTGGCTGTGACGCATAAGCCAAACTAAATTATCGAGAACCCGGCGATGAATCGGCGCTTTTCGCTAAAATGCGCTCCCTTGCTCGCACTTCATCCACGTCGGTACCGCTTCCTCGAGTCCATTTAAATGTCAGTGACTATCCTTTTCGGCCTGATCGGTCTTCTCGTGGGCGGGTTTCGCGGGCTGATCCTGGGCGCAGTGCTCGGCTATGTGGCGAGCTGGATGCTGCGCGGCACCCTGGTCGGCAATCTGGCGTTGGTGCAGGAACAGTTTCTGGAATCGACTTTTGCCGTGATGGGCGCTCTGTGCAAGGCAGACGGGGTAGTGACCCGCGATGAAATCGCGACCGCCGAGGCCATGTTCGCCCGGCTGCATCTTTCGGACACCCAGCGTGAAACTGCGAAAGCTGCCTTCAATCGCGGCAAGGCGCCGGATTTCGACCTGGATGCGGAGGCGGCCAAGCTGGCGCGCATCTGCCACGGGCGGCGGGCGCTGCTGGTGATGTTCCTGCAGATCCAGTGTGCGGCGATTGCAGGCGATGGCAATGTCCATCCGGCCGAACACCAGATGCTGGTTCGCGTCGCGCGTGTTCTGGGCTTGACTGAAGCCGATGTCGCGCAGCTCGAGGCGTTGCTGCGCACGGGCGCCCGCGGCGCCTCGGGACCCTCCGCACAGCAGAATATCGATGATGCCTATGCGGCACTGGGACTGGGCTCATCCGCGACCGACTCGGAAATCAAGCAGGCCTACCGCCGCCTTATGAGCCAGAACCATCCGGACAAGCTGGCGGGAAAGGGGCTGCCGGAGAGCATGCGTGAGATGGCCGAGGAGCGAACACGCGAGATCAGCATCGCTTATGCGGTCCTCAAAGAGGCTCGCGGCTTCACTTGATTGACAAGCGCGCACGCTTTTACCGTAGGGCCTGAACGAACCGTCGCCCCCTTGACATCGCTGCCCCGCCGTCCTGCTCTTTTGGCAGCGAGACATGCACCGCGAATTTCTGCGAGAATCCGTTCATGAATCTAACGATTGAAGAACGCCGCTACCGCAGCAGCGATGGCATCGACCTGATTGCAGACGTTGGCGGAGCGCCTTCCGCACCGCCGGTCGTACTGCTTCACGGCGGCGGGCAGACACGCCATTCATGGCACGGCGTCATGCGCGAACTGCTGGCACGGGGCTATCACGTGATCAATTTCGACGCACGCGGCCACGGTGATAGCGGTTGGTCGCCGGATGGCCGGTACGGACTGGAGGTACTTGCCGAGGACCTGCGCGGCATCGTTGCGACACTGCGCAGCCCACCCGCATTGGTAGGCGCATCCATGGGCGGCGCGACGGCGCTTTACGCCGTCGGCACCAGCGAGGAGATGCTCGCCAGCGCGCTGGTATTGGTCGATGTAGTGCCACGAATCGACCCGGCCGGAGCGAAGAAGATCCGGACCTTCATGGGTGCGCAGCCCAATGGTTTCGCGACCCTGGAAGAAGCAGCGGACGCCGTCGCCGCCTACAATCCGCATCGCCCCCGGCCGAGCGACAATGCCGGCCTGCTGAA
Organism: Steroidobacter denitrificans; assembly: GCA_040395055.1. Lineage (GTDB taxonomy): Bacteria > Pseudomonadota > Gammaproteobacteria > Steroidobacterales > Steroidobacteraceae > Steroidobacter > Steroidobacter denitrificans_A. The sequence goes on from JBEBRC010000282.1 coordinate 2,429, forward strand.
GAACCTGCGCCGCCGAACCGACGGTCGCTTGTACTGGCATTGGGATCCATGCTTTCTGGACGATCCCCAGCGAGCCGAACCTCCGGCATTTGCCGACCAGCTGCACCAGGCTGCACAGCAGGTGAGGATTCCGACCTTGCTGGTTCGAGGCCTAAAGAGTGATCTGGTATCCGAGTCGGGTGTGGCGGAGCTGCGTACGCATCTGCCGCATCTGGAGGTGTTCGATGTCGTGGATGCCGGGCACATGGTCGCCGGCGACAAGAACGACGCCTTCAATGACGGCGTGCTCGCATTCCTGCGCCAACACGTGCCCCCCAGCTGACGACATCTCGAAGCAATAGATCCACGGCAAGGTGCCGGACTCGACCCAGTATCGTCCGCCGAACCGACGGCATCATGGCGTCAACTATGCCCCCTGACCCGGTGCGGCTGGTAGGCTTCCTCCAGCGTCGCGATCTCGGAATCCTCCAGCTTCAGCTGCAGCGCGGCGACGGCTTCCTCCAAGTGCGGCATCTTGGTCGCACCGACGATGGGTGCCGTGACCACAGGCTTGGATAAGATCCAGGCGAGCGCGACCTGCACGTTGGCAACGCCGCGAGCCTTGGCCACCTCGGTCAATCGGTCGACCACCGCGAAATCATCGTCCTGCCCATACTGAAGCGCCTTGGAGTACGAATCCGTCCGAGCGCGGATCGTATCACCGCCGCCTGACTTTCGATTGGCGGCAAGGAAACCACGCGCCAACGGCGACCAGGGTACGACGCCGACACCCATGTCTTCGCACAACGGCAGCATTTCACGCTCCTCTTCGCGATAGATCAGGTTGTAGTGCGGCTGCATGGAAACGAAACGTGTCCAGCCATTGAGCGTCGCCGTGTACTGCAGCTTGGAGAATTGCCAGGCGTACATCGAGGAGGCGCCGATATAGCGCACCTTCCCGCTGCGGACCAGATCGTTCAGCGTCTGCATGATCTCTTCGACCGGCGTGTCGGTATCGAGCCGATGGATCTGGTACAGGTCGATGTAATCCGTGCCGAGCCGCTTCAGACTCGCCTCGACCTGGGCCATTACATGCTTGCGCGACAATCCCCCGTCGTTCGCACCTGGACCCATGGGCGAGAACACCTTGGTCGCGATCACCACCTCCTCGCGTCGGGTGAAGTCCTTGATGGCGCGGCCAAGCACCTCTTCGCTGGCGCCTGCGCAATAGACGTTGGCGGTATCGAAGAAATTGATGCCAAGCTCCAAGGCGCGCTGGATGAATGGACGACTGCTCTCCTCTGCCAGCGCCCAGGGCCAACGCGGCGTCGAGGCGCCGTAGGTCATGCAGCCCAGGCAAATTCGAGACACCTTCA
>JBEBRC010000283.1:0-3780 GCA_040395055.1 Steroidobacter denitrificans
TCGGCCGGCGCTGGGAATGCCTGGCCTGCGATGAACAGCGACATGGTGAAGCCGATGCCGGCGAGCGCGCCGGCGCCGGCAAGCTGCAGCCACGAGTACTCGGCGGGCTTCACGGCCAGTCCGGTACGCACTGCCAGCAGGGAAGCGGATACCAATCCCAGGGGCTTGCCGATCACCAGCCCGGCCGCGATCGCCAGCAGCAGCGGCTCGCGACCGTGCAGAACCTGCGTCGACATGGCGACGCCGGCGTTGGCCAGCGCAAACAAGGGCAGCACCACATAACTGGAGTACGGAGCAAGGTGACGCAGCATGCGGGAGGCGGGCGACTCCTGCCGGTCATGGATTTCATCCAGGGTGCGCAAGGCAGGCTCGGAGGGACCCGATCGCAGGACCTCGTTTTGCCGCCGTGCCTCGGTGCTCACGATGGCACCGGCCTGGATCATCAGGGCGCGCAGATCCGCGGGGGGCCGCGTGGGGATGAACAATGCCAGCAGCACACCGGCCAAGGTCGCGTGCAGGCCGCCGGCGTGCACGCAGGCCCACAGCGCGACGCCGATGAATACATACGGCGCTGCGCGGTAGACATGCGCTTGATTCAGCATTGCCAGCAGCACCACCAGTGCGGCCGCGGCGCTCAGCCAGGCGACATTCAGCTCGGTGGAATAGAACATGGCGACCACGAGGATCGCGCCGATGTCATCGACGATGGCGCTGGCGGTGAGGAAGATTCGAAGCTCGACCGGAACGCGCCGTCCCATCATTGCGATCAGTGCGACGGCGAACGCCGTATCGGTCGCCATTGGCACCCCCCAGCCGTGGGACCACTGCCCGCTGGGAATCAGCAGCCAATACACCAACGCCGGGAACGCCATGCCGCCGAGGGCCGCGGCCACGGGCAGTGCCGCGACGCGGCGGCTGGACAGATGGCCGACGGTGAACTCGCGCTTGATCTCCAGGCCGACCACCAGGAAAAAGATCGTCAACAAGCCATCGGTCGCCCAATGCCGCAACGACATGCCGAAGGCGGCTTCGCCGAACCGCAGTCCCAGGAACGTTTCCCACAAGGCATCGAAGTCCACGGCGAAGCGGCTGTTCGTCAGGCAGACGGCCAGGACGGAAGCCAGCAGCAGCGATACGCCGCTGGATGGCGCCCAGCTGGCGAAATCCAGCGCCGCGGTGCGCACACGGTGGCCCAGAGAGCCTAGTATGGCGTCGGCGAACGAGCTTTCGTCCCATGGGCCGTCATAGCGGCGCCCATTGACGAAGAACGTCGGCGTGTACAGTACGCCGCTGGCGTGTGCGCTGTTCTTGTCGGCTTCCACGCGCGCGCTTGCCCGCCGGTATGCTTGCTCCAGATCCTGCGGGCTGCGCGCCAGACCAAGCTGGTTTTCGACGGCTTGCAGATCCTCCTCGGACAGCATCTCGGAGCGCGTCATCAATTGCATGTGGACGTCCCAGAAACGCTCCGCAGGCGCGAGCTCGGCCAACTCGGCGGCGCGTTGCGCCAGATCGTTGTCGAGCAGTGGCCGATGCCGGAAAACGTATCGCAGGCGCTCGCCCAGACGATCGCGAACGGCGGCGATTCGTTCGTTCGCAGCCCTGCAATGCGGACAGGCGTAGCTGCCGTACTCGACCAGGGTGATCTCGGCATCGACAGGGCCGAGCATGTGGTCCAGGGCCGTGTCGACCGGGCGATCGAGTTTCGAGTTTGTCAGCGCCGCCTGTGTCATGGAGCTTCCGGATCGCATGCGGGCTTGCGGCAGGATTGCGTGCAGAGTTTTCGGCAAGAATGCATGCAGCGAAATCCTACGCGTATTCCTGGGGCACAGCCATGCGGTTGGCCGCTATCGGGCGCCGCGGGGGCGCTGGTTGCAATGGCAGGCGTGTTGTATGCATGCTGGCGGCAACCGCGAAATGTCCGATGGCGCCGCCTGGAGCAGGCGCATGGGAGATTCTGCCAGCTCACACCTGCGAGGATTCAGCAGCGATGATCGACTTGTACTACGCCCCCACGCCGAACGGACTGAAAATCAAACTGTTCCTGGAGGAGACCGGGGTGCCCTATCGCATCGTGCCGGTGGACATCGGTAAGGCAGAGCAATTCAAACCGGAGTTTCTGGCGATTTCTCCGAACAACAAGATCCCGGCGATCCTGGACCCGGATCCGCAGGGAGGCGGTGCGCCGCTGACGCTGTTCGAGTCCGGGGCAATCCTGTTCTACCTGGCGCAGAAAACCGGGCTGCTGCTGCCGGCGGATGAGCGCGCTCGAATGGAAGTCCTGCAGTGGCTGTTCTGGCAGACCTCGGGCCTGGGGCCCATGGCCGGACAGAACGGGCATTTCAATGTCTACGCGCCGGAGAAGGTGCCGTATGCGATCGAGCGCTATACGAAGGAAACCGCGCGCTTGTACGCTGTGCTGGACAGGCGGCTGGCGGAGCGGGAATTCATGGCGGGCGAGTATTCGATAGCCGATATCGCCACCTACCCCTGGATCGTGCCGCATCGGGGGCACGGCCAGGATCTGGCGGATTTCCCGAATATCCAGCGCTGGTTCGAGGTAATTCGCGCCCGGCCGGCGACGATGCGTACCTACGAAGGTATTACCGACAACTATTCGAAGCCCGGCGGCGGCTTCTCGGATGAAGCCAGGAAAGTACTGTTCGGCCAAAGCACCGAACCTGCCCGACGCTGAGGGCGGCGGCGCGCCGGCAGGCATCGAGCAAGCGTGATGCCCATGCCGGGCGATGACGCCGATCGTTTGCGGCCGGGCGGCGCCACACGCCTAGCGTCATGGTTCGTGACGTACATGAGGCCGCAGGGCGGCTCAGAAAATTCCCATCGACAGCCCCATGGCCATCGTCTGCCCGAGTTCCTGGCAGCGCACGCGGGCGTTGGCAGTGATCTCGCCCTGGACGATCAGCGGTTCGGCGATGCGCTGCCAGCGGTAGCCGGAAGCAATGCGTTCGATCGAACTCACGGCACCGGTTCCATCATTGCCCGCGCTGACGAACAGTGCATACGGCAAGCCCTCGACTTTGCCCTCGACCCGGTAGAACGTGCGATCCATGAAATCCTTGACCGCACCGGACATGTAGCCGAAGTGTTCCGGCGTGCCGATCAGCAGGCCGTGCGCCCACAGCAGATCGTCGGCGCCGGCCTCGAGCGCCGGCAATGCGCGCAGCTCGGTCTGTACTTCACAATGGGCGATCCCATCCGTCACGGCCTCGACCATCTCGTAGGTGCGCCCGCCGGCATGCCCGCCGTGGATGAGAAGGATGCGATGAGGGGAGGTCGGGGTCATTGCGGTATCCTGCGGCGCTTTCCAATAAAAAGGCGGGGACCGGATTGCCCGTTCCCCGCCTTGTTCTAGCGCGACTCGCGTCAGAAGTTCGCGCGATACCCCAGAGTGTACCGCCTGCCGATACGGTCGTAGTTCACGTTCGACTGTCCCTGGTAATAGCCGGCGCCAAAGCTGCCGGCGTAAAGACGACTGCGACAAGTGGATGCAAAACGCGGCACGCAGCGTTCGCTGCGCCAGTTTCCTGGCGTCTCTCCTCGCTTCTGTTTTGTTGTGGGTTTGGTGGGCCCGGCAGGATTCGAACCTGCAACCAAGGGATTATGAGTCCCCTGCACTAACCGTTGTGCTACAGGCCCCCATTCGACTGGGTTCCCGACGATCGAGCATCTGGGATCGGGCGTCGGGATACCCCACAGGCAGCGCGCGATTCTAGCAGCACCACCAAGGCTGGGCGTGGAAATTGTCCGGATCGTCCGCCTCCG
>JBEBRC010000284.1:0-3752 GCA_040395055.1 Steroidobacter denitrificans
CCCCCCTTGCCAGGCTCCGTTCACGACGCCTGCAACGCCCGATCCATGCGCCGCAGTGCTTCATCCAGGGTCTGCATGCTGCAGGCGAAGGAAAGGCGCATATGGCCGGGAGCGCCGAAGCCGCTGCCGGGCACGACGGCGATCCCGCCTCGAGTCAGCAAATGTTCGGCGAAGGCCGTGTCGTCGCCGACGCCGATCTGTTTCATCGCCTGCTCGATGTTGGCGAAGGCATAGAAGGTTCCGGCGCCTTCCAGGCAGGTGACCCCGGGCAGGCGGTTGAGGCCGGCGACCAGCGCATCGTGGCGCTGCTTGAAGTGTCGATTCATGTCGCGCACGCAGCCCTGATCGGCGTTCAAGGCGCTGACGGCAGCCCGCTGCGAGATGGAACAGGGATTGGAGGTGCTTTGGCTCTGGATCGTCGCCATGGCGGTGGCGAGTTCGGCCGGCGCGCCGCAGTAGCCGATGCGCCAGCCGGTCATGGCATACGCCTTCGATACGCCATTGACGGTCACGATGCGTTCGTACAATTGCGGGCAGGCCTGGGCCAGGCTGACGAATGGCTCCTGCCCCCAGTAGATATGCTCGTACATGTCGTCGGTGCAGATCACGATGCGCGGATGCTTCATCAGCACCTCGCCCAGCGCGCGCAGTTCGGCACCGGTGTAGGCGGCGCCGGTCGGGTTGTTGGGGCTGTTGAGGATCAGCAGCCGCGTCCTGGGCGTGATGGCGGCCTCCAATTGCGCCGGGCTCATCTTGTAGCGCTGCTCGGCGCCGGCATACGGCGTGACGGGTACACCGTCCGCCAGCGTCACCATGTCCGGGTAGGACACCCAGTAGGGGGCGGGAATGATGGCTTCATCGCCCGCATCGATCAGCGCCAGGATGAGATTGAAGATCGTCTGCTTGGCGCCGCTGGAGACCACGATCTGGTTGCGCCGGTATTCCAGCGCGTTGTCGCGCTTGAACTTGGCGATGATCGCGTCCTTGAGTTCGGCCGTGCCGTCCACGGACGTGTATCGAGTGTGTCCGTTGCGGATGGCCTCGATGCCGGACTCGGCGATGTGCGCCGGGGTGTCGAAGTCAGGCTCCCCCGCGCCCAGGGAGATGATGTCCTGGCCCTCGGCCTTGAGCTGGGCCACGCGTCCCGTGAGGGCGACGGTCGGGGAGGGCTTGACGCGCTGTACGCGCTTGGAAACTGTTAGACTCATCGAGTAGCCCCAGCCGAATGATGTGGACGGAATGGCATTCTAGGGCGTCTGCCCGCCTGTCTCCACTGGACACAGGTCTGCGCGCAGGCAGCGGCGCAGCGGTTGGAATGCATGGCGTGGGTGTTGCCAGGGCGCGGTTCCGGCGCGATCGCATCGCGAGCCCCAGGAGGGGTGCGGCGAGCTGGCGGACGATTCTCGAGCCGGCGGCATGGCATCCATCAGGGCGTCGATAGCTTGCAGTCCATGCAAGGTGCCTCAATATAGATAGCCCTCTCGAGGCAGTCGCATCCGTTTGTCGGACATACCCGTATGCGGATCGCCCGATCGGGGCGCGCTCGAGCACCGGGTGCCCTGGATACGCTTCTGCAGCGAATAGCCGTATATGACTGACACCACCTCCCATCGCAAACAGCTTGCCGAGACGACCGAGACGCCGCCTGCAGCCGTTCGATTCCAACTGACGGGCGACTACCAGCCTGCGGGCGATCAGCCCGAGGCGATCGCGCAGATGGTAGACGGCCTGCGTTCGGGCCTGACGCATCAGACCTTGCTCGGGGTCACCGGCAGCGGCAAGACCTTTTCCATCGCCAACGTGATCCAGCAGGTGCAGCGTCCGACGCTGGTGCTGGCGCACAACAAGACTTTGGCGGCGCAGTTGTACGGCGAATTCAAGGAGTTCTTCCCGCACAACGCGGTGGAATACTTTGTCTCCTATTACGACTACTACCAGCCGGAAGCCTACGTGCCTTCCTCGGACACCTACATCGAGAAGGATTCCTCGATCAATGAGCACATCGAGCAGATGCGCCTGTCGGCCACCAAGGCGTTGCTGGAGCGTCCCGATTCGATCATCGTCGCCACCGTGTCGGCGATCTACGGCCTGGGAGATCCGCAATCCTACCTGTCGATGGTGTTGCATCTGTCGCGCGGCGATCGCATGGATCAACGCCAGATCCTGCGCCGCTTGACCGATATGCAATACAAGCGCAACGAACTGGACCTGACGCAGGGCACCTATCGGGTGCGCGGCGACGTCATCGATATCTTTCCGGCTGAATCCGAGCGCGAGGCATTGCGGGTCGAGCTGTTCGACGATGAAGTCGATGCTCTGCAACTGTTCGATCCGCTCACCGGCGAGATCCAGCGCAAGGTCCCGCGCTACACGGTCTATCCCTCGTCGCACTATGTGACGCCGCGCGAACGCCTGATCGGTGCAGTGGAGGAGATTCGCGAGGAATTGCACCGGCGGCTGAACGAGATGAAGAACGACGGCAAGTTGCTCGAAGCACAACGTCTGGAACAGCGCACGCGCTTCGACATCGAGATGATCCGTGAAGTCGGTTATTGCAACGGCATCGAGAACTACTCGCGCTTCTTGTCGGGCAGGGCGCCGGGCGAGCCGCCGCCGTGCCTGTTCGACTACCTGCCCGCGGACGCCTTGTTGGTGGTGGACGAAAGCCACCAGACGGTCCCCCAGTTGGGAGCCATGTACAAGGGCGATCGATCGCGCAAGGAGACCTTGGTCGAATATGGTTTCAGGCTGCCTTCGGCCTTGGACAATCGTCCGCTGCGTTTCGAGGAATGGGAGGGGCTGGCGCCGCAGACGATCTTCGTCTCGGCCACGCCGGGTCAGTACGAGTTGCAGCATTCCGGGCAGGTGGTGGAGCAGTTGGTGCGGCCGACGGGATTGATCGACCCGCCGGTCGAGATCCGTCCAGTGAGCACGCAGGTCGACGATGTGCTTTCGGAAATCAAGCTGTGCGTGGCGCGTGACGAGCGGGTGCTGATTACCACGCTTACCAAGCGCATGGCCGAAGACTTGACCGAGTACTTGGATGAGCACGGCGCAAAGGTGCGTTATTTGCACGCCGACATCGACACCGTGGAGCGGGTGGAGATCATCCGCGACCTGCGCCTGGGCAAGTTCGATGTACTGGTGGGCATCAATCTGCTGCGCGAGGGGCTGGACATGCCGGAGGTGTCGCTGGTTGCGATCCTGGATGCCGACAAGGAAGGCTTCCTGCGCTCGGAGAATTCTCTGATCCAGACCATCGGCCGTGCGGCACGGCACTTGAACGGCCGGGCGATCCTGTATGCGGACCGCCGTACGCGCTCGATCGAGCGTGCGCTGGCGGAAACGCAACGTCGCCGCCTGAAGCAGATCGAGTTCAACGAGCGCCACGGCATTACGCCGCGCGGCATCAAGAAGGCGGTGGCCGATATCATGGAAGGCGCGTATTCGGGCGCCGAGCGCGGGCCAGCGCGAAGGATTGCCGAACCCGGCGCCGACTATTCCAAGCTGACGCCGGAACAGATACAGCGCAGGATCAAGAAGCTGGAGCAGGAGATGCTCAAGCACGCGCGCAACCTGGAGTTCGAAGAGGCGGCAAAGCTGCGCGACGAGGTGCAGCAGCTGCGTCAATCCACCCTTGGGGTAAGTGCGTAGCGGGCGCGGGAAAACCCGCGAGGCCTGCCTCGGTAGTCTGCTGCACGCAGCGCCGTTTTTCGCAGCACGCACATCAAGCGATGCGTGCGATTCGAAAC
>JBEBRC010000285.1:0-3749 GCA_040395055.1 Steroidobacter denitrificans
TACCCGGGCGGTGTGTATCGTCACGCCGGGCGGCGCCAGCCGGTAGAACTCGGGTTCGTTGATGTTGTTGCTCGACGGCGTGATCAGGCCGATCTTGCCGCGCCAACCATAGGGGCGGTTCAGCTGCAAGGCTTGCATATCGTTCACGATTGGTAAGTTGATGGCGGGCGCCCCACCGGGCGGTGCGGCGCCCGGCTCTCAGGCGACGGCCGGCGCGGATTCGTGCAGCGCGGTCGCCTGCTTGCCCCACCCTTTCTCGCCGACGACCTTGCCGTCGACATACACCGTACGTCCGCGCACCAGCGTACGCATGGGCTTGCCCTTGACCTTCTGGCCGGCATAGGGGCTCCATCCCACGAGGCTGAGGACGTCTTCGTCGCGGATTTCGTACTCGCGATTCAGGTCGACCAGGACCAGGTCGGCATGGAAGCCCGGGCGGATCTCGCCTTTTTTCTCCAGCTTGAACAGACGGGCCGGCGCCGTGGAGCACGCCTCGACCACACGCTCGAGCGGCACTTTGCCCTCGAGGGCGGCGGTGATGAACATGCTCAGGTAGAACTGCGTCGAGGGCGTGCCGGTATGGGCCTTCCAGCCGTCGGTCCAGCCGATTTCTTTTTCTTCGCGCGTATGCGGCGCGTGGTCGGTCGCGATGATGTCGATCGTTCCGTCGTTCACCCCCTGCCACAGGCCGGGCACGTTTTTCTCCGGTACCCAGTACGACAGCGCGTACGAGCCCAGGCGCTGGATCGCCGTCCAATCGCAGCCCAGGAACAGCGCCCAGGGGTTGAGTTCGCACGTGACCTTCTGCCCCGCGGCCTTGGCCTGGCGTATGAGTTCGACACTGCCGGCGGTCTGGGTGTGCAAGATGTGCAGGTGGCAGCCCGAGGCGCGCTGCAGGCGCAGCAGGGTGGCAATGGCCGTTTCCCAGATCACGCCATCATGCGCCGCGTAAGCCTTGGCGTAGGCCAGGGCGTCGCGCTCGCCGCGCTCCCAGAATTTCTGCTCGATCACGTCCATCAGGGCCTGGTCGTGCGGATGCACCATCAGCGGCACGTTCAGCTCGGCGCAACGCTGCATGATTTCCAGGAGCTTGCCGTGGTCATGCACGCCGATGCCCGGCATATGCGGGTAGCTGCGGCCGGTGTCGACCACCATGAAGATCTTGAACGCCGCGACACCGGTTTCGGCCATGCCGGGGATTTCGCTGTCGATGGTCGGCGCCGGGTTGAAGTTCCAGTCGACGACGGCGTCGCTGCGATAGATGGCGAACTGCTTCTCGAGCAGTTCCACCGAGTTGGGCGGCGGGACCACGTTGGGCATGCCCACGCTGGTCGTGACGCCGCCCGCCGCGCACTGCATGGTGGCCGTATAGATCGTGTCTTTGTACTCAAAGCCCTTTTCGGAACCCTGGCGATGGTGCGAGTGCATGTCGATCGCGCCCGGCATCACGGCCAGGCCGGTAGCATCGATGACCTCGGCCGCATCGGGTTCGGTGCCGGGTTCGAAAATGCCGGCGATGAGGCCATCGCGTATGCCGATGGAAGCCTGGAACTGTCCGTCGGCGGTTACCACCAGGCCATTCTTGATCAACGTATCCACAGGTATGTTCTCCTTGGGAAATGGATGGGTGCGAAGCAGGGACGGGCGCGGCGTGCCCGGCTCAGGCCTGCTGCCCCGCGGCGTCGTGCGGGGCGCGCGAACGCAGGGTTTCGAATACTTCGGCCACAAACTCGCGCGACAGGCCTCGCGTGATGAAAACGATGCGCGAACGCCGGTCGCCATCGGGCCAATCGGACAACTCGGCCGGCGGGTGGAACAGGCGCTGGACCGCCTGCACCACGATCGGGCGCGGGCGTTCGGCGACATTCACGAAACCTTTCACCCGCAGCAGCTGGTCGCCGTGGGCCACCACCAGGGCATCGAGCCATGCGCAAACATGCTCCCAGTGCAGGGGTTCGTCGTAGGTCAGGCAGAAACTGCCGATATCGTCAGAATGCCGATTGACATCGTGGCGATGGGCGTGCTGGTGCTGGTGTCCGGACCGATCGTGCGAACCGTGCGCATCCGGGTGATGATGATCGGCATGGTCGTGTCCTGCGTAGCTTTCGGCCTGCAGCCACTGCCGCACCGATTCCGGGCGAACCGCCGGGTCGTAGATGTCGACGCCATCGAGCAGCGATGCCGGCGGGGGCGCCTGCTGGCTGGAACGGGCGAGGCGGATCCCGGGGTTGAGGCCGGCCAGGCGCTCTGCCAGGCCGTGGACGGCGGCGTCATCCAGGTCTGTCTTGCTCAGTACGATTTCATCGGCGACCACGGCCTGGCGCACGGCCTCGGGATGCGCGTCGAGCGTGCGGGCCCCGTTCACGGCGTCGACCACGGTAATTACCCGCCCCAGGCGGAACGCGCGGGCCACCGGAAAGGTAATCAGCGCCTGAATCACGGGCACCGGGTCGGCCAGGCCGGTGGTTTCGATCAGGACCCGGGAAAACGCAGGCACCTCGCCGCGTTCCCGCTTGACGCGCAGATCGCGCAGCGTTTCGACCAGGTCGCCGCGCACGGTGCAGCACAGGCATCCGGTACTTAGTTCGATTGTGTTGTCGTTGCTGCTGGCGATCAGTGAATGATCGATTCCGATCTCGCCAAACTCGTTGACGATCACGGCCGCGTCGGCCATGGCCGGGTCCGTCAGCCACGCATTGAGCAGCGTGGTCTTGCCACTTCCCAGGAATCCCGTCAGGAGGCTGACGGGAATTCGCGTGTCGTTCTTGGTCGTCTGCTGAGCCATAGTAAATTTGCGATTTAAATAAATTCGCAATATGTGCGAATTCGGTTAGCTTACTACAATTTGCAGATCGAGCAAGAGTTTTACCTACATGCCCGCTGACATCCGCCCCCGAAATCGCATCCTTCACATCCTTCAGCTCTTCGAGAACCAGCCCGTCTGGACCGTCGAGGCCATCGCTCAGGAAATGGGCACATCCACCAGTTCCGCCTATCGGGACGTCCAGGAGCTGAACCATGCCGGCTTCCTGGCCCCGGTCGTGGGGTCGGGCTATGTCCTGGGCCCCGCGTTCGTCCAGTTCGATCGGCTGGTGCGCATCAGCGACCCGCTGATCCGCCTGGGCGCCCCTCACCTGAGAAGGCTGCTAGAGGCCACCACGCAACGCGCCGTGGCCGTGCTGAGCCGGCGCTATCGCAACCACGTCATGTGTGTGCACCAGGAAGCGGGCGATGCGCCCTACCCGCTCACCATGTACGAACGGGGCGTCGCAATGCCGCTGTTTGTCGGCGCAACGTCCAAGGCGATCCTTGCGCACCTCAGCGACCGGGTGCTGGAACGCATTTATCTGGAGAATGAAGAGAAGATCCGGCAGCTACTGTCGTGCAAAAGCTGGAAGGCCTTTCGCGACCAGTTGCTCGAGATCAGGCGCTCGGGTGTTGCCGTCACGGCATCGGAAGTGGCCAAGGGGCGCGTCGGCGTCGCCGCGCCGATCTTTGCGAACGGCCAGGTCATAGGCGCGCTGAGCCTGGTCGTGCACGAGCCCGATTTCGACGGCGAAGGCCAGCGCGCCGCCGTCATCGCGACGGCCCGCGACATTTCCGACGCGCTCGAGCATGAAGAACCGTGGATTGCGCGGGGTTGATGGCGCTTCGGCGGACCTCGGCCATGGGTTGAGGGCTGGTCGACACCGGTGACATGCCGATTTCCGGCCATCAGATTTGTCGTTAGTGCATTACCAATAAGAGCA
>JBEBRC010000286.1:0-3743 GCA_040395055.1 Steroidobacter denitrificans
CCTGCGAAGCGCTGATGCTCAACCCGCGCCGTTTTCACCGTCATATCGACGGTATCCTGCTGTTCGACAAATCGCTGGGCCTTTCTTCCAATGCTGCGTTGCAGCAGGTTCGTACCTTGTTCGCCGCGGTGAAGGCGGGGCATGCGGGCAGCCTGGATCCATTGGCCTCGGGATTGCTGCCGGTCTGCTTTGGACAGGCCACCAAGGTGTGTGGGCGCCTCCTGAACTCCGGCAAGTCCTATCGCGTCCTGGTCGAGCTCGGGGCCCGGACCGAGTCCGGCGATGGCGAGACGCCGATCCTGGAACGCGCCGAGGTTCCTGCGCTGGAGCGCCAGCAGGTCGATGCGGCGCTGGCCACGTTCATGGGCGAGCAGCAACAGATTCCGCCCATGCATTCGGCCCTCAAGTTCGAAGGCCGGCGTTTGTACGAGCTCGCCCGACGCGGCGAGTCGGTCGAGCGCACGCCGCGCGCCATCGTCATCCACCGTATCGAATGCGAGGCGCTGACCCGCAGCGAGCTGGAATTCGAGGTGTATTGTTCCAAAGGGACCTACATCCGGACCTTGGCCGCCGATATTGCCCAGCGCTTGGGTACGCTGGGATATGTGAAGGGGCTGCGTCGCCTGTCCATCGATCCATTCGGGGGGCTGCGCATGTATACGCTGGCCGAACTGGAGGCCTATACGCAGCCGGAGCGGGACGCCCTGCTGTTGAGCCCGGATATGGCCTTCAAGGACCTGCCGCGAGTCGAACTGGACCGCGCCCAGGAGTTCGCCCTGCTGCAGGGGCAGGAGCTCATCGTGCCTGGCGCGCCGCAGGCCGATGAACTGCGCGCCTACGGCGAGGGCGGGCGGTTTCTGGGCATTGCCGCCGGCCAGGCGGGCGGCAGGATCAAGCCGGGAAGGTTGTTCGTGGCGCTGGATGAGGCGCCAAAACGCCCCGGGGTGGGCCACGGCGGACGCTCGAAATCGGCGCCGAGGCGCCGCTAAGGACCCCGGTGGATGCCATGGATGAGGGGTGCGCGGCGGACCCTCGCCGTAATGCCCGGGTTTTGCTTGAGATTCTGGTTGAGATTCTGGGCCGCGCGAGTACAATGCGCGCCTCTTAAAACGGCTATTAGATACTTGCAGCGACCTGACTCGCCGGAGCGATTTTTCCGCCGGGTGGGCAAAGAGGAATAGGGCAGATATGTCATTGTCGACCGAGCGGAAAGGCGAGATCGTTGCGGAGTATCGACGCAGCAGCAGCGATACGGGTTCACCGGAAGTCCAGATTGCGCTGCTGTCGGCGCGCATCAACGAGCTTGGCGAGCATTTCGGCGCTCACAAGGGCGACCACGCCTCGCGTCGCGGTTTGCTGAAGATGGTGAACCAGCGCCGCAAGCTGCTCGACTACCTCAAGACCAATACTCCGGAGCGCTACCAGGACGTCGTTGCGCGTCTCGGCCTGCGCCGCTGACCTCTTTCGGTGCCGGGAAGATTCCGGCCACCTTACTCCTTGACCACACCCCTACCCAGCCGTCTCCGCACCGCTCCATGGTGACGATTCTTTCCAGGAATCCACACTCCACGGCCGCCGCGACGTTTGCTGGGCGGCTGTGTTCCCCCTTCCGCCAGTTTTGACCCGGCCGCGGCCGGGCATAGGAAAGATCGTGAGCGTAATCAAGAAAACCTTTGCATACGGCCAGCATCAGGTCACCCTGGAAACCGGCGAAATCGCCCGCCAGGCGGACGGCGCCGTGGTCGTGACCATGGGCGAGACGGTGGTGCTGGTCACCGCCGTGGCGCGCAAGGAAGCGGACCCCAAGAAGAGCTTCTTTCCCCTGACCGTCAACTATGTCGAGAAGACCTATGCCGCGGGACGAATCCCGGGCGGGTTCTTCAAGCGCGAAGGCCGTCCGTCCGAGAAGGAGACGCTGACCTCGCGCTTGATCGACCGGCCGATTCGCCCTCTGTTTCCGGAAGGATTCCTGAACGAAGTGCAGGTGGTGGCGACCGTCGTCTCGATGAATCCCGACATCGACCCCGACATTCCCGCGTTGCTGGGCGCGTCCGCTGCCCTGACGCTGTCGGGCGTACCGTTCCAGGGGCCGATCGCCGCCGCCAAGGTCGGCTATCGCGATGGCCAGTACGTGCTCAACCCGACTTCCTCGGCGCTCAAGGACTCCCAGCTCGATCTGGTCGTCGCCGGTACCGCGGAAGCGGTATTGATGGTCGAATCGCAAGCCGACTGCCTCTCCGAAGAGGTGATGCTGGGCGCGGTCATGTTCGGCCATGAGCAGATGCAGGTGGCGATCAATGCCATCAACGAGCTCAAGGCCGAGGCCGGCAAGCCGTCATGGAACTGGCAGCCTGCCGCCACCGATGCGCAGCTCGCCGCCGCGTTGGAAGCCAATGCACAGGCCGCGCTGTCGGCGGCCTACCAGATCACCGAGAAGGTCGCGCGCCGCGACCGCATCCAGGGCATCAAGGAAGCGGCATTGCTGGCGCTGTCCGGCGGCGAGGCGCCTGCGTACAGCGCCGAGCAGGTGGCGAAGGAGTTCGGGGAACTCGAATACCGCATCGTTCGCGGCCGCGTGCTGGCCGGTGAACCACGCATCGACGGCCGCGACATGAAGACGGTACGTCCGATCTCGATTCGCACGGGCGCTTTGCCGCGGACCCATGGTTCGGCGCTGTTCACTCGCGGCGAAACCCAGGCGCTGGTCGTGACCACACTGGGCACCGGTCGTGACGCGCAGATCATCGACGCGCTGGCGGGCGAGCGCAAGGAGCCCTTCATGCTTCATTACAACTTCCCGCCGTTCAGCGTCGGGGAGACCGGCATGATGGGTTCGCCGAAGCGCCGCGAAATCGGCCACGGCAATCTTGCCCGCCGCGGCATTGCCGCGGTCATGCCGGACATGACCACATTTCCCTACGTCATCCGGGTCGTCTCCGAGGTGTTGGAGTCCAATGGCTCCAGTTCAATGGCGAGTGTGTGCGGCACCAGCCTGGCCCTGATGGATGCCGGCGTGCCGATCAAGGCGGCCGTCGCCGGTGTGGCCATGGGGTTGGTCAAGGAAGGCGATCGCTTCCAGGTGCTGACCGACATCCTGGGAGACGAAGATCACCTGGGCGACATGGACTTCAAGGTAGCTGGCACGCGTACCGGCGTCACGGCGCTGCAGATGGACATCAAGATCAACGGCATCACCCGTGAGATCATGCAGGTCGCGCTCGATCAGGCACGCGCCGGCCGCCTGCACATCCTGGAACACATGGACCAGGTGCTGCCGTCCGCTCGTGCCAACATGTCCGAGTGGGCGCCATCGATCATCACCATCAAAATCGATCCGGAGAAGATTCGCGAAGTGATCGGCAAGGGTGGCGCGGTGATTCGGGCCATCACGGAAGAGACCGGCACTTCGATCGACATCGAGAACGATGGCACGGTGAAGATCGCCTCGGTCGACGGCGTGTCGGGCCGCGAAGCGCAGCGTCGCATCGAGTTGATCACCGCGGACGTCGAAGTCGGCCGGATCTATGAAGGACGCGTCGCGCGGCTGATGGATTTTGGTGCGTTCGTGACGATCCTGCCGGGCAAGGATGGCCTGGTGCACATTTCGCAGATCTCCGAGGAGCGCGTCGAGCGTGTCAGCGACAAGCTCAATGAAGGCGATGTGGTGCGCGTCAAGGTACTCGAGGTGGATCGCCAGGGCCGCGTGCGCTTGAGCATGCGCAACGTCGAGGTGGACTGATCCC
>JBEBRC010000287.1:0-3731 GCA_040395055.1 Steroidobacter denitrificans
GGCCGTGTGCGGGCTGGAAACCCGTTAATAGGCCAGCACGAAGCACGAGCACGGATGAGCCGCGGTTTGCTGGCTGCGGGACGTTGCAGGGCAGGGGCGGCGATCAGCGGAACACGTACTCCAGCGCGATGCCGATGAACACCGCCATGCCGAAATAGTTGTTGTTCAGGAACGCCCGCAAACAGTCCTGCGCCCGTCGCTCGCGTATCAGAAACTGCTGGTACAGCGCGAAGCCCGCCGCGATCGCCAGTCCCAGCCCATACCACAGTCCCAGTTCCAGCTCGCGGCCGGCCAGCCACAGGGCGAACAGCGTCATCAGCTGCATGGCGCCGATGATGACGCGATCGGCATCGCCGAACAGCAGGGCGCTGGAGCGGATCCCCAGCTTGCGGTCGTCCTCGCGATCGGCCATCGCATACATGGTGTCGTAGGCCATGGTCCACAACAGGCCGGCGAGGAACAACAGCCAGGCCAGGCGCGGCACTTCGTTGGTCTGGGCGGCGAATGCCATCGGCACCCCCCAGGTGAAGGCGGCGCCGAGATAGAACTGCGGCAGGGGGAAGAAACGCTTGAAATACGGGTAGGTGACGAACAACAGGCCCCCGACCACGGCCATCAGTTGCGTCAACTGGTTCAATGTCATCACCAGGCCCAGTGCGATCAGGCTCAAGCCGGCGCACAACGCCACGGCCTCGATGGGTTCGAGCTGGCCGGTGGCCAGCGGTCGATCGCGAGTGCGCTGCACATGGCCATCGAAATTGCGATCGGCGAAGTCATTGATGGCGCAGCCTGCCGAGCGGGTCAGCGCGGTGCCCAGCACGAATACCACGAATACGTGGGGGTCGGGGTGGCCGGCGGAGGACAGCCACAAGGCCCACAATACCGGCCACAGCAGCAGCCAGATGCCGATCGGGCGGTCCAGGCGCGTCAGGCGCGCATAGAGGCTGGCCTTGGTGGCTGCGCCGGGCAGGACCTGGGTCGCGAATGCGGTCGCGCCGAGCCGATGTCCGAACCAGCGCAGGCGATCTTTGAAGGCGACGAAAGGTGTGCTCATCGCGGGCGGGTCATCCTCGCATGTCTCATACTTTCACGAATCGTTCGCCCTGGCCGATCCAGCGGCGCAACAGCGGCGTCAGCGCTTCCTCGGCGCCGGCCAGCATCAGTTCGGCGGCGCGCTGCACGACCGGCAGCAGATCGGCATCGCGAATCAGATCGGCCACGCGCATCTGCATCAGGCCCGTCTGCCGCGTGCCCAGCAGCTCGCCGGGTCCGCGCAGCTCCAGGTCGCGGCGCGAGATCTCGAAGCCGTCGTTGGTGGCGCGCATGACGCCCAGGCGTTCGCGTGCCACTTCCGTCAGGGGCGCACGATACAGCAGAACGCACGTGCTTTCGGCACTGCCGCGTCCGACGCGTCCGCGCAGTTGGTGCAGCTGGGCCAGGCCCATGCGTTCGGCATTTTCGATCACCATCAGGCTGGCATTCGGCACGTCGACGCCGACTTCGATGACGGTCGTGGCGACCAGCAAATCGATCTGGCCTTCCTTGAAGCGGGCCATCACCGCTTCCTTCTCGCGTGGCGGCATGCGTCCATGCACCAGCGCCACCCTCAGTTCCGACAAGGCCTCGGCCAGCGCGGCCGCGGTCTGTTCCGCCGCCTGCGCGCTGAGCTGGTCCGACTCTTCCACCAGCGGACATACCCAATAGGCCTGGCGCTGCTGGCGGCAGGCATCGCGTATGCGCAGGACGACTTCATCGCGGCGAGTTTCCTGCATCACCACCGTGCGTACCGGAGTGCGCCCAGGCGGCAGCTCATCGATGATCGAAACATCCAGATCCGCATAGGCGGTCATGGCCAGGGTGCGTGGGATCGGGGTCGCGGTCATGATCAGCTGATGCGGATAGCGTCCCGAGGCCAGCCCTTTCTCGCGCAGCATGAGCCGCTGGTGTACGCCAAAGCGATGTTGCTCATCGATGATCACCAGCCCGAGGCGCCGGAACTCGACGCCCTGCTGGAACAGCGCATGCGTGCCGATCGCGATCCTGGCGGTGCCGGAGGCGAGATCCGCCAGCGCCCGCGAGCGGGCCGCGTTGCTGCGCGTGCCGGTGAGCAGCACCGGCGGCAGTTCCAGCGGCGAGAACCAAGTGCCGAAATTGCGTGCGTGCTGTTCCGCCAACAATTCGGTGGGCGCCATCACCACCGCCTGGAAGCCCGCCTCCACCGCTCGCGCCGCGGCGAAAGCCGCAACCAGCGTCTTGCCGCAGCCGACATCGCCTTGTACCAGGCGCAGCATGGGGCTGGCCTGCGCCAGGTCGCGCTCGATCTCGACCCAGACACGCCGTTGCGCCGCGGTAGGCTCGAACGGCAAGGATTCCTGCAGGCGCTTCACCAGCGAGTTGGCGGGAGCTGGGAATTGCCAGCCCGGGTCGCGTTGGACCTCGCGGCGCAGCAGCCGCAGGCTGAGCTGGTGCGCCAGCAGTTCCTCGAATGCCAGGCGGCGCTGTGCGGGATGGTGGCCGCTGGCGAGCAGTTCCACGTCCGCATCCGGCGGCGGCCGATGGACGTAGCGCAATGCATCATGCAGCGAGGGCAACGAGAGCTGCAGGCGTTCCAAAAGCGCCTGCGGCAGCCAGTCCTGCACCGTTCGATTGGCGTACTCTTTCAGTGCCATGGAGGTCAGCTGGCGCAGGCGGCCTTGCTGTATGCCCTCGGTCAACGGGTAGATGGGTGTGAGCGCCTCCTCCTCCGCGGCCGCTGACGCCGAGCTGCCATCCGGCGCCCGGCGATATTCGGGGTGCACGATTTCCGGTCCGCCCGTCCCGCGCCGAATCTCGCCGAAGCAGCGCCAGCGCGTGCCTTGCGCGAAGTCCTGTCGCTGCGAGCTGGAGAAATGGAAAAAGCGCAGGGTCAGCGAGCCCGAGCCGTCGCCGATGCGGCACAGCAACTGGCGGCGCCCGCGAAACGCGACCTCGGAAAGCAGGATTTCGCCTTCGATGACCGCGCGTTCGCCGATCTGCAGCGCGCCGATGGGCACCACGCGCGTGCGATCCTCGTAGCGCAGCGGCAGCAGGAACAGCAGGTCCTGTATCGTCACCACCCCCAGCTTGGACAGTCGGCCGGCCAGTGCCTCGCCGACACCGCGCAAGGCAGTGACCGGGCGCAGTTCGGGCGACTCAGCACCTGTGCGCTGGGCCGCGCGGACGCTCACTCCAGTTCCACCACGCAATCCATTTCGATCTGCGCGCCTCTGGGCAAGGATGCGATGCCCAGCGCCGCGCGCGCCGGATAAGGCTCGGTGAAGTACTCGGCCATGATCTGGTTCAGTCGTGCGAAATGGCCGAGGTCGATCAGGAACACATTCAGTTTCGCCACTTGCGAGAAGTCGCCGCCGGCTGCCTTGACGATGGCCTGCAGGTTGTCGAACGTGCGACGGATCTGCGCCTCGACCGATTCCGTGACCATCTCGCCGGTGGCCGGATCGAGCGGAAGCTGCCCGGAGACGTAGACGGTCCTGCCGCATTTGACGGCCTGCGAATAGGTGCCGACGGCCTTGGGGGCGTCCGCGGTATGAATGATCGTGCGAGACATGGTGTCCTCGAGGCTCCAGGGTCCGGGTCGTGAGTCTAGGGCAGACCGTCGCCGTAGATAAGGCGTAATGGCCTGTCGTCCGCCCGCCCGATGCAAACATGCCCTGCCTCACGGCCCTCGCCGGCGTGTGTCGGAACTCACGGCC
>JBEBRC010000288.1:0-3716 GCA_040395055.1 Steroidobacter denitrificans
TTCAAAATGGCGGACAGCAAGGCGAACTTGGCAATGAAGCCGGACAAGGGGGGCAGGCCGGCAAGCAGCAGTACGCAACAGACGAAGGACAGGCCGAGGAACGCCATGGCGGCCGGGATTGCGATGCCGACCTCGTCTTCGGGCGAATGCGGGTCGGGGGATTCGCGCACGCCGAAAGCCTCGTAGCTGATTGCCGGCAGCGGTGCGGCGTCCGCGGTGGGAGCGAACTGCGTGCGGGTGCGCTCGGTCATGCCTGTCAGCATGAAGAAGGCGCCGGTGGCGAGCACCGAGGTCAAGAGATAGAACAGGGCCGGCGCGGTCAGCGCTTCGCTGGAAAAGCCGATGGCGGCGAGCAAGGTGCCCGAGGAAACGATCACCGAGAAGCCGACCAGTCGGCCCAGGTGCTGCGCCGCCAGCAGGCCGATCGCGCCCACGCCCAGCGTTGCCATGCCACCGTAGAACAGCGCCGGGCCGATGAATGTCGAGCCGGGATCACCGGCGGCGATCAGGGTGCCGATGCGCAGCAGCGCATAGATGCCGACCTTGGTCATCAGCGAGAACGCGGCAGCCACTGGTGCGCCCGCTGCGGCGTAGGTGCCCGGCAGCCAGAAATTCAGCGGCCAGCTACCCGCCTTCACCAGGAAGGCCACGGCCAGTATCGCGGCGCCGGCCTCGAACAGGCCTCGGTCCTCGGCGGCCAATCCCGCAACGCGTCCAGCCAGGTCCGCCATGTTCAAGGTGCCGGTCACGCCGTAGATCAAGGAGACACCGATCAGGAACAGCAGCGAGGCGGCGAGGTTGACGACGATGTAGTGCAGCCCGGCCTTCACCCGCGCCTTGCCCGAGCCGTGCAGAACCAGGCCATAGGAGGAAACCAGCAGCACCTCGAAGAACACGAACAGGTTGAACAGGTCGCCGGTAAGGAATGCGCCGTTCAGGCCCATCAGCAGGAACTGGAACAAGGAATGGTAGTGCGGTCCCAGCCGGTCCCAGCGTGCCAGCGAATACACCAGGGAAGCCAATGCGACCGAGGCGCCCAGGGCCAGCATCAAGGCGCTCAGGCGGTCCACCACCAGCACGATGCCGAAGGGCGCGGCCCAATTCCCTATCGCATAGACCCCCACGCCTTCCGACCACAAGTCCGGCACCGCGTCGGTCGTCAGATACAGCAAGGCGAACGCGACCACGAACTGCAGCAGCATCGCCACCATCGCAATGCTGACGCGCAGTATCCGGCGCGATTCGTGCAGCAACAGCAGGATCGATCCTGCCAGCAGTGGCAGCACGATCGGCAGTACCGGCAAGTGCATCAGCCAGTCGCTCATGAGTCGGATTCCTGGCCGTCGACATGGTCGGTGCCGGTGAAGCCGCGCGAGGCCAGCAACACGACCAGGAACAAGGCGGTGGTGGCGAATCCGATGACGATGGCGGTCAGGACCAGGGCCTGCGGCACCGGATCGGCGTAGGAGGCCGGGTCCAGCACTTCATCGCCGCGGATGATGGGGGGCGCGTTCAGCGACAGCCGGCCCATGCCGAAGATGAACAAATTGACCGAATAGGACAGCAATGACAGTCCCATGATGACCTGGAACGTACGCGGCCGCAGCAGCAGCCATACGCCGGAGCCTGCGAGTACACCGATCGCCAGCGCGTAGATCAATTCCATCAGGAGGCCATCCCTGCGGGTTGCTGGATTTTCACCTCGACCGCTTCGGCACGCAGGCGCGTCTTGCGCAGGGTGCGGAAGGATTGGTGGGCGAGCGCCACCAGGATCAGCATCGTGCCACCGACCACCAGCATGTACACGCCCAGGTCGAACAACAGCACCGTCGACACATGCACCTCGCCGACCAGCGGCAGATGCAGGTCGACGGCGAGTGCGGTCAGGAACGGCGCGGCGGTAAGCCACGCGCCCAGACCGGCGCTGATCGCGGCCAGCAGGCCCAGGGCCAGCCAGTAGCGCGGATGGATCTTGAGCCGCGATTCCACCCACATGGCGCCGCCCGCGATGTATTGGATGAGTATCGCCGTCGCCATCACCAAGCCGCCGACGAAGCCGCCTCCCGGGGCGTTGTGGCCGCGCAGCAGGAAGTACAGCGAGACCATCACTGCCATGGGTAGCAATAGCCGAATGATTACGGACGGAATTTTCATGTAGCCGGCGGGCAGCCGTTCATCGGGATCGAAGGCGGCCAACTCGGATTGGTCGCGTTGGGCATGCGGAACGTCGATGCTTTCCGGCGCCGGCCGGAAGCGGCGCAGCAATGCGTAGACCGTCAGCGCGACGATGCCGACGACGGTGATTTCGCCCAGGGTGTCGAAGCCGCGGAAATCCACCAGGATCACATTGACGACATTGTGTCCGCCGCCGTGCGGCAAGGCGTTCTCCAGGAAAAACGTCGACAGGCCGGTCACGGACGGGCGGGTGAGGATCGCAAATGCCAGCAGGCTCAGGCCGACTCCGCTGCCAAGCGCGATCAGGGCATCACGACTGCGCCGCAGGCGGGCGCGCAAGGTGTAGCGACGGGTGTCGTCCAGCAGCAATCGCCGTGGCAGCCAGCGCAGGCCCAGCAGGATCAGCACGGTGGTGACCACCTCCACGGCAAGCTGGGTCAGCGCCAGATCCGGCGCCGAGAACCAGGCGAACGTCAGGCAGGTCACCAGTCCCGTGGCGCCCACCATGATCAATGCCGCCAGCCGGTGGTATTTCGCCTGCAGCGCCGCGCCGATCGCGCACGCGCCACCGACCAGCCACAACAAGGCGAACACCGGGTCGGCCGCCAGCAACTGCGGCGCATCCGGCAGCCAGGGCGCCTTCGACAGCGCCATCGCGGCCACCCCGATGGCGACGCATACCAGCAAGGTCAGCTGGGTCTGCAAGCGGCGCGAGGTGACCAGCCGCGTCACCCAGGCCGAGGCGCGAATGATGCTCACGATGAAGACATCGAAGGCCCGCCGGGCATCGACGTGCGAGATCACGGGCGCAGGCCCGGTGGCGCTGCGGCGCTTGGCTGGCAGCAGCAGGTAGATCGTCACCCCGCCCAGCAGCGCCAGCACGCTCATCATCAGCGGCAGGGTGAGTCCGTGCCACACCGCCAGGCTGTACTCCGGCAGCTCCGCGCCGAGGATCGAGTGCATGGCCGTCTCCAGGTAGGGTCCCAGGGTCTTGCCCGGCAGGATGCCGACCAGCAGGCAGGCGATCACCAGCAGCGCGCTGGGCAGCAGCATGCCGCGCGTCGGTTCGTGCGGGATGCGCGGCAGGTCCCGCGCCGGCGGGCCAAAGAATACCTGGTCGATGAAACGCAGCGAATAGGCGACGCTGAACATGCCGGCCAGCGTCGCCAGGGCGGGCAGGCCGATGCGGATCGCCTGGCTGTGGCCGGTCAGGATGGCTTCGGCGAAGAACATTTCCTTCGACAGGAAGCCATTGAGCAGCGGTACGCCCGCCATCGCCGCCGCGGCGACCGTGGCCACGATCGCGGTAATCGGCATGATGCGCGACAGGCCGCTGAGGCGCTGCAGGTCGCGGGTGCCGGTCTCGTGATCGACGATGCCCGTCGCCATGAACAAGGATGCCTTGAAGGTCGCGTGGTTCATCATATGGAACACGGCGGCGACCAGTGCCATGTGGCTGTTCATGCCCAGCAGCAAGGTGATCAGTCCCAGGTGGCTGATGGTGGAATACGCCAGCACGCCTTTCATGTCGCGCTGGAAGA
>JBEBRC010000289.1:0-3716 GCA_040395055.1 Steroidobacter denitrificans
AGCGTTCGACTGAAAATCGAAAGGTCACCGGATCGATGCCGGTCGGAGCCACTGTCCCTCTTCGTAGCTTCTACATCGGAGAGGGACCCTTGTTTTCCCTGGTCAGGCGCGGTTTCTGAGGCTCCCGCCGCTGGTTGGACTTGCCGTAACCGAGACGCTTGCGACGGTCACAGACTGCGCGGATCGTGACCTTGGGCCATTCTTCGTACAGCCCACTCAACTCATCGATAGTTTCAGCTGACGCTAGTTGCTGCCTGAAGCGCATGGTGACCTTTCGATCAGCTGTAGCAGGCTTAACGCGTATTCGTCGAGGCTGAAAAGCGGTGATAGGTTAGAGGTCTTGCTCCCCGCCGTCTCCGGATTGGCGGGGTTTTTTAAGCCGGCTATGCGCATGATGGGATCCTGGGTAGCGTGAATGCCGTGGAGAACGGCAGGGAAATCAAAGATGCTCGGGCTGAACTGGTTTCACGGATCGAGGAGTTGGAAGCGCAGCTGTCAGCAGCAAGGCGCGATCTTGAGGCTCTCGATGCGGCTACATCTCCGGCCTCAGAGGAAGCTCCGATCTCCGAAAGCGGCGTGATCCCTGCCGTGACCGCTCATTCCTCCAGCGCTGAGAAGGTTGCGCTGTTCATGGCGAGGTTCCAGGGACGCAGCGACGTTTACGCGACGAGGTGGGTGAGCAAGCGCACGGGTAAACCTGGTTGGAGTCCGGCAGTGCGCGGAGGCTTCTACACCGACGCAGTGACCAGTGCCGACTTTCTGTCTTTCAACGAGCATGTAGTAGAGAGACACCTCACGGGCGATCCAAGCTCATCCTCGGATTCCGCCAGCCACGAGTTCCATGCCGGCATCTACCCGATGCTTGAGGGGGATCTGTGTCGGCTTCTTGTTTGCGATTTCGACAACGCAGATTGGAAACGTGAAGCTGCGGCATACGTGCACGCTTGCCGCGAGGCGGGCGTAGACGTTCTGGCTGAGATTTCTCGTTCTGGTCAGGGTGCGCACGTCTGGATGTTCTTCGAGGCTGCGTTGCCCGCTGCGATCGCCCGAGGTGCAGGCACGGTGCTGCTGAAGCAGGCGATGGATGCTTCTCCAGGGATGAGTTTTGACAGTTACGATCGATTCTTTCCCGCACAGGACACGCTGCCGCGACAGTCGACAGGTCGAGCGCGACTCGGTAACCTGATCGCGCTTCCTCTCCAGGGTGATTGCCGACGCCGGGGCACCTCGGTGTTCGCAGAGCCTGGGATATGGGTGCCGTTTCCGGATCAGTTCGCAGCGCTTTCCTCTGTCCTTCCCGCGACACAGGAACAGATCAGCGAGATCGCGAAATCCGTTGATCATATGCGCATCGGTCCGGCCGAGACTCTCCCGCCTCGGCCGAAGCGTGCAACGCTCCGATCCGGTGCAAAGGATCGCAAAGGCGAGCGGGTCGTGCTGCGTCTCGACTCGACGGTCCATGTTCCCACTGAGCAACTGCCGGGGAGTTTGATCACCGAGCTGAAGCACTTGGCTTCGGTGGCGAACCCGGAGTTTTTCCGCAAGCAGGCGCAGCGTTTCAGTACATACGGAACACCTCGATACGTGACATGCTTCGAACACGAAGATCATGAGCTTAGGGTTCCGCGCGGCTTGCTGGATGAAGCCATGCAGCGGATCCAAGAGGCCGGGTTCACCGTGAAGCTCTCGAGACCTCGTGAGAACAAGAGCCGGGCAATCGCACTGGAGTTCACCGGGGAGTTGCGACCGGAGCAAGCCGAGTGCGTTGCGGCGATCGAGAAGCACGACACCGGAGTGCTCGTCGCCCCACCAGGCGCAGGTAAGACGGTGATGGCCTGCGCCCTGATCGCCGAGAGAGCAGTGCCCACGGTGATCTTGGTCAACCGGGCGGAACTGCTGGTTCAGTGGCGTGAGCGACTGACACAGTTTCTCTCTATTGACGAGAAGCAGATAGGTCAATTGGGGGCCGGGCGGCGGAAGCGCAAAGGCGTGATCGATCTCATCATGATGCAGACGATTGCCCACAGGAACGGGGATCCAACGATCCTGAATGAATACGGCCAGATAGTCATCGATGAGTGCCACGCGATCGCGGCGCCCGCTGTCGAGGCCGCTCTGCGACAGGCGAACACTTCGCGTTGGCTCGGTATGACGGCGACTCCGTATCGCTCGGATAAGATGGACGGCCTGATCACCATGCAGTGCGGTCCGATCCGCCATACGATGTCGACAGAGCGCGATGTTGATCGGATGTTGAGGATCCACGCGACCGATTTCACGACGGACGAACCTGGAACGGACGGCCCTTCGATCCAGGCGATCTACACTGAACTCGCTCACGACACAGCGCGCAACGCACTGATCGCGAACGAGATCGCTGCGGCGATCGCTGAGGAGCGGCGCTGTCTGGTGCTGACGAACCGACTGGACCATCTGGAGGCGCTTACCGAAGAACTCGAGCGGTGCGTTGACGTGCCGGTGCTCTCGCTGCACGGTCGGCTTACGCCCACTGAGCGACGCAGGATCCGCGCGAGGCTGGCCGAGATCGTTTCGGGTGGCGCCCCCTTCGTTCTGGTTGCCATCGATAAGGTCGCGGGCGAGGGGCTCGACTTGCCGACGCTCGACACGCTGTTTCTCGCGGTGCCGATCTCGTTCAAGGGAAAGGTGGTGCAGCAGCTCGGCCGAATCACTCGCGGGTCTGGTGCGAACGGTAGGGTAGCAGCCGTGGTGCATGACTTTCGCGATGCAAAGGTCCCGTTGTTCGACCGAATGTATGCGCGCCGTACGCGTGTCATGCGAAAAGAGGGATTCCGGGTACAGGAAACGTGAGTTACACTATTAGTGCGGCGGGCAGTAGCCCTTAGAACCTGGCAGTCTTCCGGACGGTACGACGGGCCAGGTTCACGCGTTTCTAGAGCCTGATGAGCCGGCCCTCAACAAGGGGTGCGGCGCGACGTTTCCAATCACCGCCGTTCGAATAGCACCAGGCCACCGCGTCACTCACCCACAGCAGCGGGTACTCCTGCGGTGCCGCATGCCGGTATCGGAGATTTGCGGCCCCTTCTTCACTGAGGACGCTTGCGATGAGTCTGCGGTCAGCATACATGAGAGAATCGTCTCGTTCGATAATGAGCTGATCGGCGTCAGATCGGCAGGCTTCAGTTGCGACCCCGGCAATGCACAGATCGCGAGCTTCCTTGTTCGATCGGTTCTTTGCGACCCAGACCGCAACGCGAACATCGAGTTCATTCATACGGGAGAGGATCTCGCGGCGTCGGCTATCGCGTTCGCTCTTGAAATGGATACGGCGCTGGCCGGGCTTCAATAGTGCGCGAAGTGCTTTCTCGGATGACTGCACCGACCCCGCCGCTGATGCCGTCGCGACAATGTAGTACCCCCGTGCCTTGGACTCATCTACATAGAGACGGTCGGAGGTCTGGAAGATCATTGCTCGATTTTATCTTGAACGCATTGCCGCTCCGAGGGTCGGAGCGCTGACTGGGGAGTGATGGGCGGCCACTGCGGGTGAACGTTCTGGCCGTGGGCCATTTCCGGGCCATTCTTTTCGTGAAAAGCAACTGAGACTAACTGACACTCACTGACTGAAACCGCGTGTTTCTGCGGATCGCGCCTATATACAGTACAGAAAAACCCCTGATCGCACTGAAAATCGAAAGGTCACCGGATCGATGCCGGTCGGAGCCACGTAGCGGCTA
>JBEBRC010000290.1:0-3715 GCA_040395055.1 Steroidobacter denitrificans
GTGTGCGGCGATGAGGTTACGATCCGCCCACCGCCGCCCCATAGCGACGATGCCGCCAAGATCGTCAGCGTGGCGCCACGGCGCAGTGTATTCGCCCGCACCGACAGCCGCGGGCGCACGGAGCCGCTGGCCGCAAACCTGTCGTTGCTGGCGGTCATCATCGCCGCCGAACCGGCGCCCGATCCGTACATTGCCGACAGATACCTGGCGGGTGCGGCGCTGGCCGGCATTCGCGGCATGCTGATCGTCAACAAGTCCGAACTCGACAGCGCAGCCGCGCCCGGTTTCCAGGCCTTGGTGGAGGAGTATCGCAGCGCAGGCTACCCGGTCCTGACGCTCTCGGCCGTGCAGGCGCAAAGCGTCGAGCCGCTGCGGGCGCACATCGCCGAGGAGATCGCCATGCTGGTCGGGCAATCCGGTGTCGGCAAGACCACGCTGACGAACCAGCTCGCGCCCGCCTCGACGCGCGCCACGCGCACCATCTCCGATGCCACCGGCGAGGGCCGGCATACGACGGTCTCGACCGCCATGTTCCACGTTCCAGGCGGCGGCGAACTGATCGACTCGCCCGGCGTACGCGATTACGCACCGCCGCTGGTGGAGGATGCCTCGGTGCAGGTTGGCTGGCCGGAAATCCTCGCGCTGTCGCCGCATTGCCGCTTCAACAATTGCATGCACCTGCGCGAGCCGGGCTGCGCCATCATCGCCGCCGTGGCGGCAGGCCAACTGTCGCCACGGCGCTACGAAAGCTATCGGCGACTGTTGAACATCATGCGTGGACTGGCGCCGGACTACGAGCGGCGGCGATAGCGGCCGCTCGCGCCCGCTGATTCAACGGCGCCGCTGATGCCGCACGCAAGCCGGCAAGCGCCTGCCCAACAGCACCAAGGAGCCGGGGACGATTCGAGGACCTCGCGGCAGCCGATGCCGGCCCCGAGCGAGCGCTCAACTCAAGGTATGGCGGCCCGCCAGCGCATGCGCCAGGGTGCCGCCGTCGACATACTCCAGCTCGCCGCCTACCGGTACGCCATGCGCGATACGGCTGGGCTTGACCTGGTGCCGCAATGCCAGCTCGGCGATGACGTGCGCCGTGGCGTCGCCTTCGACGGTAGTGTTGGTCGCCAGGATCGCCTCCTTGACGCTGCCGTCCGCCAGCAGCGCTTCCAGCTGGGCGAAGCCAAGTTCGTCGGGCCCGATGCCATCGAGCGGCGACAAATGTCCCATCAGCACGAAGTAAGTGCCGCGATAGCTTCCGGATTGCTCGATCGCGGCCACATCGGCCGGCGACTCCACGATGCACAGCATGGCGCGATCGCGGCTCTTGGAAGCGCAGATCGGACACAGCTGCGCCTCGGCGAACATCCGGCAGCGATGGCATCGGCCCACGGCTTCGATCGCCTTTTGCAAGGAATCGGCCAGCAGGCCGGCGCTGTTGCGGTCCTTTTCCAGCAAATGAAACGCCATGCGCTGCGCCGACTTCGGTCCGACACCGGGCAGGCAGCGCAGTGCTTCGATCAGCCGCATCAACGACGGCGGGTAGATCATCGTGCCGTGCTCAGAACGGCAGCTTCATACCCGGCGGCAGGTTCATGCCGCCCATGAGGCTGGCCATTCTTTCCTGCGTCGTGCGCTCGACCTTCTGCACCGCATCATTGATCGCCGCGGCGACCAGGTCCTCCAGCATCTCCTTGTCCTCGGCACTGATGAGGGAGGCGTCGAGCTCGACCCGGCGCACTTCGTGCTTGCCGCTCATCGTGACCTTGGCCATGCCGCCGCCGGCTTCTCCCGTGACCTCTAGAGTCGCGATCTCGGCCTGGGCGCGCTGCATGTTCGCCTGCAGCTGCTGCGCCTGTTTCATGAGATTGCCAATATTGCCCTTCATGGAAGCTCCGCAAAGATTAAGGATCGAAGAAAAATCGACGGGGCGCCGGGATCCTGATGGGATCAGTCGGCCGGCCTGACGGACTCCGGCTGGACATTGGCCCCGAACATGTCCTGCATGGCGCGCACGTTCGGATCGTTCTCGATCGCGCTGCGCGCCGCCTCCAGGCGGCTGTCCGCCGCGGCCCGTTGCTGGCGCGCGGGAGTGTCCTTTGCCTCGGCGGCGAGCGAGATTTCCAAGCGCACCGGTTCGCCGAAATACGCGCTCAGCGCCCGCGCCAGTTTCTCCTCTTGTGCCGCCGTGCGCAGATGCTCGCTGTCGGCATCCAACGCCAGCCGCACGACATTGCCCTGTTTGCCCAGCAGTGCGCAGTGCGATGCCAGCAGTTTCACCGTGCGCTGCAGATCCATGGCCTGCATCATGCCCGCCCAATCGTCCGCCGGCGCGCCTGCCGGCGCCCCCAGCGCGTTCTGGGTCGCGTGCTGCGGCGCGGTGGGCGTGGTCCCGGTATGAGGCTCGAGCTGCGCGCCGGCCGGGCGGCCGGCAGGCGGATCGGCTCGCGGTACCGCGGCATCCGGCGCCGCACGCATCCCGGATCGCCCCGCGCGCGGCGCCGATGCCACGCCACCCCCGGCACTCGGCAGTGCACCCTGCGGCCGATCCGGCGTAGCGCGCGCGTCTGCCACGCCGAAAGCCAGCATGCGCAGCAACGTCATTTCGAAACCGGCGCGGGCATCCGGCGCAAGCTCCAGATCGCGCCGCCCGACGATGGCGATCTGGTAGAACAATTGCGCATCTTCAGCCGACAATGCCGCGGCAAGACGCTGGTAGGTCTGCAGGTCCTCGGCCTCATCCAGCTGCAGGTCCGGCACCGCCTGCAGCAGCGCCAGCTTCTGCAACACCGCCGCCATCTCGGCCAGCACCTCACGATAGTCCGGCGCGCGTTCGTCGAGTTCATCCACGCGTGCCAGCAGCTGGCGTGCATCGCGCGACAGCAGCGCATCGAGCAGCGCGAACACCTGGGATCGATCCAAGCTGCCGAGCATCGTGCGCGTATCGGCGGCCGTGAGGCTGTTGCCGCCAAAGGCAATCGCCTGATCGAGCAGGCTCAAGGCATCGCGCATGCTGCCTTCGGCAGCGCGCGCCACCTGGCGCATGGCATCGGGCTCGAATTCGATGTTTTCGGCCTGCGCGATTTCCGTCAAGCGCTTGAAGATCATGCCCGGCGTGAAGCGCTTCAGGCTGAATTGCAGGCAGCGCGACAACACGGTCACGGGCAGCTTCTGCGGATCGGTCGTCGCCAGCAGGAACTTGACGTGCGGCGGCGGCTCCTCCAGCGTCTTCAACAGGGCGTTGAAGGAGTGCGTGGAGAGCATATGCACTTCGTCGATCAGATAGACCTTGTAGCGGCCGCGGGCGGGCGCATATTGGACGTTGTCCAACAGCTCGCGCGTGTCATCGACCTTGGTTCGCGACGCCGCGTCCACCTCGATCAGATCCACGAAGCGTCCCTGGTCGATTTCCCGACAGGCGCCGCATTCCCCACAGGGAGTCGGCGTCACGCCCGTTTCGCAGTTCAGCGACTTGGCCAGGATGCGGGCAATCGTCGTTTTGCCTACGCCCCGGGTCCCGGTGAACAAGAACGCATGATGGACCCGGCCGGTCCGCAGCGCGTTCACCAGCGCACGCATCACGTGTTCCTGTCCGGCCAGTTCGGTGAAGTTGCGCGGCCGCCATTTGCGAGCTAGAGCAAGATAGGACATGAAATACGGTCAGCAGGTGGCAGACAAACGGCGGTCACTGTACACGACCCGGCGGCCCCAAGTCCCCAGC
>JBEBRC010000291.1:0-3708 GCA_040395055.1 Steroidobacter denitrificans
TGAGGATTACCGCGTGCTGTTCATCGAGATGAAAAAGAAGTAGCAGCTAGCGAGCGACGCTCGCCAACGTCGCGAGTTATTTCTTCTCCTCACGATAGATTTCGTGACAAGACTTGCAGTTCATCGCGTTTAGCATGGTCGTCAGACCAGCCTCGGGTCCCTTCGCATGCGCCATCTTGGCTGCTTCCGCCGTTTTTTGGGCGAACTCATTCATGCGCTTGGAGAAGTCCGGCCAGTTGCTCCACACTTCCAATTTCGAATCCCCGCCCTCGACGTTAGGCTCGAACGACTTTGCCGCCGTCGATGCAAGGATCGCCATGGCATCCAAGTGTGCCATGAGCTGGTCCGATGGAGCGAGACCGGACACGATCTGGCCAAGGATGGCTGATTGTGCTCCGAGCCCCTTCATAATGTTTTGGCGGTACTCGATGATATCCACATCATCGGCATCGGCAGCGGCGAGTGAAGGCCCGGCGAGGGCGGCTACCAGCAGTATTGCTCTAAGGGGCTTTACTGAAATCACGAGCTACTCCTCAAGTTGGTTAATGCTCACAAGTGTCACGCATACAGGTCGTTACGTAGCGTGCAGGTCGGTGCCCTTGGTTTCCGGGAGGAAGAGCAGGCCGACGAATACGGTGAGTGCGGCGAAGATGAGCGGATACCAGAGGCCGGAATAGATGTTACCGGTGGCCGCGACGATGGCGAAGGCGACCGGCGGCAGGAAGCCGCCGAACCAGCCGGTGCCGAGATGATATGGCAGGCTCATGGAGGTGTAGCGGACCTTGGCGGGGAACAGCTCGGTGAGCAATGCGGCCATGGGCCCGTAGACCATTGCAGCCAGACTCATGATGAGCACGAGGATGAGCAGCACCATGGGAACGTTGAGCGCGGCGGGGTCGGCCTTCGGGGGGTAGCCGGCAGCGGCGATCATGGCGGCAGCCTGCTGTGTCCAGGCCGCACGCTGCTCGGCCAGTTCGGTGCTGCCGAGGGACTCGCCGCGGAAAGAGGGCAGGCGCTGCTCGCCGACACGCAGTTCTGCCAGGGTGCCTGGTGGCGCGTCGACGGTATCGTAGGTTACGCCGGCGCGTGCCAGATGGGAGCGGGCGATATCGCAGGACGTGCTGAAGCGGGCGTTGCCGATCGGGTCGAACTGGAAGGAGCATTCCCCTGGGTCGGCATAAACCGTGACGGGCGCGGTTTCGATGGCGCGCGCCAGTGCGGGATTGGCCGCACTGGTCAGGGCATTGAACAGCGGAAAGTAGGTCAGGGCGGCCAGCAGGCAGGCGCTGAGAATGATGGGTTTACGACCTACACGGTCCGAGAGCCAGCCGAAGAAAATGTACAGTGGAGTCGAGATGACGAGCGCTGTGGCCACGAGCAAGTTGGTGAGCGCGGCCTCGACCTTCAAGATTCGCTCGACAAAGAACAGGACATAGAACTGCGCTGCGTACCAGACTACCGCTTGACCCACCATGGCACCGAACAGCGCGATCAGGATGAGTCTCAGGTTCTTCCAGTTGCCGAACGCGTCCGCCCAGGGCCGAGAGGAGGCGCGTCCGGTTGCCTTCATCTGTACGTACACCGGACTCTCTGCCAGCCGCATCTGGATCCAGACGGTCACTGCCAGCAGGCCGATGGACATGAGGAAGGGCAAGCGCCAGCCCCACTCGTTGAAAGCCGCCTCGCCGACGAGGGTGCGGGTCAGAAAGATCACAGCCAGGCTCAAGGCCATGCCGACCGTGGCTGTGATCTGAATCCAACTGGTATAAAACCCGCGCTGATGCGTGGCGACGTGCTCGGCGACGTAGACTGCAGCGCCGCCGTACACTCCGCCCACGGATAGTCCCTGCAGCATCCGCAGTACCACCAGGATCCACGGTGCCGCCACGCCGATCTGCTCGTAAGTCGGTAGTAGGCCCACGCCGAACGTCGCTACCCCCATCAGTAGCAGTGTCACCAGAAACGTGTTCTTGCGGCCCCACAAGTCGCCCAGAAAGCCGAATACGATCGCCCCGAACGGTCGCACTGCAAACCCGGCGGCAAATGCAAGCAACGCCATCACGAATGCGCTCGACTCGTCGACGTTCGAGAAGAAGTTGCGGCTGATCACCACTGCTAGCGCGCCGTACAGAAAGAAATCGAACCACTCGAATATCGACGCCACTGAAGAGGCACCGATGACCTTGAAGTTCTCCCGCCGCATATTTCAGCTTTTCAGCAGGCCTACATGCTCTTCCGCTGCCGTATTCATGCACGCAACTTCCTCGAACGTGTGGATTCACGTGAAAACAGACCGCCGCTTCGTGGAAAAGCCAGCCTGAATCCCCCTGAGCATGCGCCCGCATCTGAGCGAGCCATCCGCGTGCCTTCCGGTTGGCGTCCCGGCCACGAGCGGATGTTGTTCTTGTGCCACAGCACTGCGGGGCCCGAGATCAACGGATAACCCCTGATAAACATATTGACGCCGCCCTGCCGAAAATCCTCCGGCTGCGTCTGATGAATGTCCCCTGCTGCCTTCGGACTAAAACAATATGAAGGTGAAGTGCGCCCGCCGTTGGAGGATTCCTTTCCATAGCGCGTCTTAATATCAGTGAGGAATCCCTGTGCGAGGCGCTGGACCCTCGAGTGTCGACCCGAAGTCGAATTATCTCGAAGGATGGGCAGTTGCTTCGGGCTCGCGATGCCCTTATTGGCCTTAATCTTTCCCTCAACAAGCTTCCTTTCGAATCAAACATGGAGAAGAAGGACAGCCAGGCTCGCAAGCTGCTGGAGGCATCGGCCTGGCGCGTGCGGTTGGCAGAAAATGATGCCGAGGAGGATGAGCACCGGGAGTTTCAGGTGTGGATCGCGGCAGATCGGCGGAATGCCGACGCGTGGCGGCAGGTGAACGGCCCATGGCGTTTGTTCGGCGAGCATGCGACCGCCCCAGAAGTCATTGCGGCGCGACGCGAGGCGCTGACTCGTGTGGAGCACACGGGACGCAAGCGCTGGCACGACGCGGCGCGATCCACCAACTGTGTGTTCCAGGCAATTGCTGCCGCCGCTCTGGTAGTGGTGGGCGTTTCGTTCCTGACTTGGCAGAACACGCGAGCCGACGTGTACAGCACCGGATCCGGTGAGCGCCGCATCATCACGCTGGGCGACGGTTCGACGCTATCACTCGATGCGCAGAGTGAAGTTCGTGCACGTTACCGGTCCAATTCACGTGAGCTGCAGCTCGTTCGCGGGCAGGCGAAATTCGACGTCGCTCACGACGCCCAGCGGATATTCTCGGTAACCGCCGCTGGGCGTAAGGTTATTGCCACAGGCACTTCGTTCAACGTCGACCTGCTCGAGACCAAGCTGTTCGTTACATTGATCGAAGGCCGGGTGGCTGTACTGCCGAACCCGGCGCGTCGTCCGGCGGATGGGCAGCACACCGAGCGTATCGAGCTGACGGCAGGGAAACAGCTGGTGCTTGCAGAGCATGGTCCCCCAACGATCACTGACGTCAACGTTGGGCTCGCCTTGGCCTGGCAAAATGGCCTGATCGTATTCGAGGATGTCACGCTGGCGGAAGCGGTCGAACGCCTCAACCGTTACAGCGAGAACAAGCTTATCATTGGTGACGACTTCACGGGGAGTATCAGGATCAGTGGTGTCTTCAAGGGTGGCGACATGAATGGCTTCGTGTCCACCTTGACGACTTACTTCCCGGTGAGTGCAGAT
>JBEBRC010000292.1:0-3695 GCA_040395055.1 Steroidobacter denitrificans
AAGGTTTCCTGCCTCTCTTCACCGCAGGAGCGTACAGGATCAACTTTATCGCAGCGTCGCCGCCTTAGGATACGAACTCTCGGGCGTCCCGGGCATGGATCGCGGCGGCGGCGGCCGCGGCGCGTGGCGCCTCGTGCAGTTATAGTATCCTAGGCGCAGCCGGCGACCGCTGGATGCAAGTTCGTGTGGGAGAGGATTTTTGAGCGAAAGCCACAGCAGCGTCGTCGACGACGGCGCCATTCAAACCGATGTCGTCATCATTGGTGCGGGTCCGTGCGGGCTGTTCCAGATTTTCGAGCTGGGCCTGCTGGGAATCCATGCGCATATCATCGATTCCCTTAAGCATCCCGGGGGGCAGTGCAGCGAGCTGTATCCTGACAAGCCGATCTACGACATCCCGGCATTGCCGGTGTGCGGCGCGCAGGAGCTGATCGATCGCCTGCTGCAGCAAGCCAAGCCGTTCAACGCGCAGTTTCACCTGGGCGAGGAAGTGACCGAGCTGACAGCGCTGGAGGACCAGAGCTTTCTGCTGCGCACCTCGCGCGATACACGTTTTCATGCCCGCAATGTGATCATCGCCGGCGGGCTGGGATCATTCCAGCCGCGCCGCCTGGGGCTGGAAGGCGCCGAGGCGTTCGAGGAACGGCAGATTCACTATAAGGTCAAGAGCGCCTCGGACTTTACCGACAAGCATCTGGTCATTTTCGGCGGCGGCGATTCGGCCCTGGACTGGACCCTGGAATTCGCGGGCAAGGCGCGCAGCCTGACGCTGGTGCATCGGCGCCCGGAATTTCGCGCCGCGCCGGCCTCGGTCGGCAAGATGCGCGATCTGGTCAGCAATGGCAGCATGCGCTACGTCGAGGCCATCGGACATTCCTTGATCACGGAGGGCGAGGCGTTGCGCGGCGTGCGTGTCAAGCAGGCGGATGGGCAGATCGAGGAGCTTGCTGCCGAGCATCTGCTGGTATTTTTCGGGTTGCACCCCAAGCTGGGACCGATCGCGAATTGGGGACTGGACATCGACAAGCGTGCGATCCGGGTCGATACGGAAAAATTCCAAACCAACATTCCCGGGGTATTCGCGATCGGTGACATCAACACCTATCCGGGCAAGAAAAAGCTGATCCTGTCGGGGTTTCATGAGGCGGCACTGGCGGCATTCGCCGTCGCCGCGCGCTTGAATCCGTCCAAGCGGATCCCGCTGCAGTACACGACCACCAGCCCCATCATGCAAAAACGGCTAGGCATCGCCGGCGACCCCTCGTAGCGGGACGCCGCGCTCGCCTGCCGCCCGCGCCAGGGCGCCCGGACCGCAGCGGCAGCGGTTGGGCGCGCACAGGGCGGTGACATTGTGGTATCAGCTCATACTCAAACCATATTTCATGGTCGCGCAGCGGGAGGCTAAAGTCGGACCATGTACCAGTATGATCAGATCGATCAAAGGCTTGTGAACGAGCGGGTGGCGCAGTATCGCGACCAGACGCGCCGCTTCCTGGCTGGGGAGCTGTCCGACGACGATTTCAAGTCCCTGCGCCTGCGCAACGGGCTGTACCTCCAGCGTCATGCACCGATGCTGCGTATCTCCATTCCTTATGGCCTGCTGGCGTCGCGCCAGTTGAGGATGCTGGCGCGCATTGCCCGCGAATACGACCGCAACTACGGCCACTTCACCACGCGCCAGAACCTGCAGTTCAATTGGCCGAAGCTGGAACAGGTGCCGGATATCCTGGAGCTGCTGGCCAGCGTGGAAATGCACTCGATCCAGACCAGCGGCAACTGCATCCGCAATGTCACCGCGGATCATCTGGCGGGCGTCGCAGCGGATGAATTGGAGGATCCTCGCCCCTGGTGCGAGTACGTGCGCCAATGGGCGACCTTGCATCCGGAATTTTCGTTCCTGCCGCGCAAATTCAAGATTGCGATCACCGGATCGCCGCAGGATCGAGCGGCCTCGAAGGTGCATGACATCGGCCTGCATCTGGTGCGCAACGAACGCGGCGAAGTCGGTTTCGAGGTCCTGGTGGGCGGCGGACTGGGTCGTGCGCCCATGATCGGTCACGTGATCCGTGAGTTCCTGCCCAAGCGCGACCTGTTGGGTTATCTGGAAGCGATCCTGCGCATCTACAATCTCGAAGGGCGGCGCGACAACATCCACAAGGCGCGTATCAAGGTCCTGCTCAAGACGCTCGGTCCCGAGAAATTCCGCGAGCTGGTGGAAGCCGAATGGCAGGCCGCGCGCGAGAGCGCGCCGCGCTACGATGAAGCTGAAATCGAGCGCATCACGCAGCTGTTCTCGCCGCCGGCCTATGAGTCACTGGCGGATGAGGACGTCGTCAGCGGCAAGGCGGACAAGTTTCGCCGCTGGTATCAGCAGAATACGCGGCGCCACAAGATGAGCGGTTATCGGGTGGTCTACATCTCGTTGAAACATCCGGCCCGGCCTCCGGGCGACGTGACGGACGAGCAGATGGATCGCATTGCCGATCTGGCCGATCGCTATTCGCTGGGACGCGTGCGCTCGACGCACGACCAGAACCTGCTGCTGGCGGATGTTCGCCAGCAGGATCTGTACGCATTGTGGCAGGCGCTGGAGATGCTCGATCTGTCGATGCCGAACATCGGCACCCTGGCGGACATGATCTGCTGCCCGGGACTGGATTTTTGCTCCCTGGCCAATGCGACCTCCATCCCGATCGCCAGGCAGATCAACGAGCGTTTCGACGATCTGGATTATTTGTACGACCTGGGGGAGATCCAGCTGAAGATGTCCGGCTGCATGAACGCCTGCGGCCATCATTCGGTCGGGCACATCGGCATTCTCGGCGTCGACAAGGGTGGCCAGGAGTGGTACCAGATCACGCTTGGCGGCTCGGCCAACGGCCAGGATGCGGCGATCGGCCAGGTCATCGGGCCCTCGGTGGCGCATGCCGATGTGGCGCAGACCATCGAGCGGATACTGAGTCTCTATCTCGACCAGCGGCTCGAGGGCGAACGCTTCATCGACACCTTCCGCCGCATCGGCATCGCTCCTTTCAAGGCACACGTCTATGCGCCGTCTAATCAAGCAGCGTGACATCGTCGTCGATGGTTGGCGCTACGCCGACGAGGATCCGCTGGGCCGGGCCCGTGCGCTGATCCTGCCCTTCGCGCGCTGGACGCAGGAGCGCGAGCGTTGGTGGCTGTGGGACGGACGCCTGGGCGTACGCATCGGCCCGACCGATCCGGTGGCGGCGCTGGAGCAGGATTTCCTGCGTATTTCACTGGTCGCGATCGAGTTCGGCGGCCTGGCGGAGGGCCGCGGCTACAGTCAGGCGCAGCTGCTGCGCAAGCGCTACAAATTTACCGGGGAGTTGCGGGCCGTCGGCAACATCCAGCGCGATCAGCTGTTCTACCTGGCGCGCTGCGGTTTCGACGCCTTCGAGCTGCCGCCGCAGACGGATCTCGAGGCCGTGCTGCCGGCATTCGACGAATTCTCGGTGGCCTACCAGGAGGCCGCCGATTCCGGCGTCGCGCCGCTGCGCCGCGCCAGCTGATCCAGCGCCTCGCAGTCACGCCAGGTGACCGCAGTTCCCAACTGCTGCCACGGTTTTCGAATACCAGCGAGTCTCGCCGGTGGTCATAGTTCAAGCTAGGTGGCTGCAGTCCCTCCCTGGGCCTTCGGCGGCCATGAAATCAGAATGCATGGCCGCCGAAGG
>JBEBRC010000293.1:0-3691 GCA_040395055.1 Steroidobacter denitrificans
TGATATTGTTCATGACGGCGGCTTCCATGACGCTGATACCGGCACGGGCTTGCACGGCGACAGGTTCGCCGTCGCCATGTCTGAACTTGATGGTGACCGTTGCGCTCACACGATGCTCCAATTGCTCGATTAACGAACTTTATCTCACTTATCGACCACAGCATTCATCGAACTTGGATCACTGTCAAGAACGGCACGCCGCGAAAGATGGTGATTTCACACGCTATTGCCGCACAGCCTGCCCGTGGAGTCTGTCAGATTGGCCTTGATGACTGAAAATTATCGCTTATAATCGTACAGACGGTCGATTATCGATCAATAGACGGTACGGTTCAGGTCTGTGGCAATCGACACCGCGTATGCTGTGAAGCCGCATCCATGTGATCTGAGCCGTCAGACGCGGTTATAGGGAGAGACAAAGCCATGATGAGCCAAGAGCAGAACGACCTGATCACCCGGATCGGGCCCGCTGCGCCTGCGGGGAAGCTGATGCGCAAATACTGGCAGCCTGCGGCGCTGGTCGACGAGCTCGAAGACGACCGTCCGATCGTTCCGGTCCGGCTGCTCGGCGAGGATTTCGTACTTTTCCGTGACGAGCAGGGCCGCTACGGCCTGGTCGATCGCGACTGCCCGCATCGCGGCGCTGACCTTGCTTTCGGCCGTCTGGAAAATGGCGGCCTGCGCTGCGCGTTCCATGGCTGGCTGTTCGACGTCGAAGGCAATTGCCTGGAAACCCCGGCCGAGCCTGAAAATTCGAACCTGTGCAAGAACATCAAGCAGCGCGCCTATCCGGTCGTCGAAAAGAGCGGCATCCTGTGGGCCTATCTTGGCGGTGACGAGCCCCCGGCATTCCCGGAGCTTGACTGCTTCGTTGCGCCCGGCACCCACACATTC
This sequence comes from Steroidobacter denitrificans, assembly GCA_040395055.1. Lineage (GTDB taxonomy): Bacteria > Pseudomonadota > Gammaproteobacteria > Steroidobacterales > Steroidobacteraceae > Steroidobacter > Steroidobacter denitrificans_A. The sequence continues at coordinate 895 of JBEBRC010000293.1, forward strand.
GCGTTCAAGGGCCTGATCAACTGCAACTGGCTGCAGGCGCTCGAAGTGGGTATCGACCCGGCGCACGCCTCGTTCCTGCATCGCTTCTTCGAAGACGAGGATACGTCTGAATCCTACGGCAAGCAGTTCCGCGCCGCCTCCGCCGACAGCGATTTGCCGATGACCAAGATCCTGCGCGAATATGACCGTCCGATCATCAATGTCGAGCGCACCGAATACGGCCTGCGCCTGATCGCGCTGCGCCAGATCGATGAAGAGCGCACGCACGTGCGCGTCACCAACCAGTTGTTCCCGCACGGCTTCGTCATTCCGATGAGCGCCGAGATGACCATCACTCAGTGGCACGTGCCGGTCGATGACGAGAATTGCTACTGGTACGCGATCTTCACCAGCTACAACGAGCCGGTGGACAAGAAGAAGATGCGCGAACAGCGCCTCGAGCTCTACGAACTGCCCCAGTACACGTCGCGTCGCAACAAGACCAACGACTACGGCTTCGACCCGCACGAGCAGTCGACCTCGACCTACACCGGCATGGGCCTCGACATCAACGTCCACGACCAGTGGGCGGTCGAATCGATGGGCGCGATCCAGGACCGCACCCGTGAGCATCTCGGCACCTCCGACAAGGCAATCGTCCAGTACCGCCGCCTGCTTCGCCAGGAAATCGAAAAGGCCGGCAACGGCGGTAAGCCCCTCCTGTTCCTCGACGAGGCCAACGCGCGCTCGATCCAGGGTCCGGCAACGATGGACGGAATCGGGCCGACACGTGGCTGGGAAATCTACTGGATGGAGGTTGACGTCAAGCGTCGCCGTGCGGCGCCATGGGCCGCACCTGTTCCGGAAGAGATCGCGCTGCAGCTGCCGCACATGTAAGGGCTCCGATAGGTGCCCAAAAATGCACAGCCGCGCGACCCCTGCGCGGCTGTTCTGCTTCTGACACTACGCCCGCTGTGCCCTAACCGGCCTTGGCGGCAATAACCTCAACCTCGACCACGAACTCCGGCTTTGAAAATCCGCTCACGATCAACAGCGTCGACGCCGGCCATGGCGTGGCAGAGAAAAGTTCGTTGCGCACCTCCAGATAGGGCGCCATGTGCTCCCGCCCGGTGACATAAGCGTTGATGCGCACCACATCGCCAAGATCCATCCCGGCCTCAGCAAGCAGCGCACGCACATTGTCGAAACAGGTCCGCGCCTGCGCCTCTGCGCCGTCCGGGATCGTCCCGTCTGCCCGTGCGCCAAGCTGGCCTGAACACACCAGCAACCTCGCCCCGGCGGGAACAAGCATCGCATGGCTGTAGTTCGACAAAGGTGCCGGCAAGGTCGTCGGATTGATCGGCTGTGTCATTCAAGTTCCTCCTGTGACGGTCGCTGGCCAGCCTTGACCAGCCAATGAAAACGGCGGCCCCGTCAAGGCAGGACCGCCGCACGCTTCAATCGCTGATGTCGCACTCAGGTCTGCGGTGCGCCCGACTCATGCCAGTTGGCGAAGAACCGGTTCCCGAGCCAAGTGAAGATGATGTAGACGCTGACCGACAGCAGCGTGGCGGTGATGAGGCCCGCATACATCTGCTCATACTTGAAATCGATCTTGGCGTTGATGATCATCTGGCCCAGACCGCCCCGGCCTGCCAGGAAGAACAGCTCCGATACGATCGCGCTGATGACCGCCAGACTGGCGGCAATCCGCAGGCCGGCAAACAGCGACGGTGCCGCAGACGGGAAGCATGCCTTGAACAGGATCGTATGCCAGCGCGCGCCCTGCAGCCGGAACAGATCGATGATGCCACGGTCCACACTCTTCAGGCCAAGAAGCAGCGTGATCGGAATCGCAAACAGCGTGAACTTGGCGACAATCAGCACCTTGGGCAGCATGCCGAAGCCAAGTGCGGTCTGGATCAGCGGGATGATCGCCAGCGTCGGGATCGATTGCATGGCAACGATGTTGGGAAACAGCGCCCGCTCCAGGATGACGGCGCGGAACATGATAACCGCCAAAAGGATGCCGATCGGAATCGACACGGCAAGACCTGTCAGCGCAATGCCGATGGTGGTGAGCGCGCGTGTCACCAGTTCGTAGCGAACCTCCGGCAGGGCGAACGCGTTGTTCCACAGATCAGCGCCGCTTGGCATCAGGAACTGCCGGTGCTCCTCCAGCCCGCTACGCACCCAAGTATAGAGCACGAGGAACAGGGCAAACACCACCAGCGGCGGAATGACCACCATCGCCATCTGCGTTAGCGGACCGCGCGGTTTGGAGAACGGCACCGGCTGGTAGGTCGTCGTGGTCATGGACGGCATTGTGTCGGACATGGAGCCTGCTCCGGAATTGATACGCTTGACGGCGGGAGATGCAGTGGTCACGCCCTGCCCTCCGTGGCTTCGCGCAGCGACACAGAAATTTCGCCGCAAAGGTCGGTGAAGGCCGGATCGTAGCGCAATTCCGGTGAACGCGGAAAGCCAAATGGAATATCGTAGACGTCAAGGATCGTTCCGGGCCGGCGCGACATCACGATCACCCTGCTCGACAGATAGACGGCTTCGGAAATCGAGTGCGTGATGAATAAGCCGGTAAAGCCTTTGCGCATATAGAGCGAAATCAGCTCGTCATTGAGCCTTTCGCGGGTAATTTCGTCGAGCGCGCCGAACGGCTCGTCGAACATGAACACCGTCGGATTGAGCGAAAGCGAGCGCGCCAGAGACGCACGCATGCGCATGCCGCCCGACAGGCGCTTGGGATAATGGTCTGCAAAGCCGTCGAGCCCGACCATGCTGATCTGTTCGAGCGCGATGC
>JBEBRC010000294.1:0-3682 GCA_040395055.1 Steroidobacter denitrificans
GGCCCGGGCGCGCTATGCTTTGTCCGGACCCCGTTTGCCCGCGGGGCGATTCCCATGCAGGACGAGCGCGTCCCAGGACAAAATGTGAGTGCCGAGCATGCCAATCAAGGGCTGTCCCGCGAACAGATCGCGCGGCAGTTCCGCCAGCACGGACTGAAGCCGACCGAGCAGCGCCTGCGCATCGCTGAGATCCTGATGCGGGTGCCGACGCATATGACGGCCGACCAGATTCTCGCAACCTTGAGGCTGGGTGGCGAGCGGGTCTCCAAAGCGACGGTCTACAACACGCTCAAGGTGTTGGCCGAGCGCGGCCTGGTGCGCCAGATCCACATCGATCCAGTGCGCTCCGTATACGACTCGACCCGAACCGCGCATCATCATTTCCATGATCTGGAAACGGGCGAGCTGCGTGACATCTCTCCCGCGGACATCGAGTTCAGCCGCTTCCCGCCGCTGCCGGATGACATGGAGGCGGAGGCCATCGAAGTCGTGATCCGCCTCCGGAAAAAGCGCGCTGCCGGCGTTCCGGGAGTGGGGCAGCCTGCGGCTTCGAGCGACGATCCGCCGCATTCCGCTCCCCCTCGCCGCCTGGATTAGCTCCCGGCCCGCATGGGCGCGATCCGGTCCAATCCAGGGCCAGCCCAGAGTTCAATCCCGGATCCGATCCAGGGTTCAACCCCGAGTCCAATCAGCGCCGGGCAAGCCCGATCGAGAGCCGACGGGCACGGTCGATGTGCCGGTTCGAACAAAGGTCGCAGGTTTCTCCACGACGCTAGTTCACCCGCACTTCTTTCCGTATACTTCGCCCCCCTCGCCGGAGTAGCTCAGCTGGTAGAGCAGCGCATTCGTAATGCGAAGGTCGGGGGTTCGACTCCTCTCTCCGGCACCATTCTCACCCGCAAACGCCGCGCCTGATGCGGCGTTTGCGTGTTCGGGATCGGATTTGACGACAACTAGACCGCAACGCACGAAATCGAAGCGGCGACTGACGCCGGCGCGCATGTTTGCCTATGGCGTCGCCGTGCAATTGGCCGCGCTGCTGATCGAGTTCATCTGGCGTACTGCGCGCATCGAAGTGCTCGGCGATGAGCAATTGGCCGCGTTGATCGAGAAGCACGGCGCCGTGGTGCCGGTGTTCTGGCACCAGCATCTGCTGATCTGTGCCCGCTATCTGGTCGATACCGGCATACCCGGCTTCAAGCCGGGATTCATGATCTCTCCGTCCGTGGATGGCCAGGCCCCGACCATGCTGGCGCAGAAGTACGGCGCCCATGTCGTGCGTGGCTCGGGCTCCTATACCGGTGTGCGGGCCGTGCGGGGTGTGCATCAGGCGATCGACAAGGACGGCATTTCACCCGCCATCACGCCTGATGGTCCACGCGGACCGCGTTTCGTGCTCAAGCCCGGGGCGATATTCATGGCGCAGATCACCGGCAAGCCCGTGGTGCCGCTGGCGTTCGCGGCCAAGCCGGCGCGGCTGCTCAAGACCTGGGACAAGTTCGTGATTCTGCCGCCGTTCGCGAAGGTGCGCGTGGCGATCGGCGAACCGTATCATCCCCCGGCGCAAATGGACGAGGCCCAGATGCAGGCGGCGCACCGGGAAGTGGAGCAGCGCATGCTGGCTGCCTATCAACGAGCCAGGGCGGCGCTCTAGTCCCTCACGCAACTACGCCGCAGGGCGGTGGGCCGTCACTGCGCATGAGTGCAGCCATCGTCCGCGCACTGCTCGATCTCGATCTGGATCGTGGCGTGCGTGATGCCGTAGCGCTCGGCCAGCAGCGCCTTGGCCTCCCTCAGCACCGCCGCATGATCGGCCGCCGCCGTCACGGTGGCGTGCATCGTCAATAGTGTTTCGGTCGGTCCGATCAGCCATGCATGGACGTGGTGCACGTCATGGATGGTGGGGATGTGCTGCTCGAGCGTCGTGCGCAGTTCTCCCAGGTCCAGCCAATCAGGCGTCCCCTCCATCAATATGTGCGCCGAGCGGCGCACCAGCGCCAGCGCGCTGCGCACGATCAGCGCGCCCACGACGATCGACAACAGCGGATCGATCGGCAGCCAGCCGGTCCACAGAATCACCACCGCGGCGACCACCGCCGCCAGGGAGCCCAGCAGATCGCCGATGACGTGCAAGGTGGCGGCGGCGATATTCATGTCGTGGCCGTCGCCGCGGCTGAGCATGGCGAACACGATCAGATTGACTGCGAATCCGATGCTGCCGATCCATAGTATGACCCAGGCATCCACCGGTACGGGGTTGATCAAGCGCTGCACCGCTTCGATCGCGATCCAGGCCACGATGAACAGCAGGGCGCAGCCATTGATGAAGGTGGCCAGCACCCGCAGGCGCTGATAGCCGAAGGAGCGTCGCGTGTCGGCGGGACGCGCTGCGATGCGCGTCGCGGCCCAGGCCAGCGCCAGCGCGGCGGCATCCGTCAGCATGTGTCCGGCGTCGGCGATCAGCGCCAGGGACTGGGCGAGGATGCCGCCGGCGAATTCGACCAGCATGAAGAGCGTGGTCAATGCCAGCGCGACGCCCAGCAGCCTGCCCGTATTCGCTCCGTGGAAGTGTGAGTGATCGTGCCCATGCCCGTGGCCATGGGAGTGTCCAGGTTCATTCCCATGACCATGGGACTGTCGATGTCCAGGTCCGTGGGAGTGGGCATGGAGCGCAGGCACCGTCTGGCCGGAGGTCGTGGGATGCTCGCTATGCGGCCCCTGTCGCGGTGCGTGCTCCCTTTCGGTCTGTTTCATTGCCTGGTGTGGGCTGTCCCGTTCGGGGGCAGGCCCGGTGTCGGGCGCCGGTGACGCGCGTGCATTGGCCTGGTCGCGAGCGGCGTTGCGAGGATGCCTTGGAGGGTTCATGAGGACAGCATAAGGTCGCGCCGGGTCATTACAAGCGCTGCCCCGCCGCTATACTTGGCGTTTCGCCAGGCGCCGTCGCATGAAGCTTTCCGTCGTCATTCCGGTTTGCAACGAAGCCGACAATGTCGGCCCGCTGGCGCGCGAGATTCATGAGGTCCTGGGCGCCGCCAGCCAGCTGCTGGAGATCATTTTCATCGACGATGGCAGCACGGATGCAACGGCCGCCGCGGTGTGCGCCGCCCGTGAGGCAGGATTGCCGGAAATCCGCCTGTTGCAGCATTCGCAGCGCTGCGGTCAAAGCGCCGCGCTGTGGACAGGCGTGCAGGCGGCGCGCGCCGAGTGGATCGCGACCTTGGACGGTGATGGCCAGAATGACCCGGCCGATATCCCGCTGCTGCTCCAGGCGCTGGCCTGCGGCGATGAGTCGCTGCGCCTGGTGATGGGCCATCGCATTGTTCGCCGCGACAGCTGGCTGCGCGGGATCTCCTCGCGCATCGCCAACGGCGTGCGGGGGCGGCTGCTGCGCGACGGCACGCCGGACGCGGGTTGCGGCATAAAACTGATGCATCGGGCCACCTTCCTGCAGCTGCCGCGCTTCAATCACATGCACCGTTTCCTGCCGGCCTTGTTCCAGCGCGCCGGCAGTGGCGTGGTATCGGTGCCCGTGCGCCATCGGCCGCGTACGCACGGCGTGTCCAAGTACGGACTGCACAATCGGTTGTGGGTCGGGATCATCGATCTGTTCGGCGTGCGTTGGTTGATCGTGCGCAATCCGGCCAAAGTGCAAATCCACGAGCGATGATCGAGCCGAATGCCA
>JBEBRC010000295.1:0-3680 GCA_040395055.1 Steroidobacter denitrificans
ATTCCCGGCAGCGACCTTGCACCACTCCCCGCCGGCGACCGGCCGGCAGTACGTCACTGGAGTTCGGCCAAAGCCAGCCGCCGCAGGACTGAGGAAGTCCAACACACCGGCGTTTCGCAGGCAAAGTTGCTGCTGCAACAGTACAATCTTCAGTCCTTCGCCACGAAAAATCGGAGCAATAAGCGATGCGACTATTTTTGAGGCTCGTTCCTGCCCTGCTGTTGTCCCTCACCGCCATCGAGGCCTCGGCGCAGCGAGAGATCACCTTCGCCCCCTATGCACTACCGTCCTCCGGCACCATCGCCCTGGCCGTGCGCCAGGACGTGCCCCAGGACGGTGCGTTCGCGGAAGTCGATGCGGCGGTGGGCGGTGCCCTGAGACGTGCCGTGACGGCAATGAATTACCGCGGCGAGCGTGACACGCTGCTCGATCTGGGCGGTGTCGGTCCTTATGAGCGCGTCGTGGTGATCGGCACCGGCATCGATGCGGTCACCCCGCGCCTGCTCGAAGATGTCGGAGGATGGGCCGGCCAGATCGCTGCCGGCAGCCCGGTCAGGCGGGTTGAAATTCTGTGGTCGGGCACCGAGGCCGACGCCGGCGCGCATCTGGCTTTCGGTGCCGCGCTCGGACAGTATCGATTCACCAAGTATCGACAGAGCCTGCCCGGTGCGCCGGTGCTGGGCGAGGGCGAAATCATCGTCCGCACGGCGGCCGGCGAGGCGGCCGGCTCAACCTACGCAGCACAGTGGCGGCCGGTCGCGGAGGCGGTCAAGTTTACCCGCGACCTGATCACAGAGCCGGCCAGCGAGATCTATCCAGAGAGCTTCGTCGAGCGCACACGCGAAGCTTTTCGCGGGGTTGCGAACGTGCGTATCGAAGTGCTGGACGTACCGGCGATGGAAAAGCTCGGGATGGGCGGCATACTCAGCGTCGGCAAAGGCAGCGTTCGTCCGCCGCGCCTGCTCATCGTGCGCTACGACGGCGGCAAGGCAGGCGACGCTCCGTTCGCGTTCGTCGGCAAGGGCATCACCTTCGACAGCGGCGGCGTTTCCATCAAACCCAATGACGGCATGTGGCGCATGAAGAGCGACATGTCCGGGGCAGCCGCTGTCACCGGCACGCTTCTATCCCTCGCAGGCAGAAAGGCACCGGTCAATGCTGTCGCTGTGGCCGCGCTTGCCGAGAACATGCCCGATGCCGGCGCTGCGCGCCCAGGCGACGTCGTTCGCACCATGTCCGGCAAGACTTTCGAGATCATGAGCACCGATGCGGAGGGGCGCATGGTGCTCTCCGATGCCGTATGGTACGCGCAGCAACAGTTCAAGCCGCGCGTCGTCATCGACGTCGCCACGCTGACGGGTGCGATCACCACTGCATTGGGAAATGACTACGCAGGGCTCTTCTCTCGCGACGACAAACTCGCGGCGCAACTGATCAGTGCAGGTGAAGCGTCCGGTGAGTACCTCTGGCGCATGCCGTTGCACGCTTCGTACGCGAAAGATCTTGAATCCCCTATCGCCGATATCCGCAATGGCGCTGGCCGGCCCATAGGCGGGGGCGCCGGTCATGGCGCTCATTTCATCGGCGCCTGGATCGAGAACGGCACCTCCTGGGCGCACCTCGATATCGCCGGCATGGCTTGGCGCGAGGCCGAAGGCCTGCCCACCTCGCCTCCGGGCGCCGCTGCTTTCGGCGTCAGGCTGCTCGATCGCTACGTGCGCATGACGAGCGCGCCATAGCACAGAGGCTGTACGGGCTTCGGGCCGCAACCGGGTCAAATCGGTTGCGGCCCCCGCATCTGTATCGCGGCCTGTATCGCGAATGGCAACCCCAGGGACCGGCTTCGAAGGCGTTCAGCGCATCCCGTAGTCGCCCACGCGCTCACTCAGCGAGCGTCGCGTCTTCCTTGCCCGACCACTTGATGAACATCACGCATTCATCGCTGAGACAAGCGTCCGCGTGCGCTTGGTTGCCCGGCTGAAACCAGTAACTTCCAGGGTGCAGCGGCTCGACGTTCGCCTCCTGCTCGCCTTTGGCCCAGTGCTTCATCGTTCCCTGCAGCACCACAAGATGGTAGTCGGCGGTATGCACATGCATACGACCTGGGCCCTTCGGATACTTGAGCAACGCCGCCGATGGGCCACTCGTGGCGTCGCCCCACAACACGGCGCGCTGCGGGCCATCCTCGCGCGAGGGATCGATGGGCGCAAACTTCGCGTTCTGAAACGCAGTCACTACCATCGGTCGGTTCGTGGCGGCTCCGAGAGCAAAGCCTGCAAGGGTGCAGGTCGCGGCTACGAGGAACAGCTCAATGCGCCGAGAGCGCAGTATTGAGAACAAGTTCATGCAGTCTTCCTAGTGCCTGGTCCGCATTTCAGGGCATCGACCTTTGCAGTCTGCACCAAAGACAGCTGCGCGCGCACTACTTCCTGGTCAGCAGCTCTTCAGCCGATGGCGGCTTCTGGATGTAGACCTGGATGAACTTCATCGATACGGCGGTGGATATCGCTGTGTTCTCGCCCGTCTGCGGGTCGGGATATCCATCCGCCAGGCGATGCATGGCGCGATACAGCGAGGGAGACGACAGCTGTCCGTAGCTTTGGTGGTGCGTGGACAGGTTGGTATTCAGCGTGTGATAAAAAGTATCGATGTCGACAAAGCCGGCCAGCAGGCCCTCCGCCCGCTCCGGCGTCAGCGCCAACTTGAACTGCATGCCACGGAACACTTGATAGCCGCTGACGTTGGAGGTCATGGCCCAGGGAAACATGATCCGGTCGATCGGCTCGGTAATCAGCACGCCATCGACGATCTTGCCCTTGAAGCGATGAATGAATTGCTTGCCCCAGCGCATGTCGACCCACTGGGTCCCGCCGGGGATGAACGCCTCGCCGGTGGCGTCCGTCAGCAGGGTGTTGGTGCCGCGATAGGTCGAGACCGTCACCTCATCATCGTTGACGAGGTCATCCACATCCGACACCTCGACCAGTATGCGGGTGTCATTGTAGGTCTGCATGAACAGGTTTTCGAAGTGGTACAGCGAGCCTGACTCGCGGTAGGTCGCAATGCAGCCGAACGCCCGATACGTTTGATTATCGATGCCGGCCTCACCCTCCGGGCTCTCGAAATCCTCGGGGCCGACCTTGCCATCGAGATTCAGCCCATACGACACCCTGCTTCGGACTTCGTGGAACTTGAAGGCCTCGGGCTCCTTCGTCGGATGCCACTGCTCGCCTTCGCGCTTGAGCTGCGCTTCCAGGACCGTGCGCTTGATCCCATCCTCGGGGTACAGCTTCTTGAACTGCTCACGCGGCCCTTCGTTGAGTCCCTCCGGACAGTCCGAATCGACGTCCGTCTCGTAGACGGACCAATGCCGCTCGGTCAGCACATAACCGATGGTGCCGTTCTTCAACGCGCTGCCGCCCTCTTGCAACGGCGCGGCGGACGCAATGCCGGCGCCCAATGCGGCAACCGTCATCCCGGCAGCCAGCAAGACAGGGGCGGTGGATGCCATCGAAGGACGTTGAAGTATTCGAGTCACACCCAGCCTGCTTAATAACTTCTTGCGTCGACGATGGCAGCCATGACGGCATTACCGCCCGTAAGTGTTGCTGCGAAAGTCGTCGCGTACCCAGAACGCCTTGAAGCCGTTGCGGGCGCCGTTGAACTCGCCCCAGGCATCG
>JBEBRC010000296.1:0-3664 GCA_040395055.1 Steroidobacter denitrificans
CATGCTCATCACCATCTGTCAGGGATTCTCCAGACCGAAGATATCGGACTGGAGCGCATAAGCGAACCCTTACGCATGGGGCTCACCTCGCCCCCGCTCATTCGTCGCCCCGCTCAAATGATGTATGTCGCCCCGATGGGGCAATTCGCAAGCAAGACCAGGGCGCGAGCGTGAGAATGAGAAACACGGCGGCAAGGCCCCAGGGCGCCAGATCGCGACGCCCGGAAATGGACGCCGATCGATAGCGCCTGTCGACACGGCAGGATCAGGTATCGGGGCGTGTGCGGCACGTGCGCCGCGCGCGGCCATCCTCAAGCCCGAGCGCGCGCAACGGTTCGCATGTCAGTCCGACGGGGGTTGCTCGACGATCTGCCGCAGGCGTTCGATGGCGCGGTCCCACCCTGCCGAGATGCCGTCGAGGAACGCGCCTGCTTGCTCGAGGCGGCGCGTGTCGAGCGCATACAACACCTCCCGGCCTCGTTTCTCATATGTCACCAGCCGAGCAGCCTCGAGCACCTGCAAATGTTTCACGATCGCCTGGCGAGTGACGCTCGCTCCGCCTGCCAGTGCCGTCGCCGATTGCGCTCCACGCTCCCCGAGTCTTTTCACGACCGACAACCGGGTGCGATCGCCCAGCGCAAAGAATACGTCGGCGATCGCCGCACTAGATGCTTTCGACATACCGCTTGAGGTTCTCTGCCTGCGCCGACCAGCCGCCGTCGTTCATCAGGAATGCGCGTTGCCGACGATGACCCGGCACGTGCTCGAAGCCCGATTCCACGATCGTCAGCTGCGTGCCGTCCGCCGTGGACTCCAGGCGGAACTCGACGAGCGTCATGGGCTCATTCTGCGGATCAACCTCGGCATCGATACCGTATGGGATCCAGCGGAAGCTGAAATATCGTTCCGGCTCGATGCGCTCGACCGTGCAGAAAGTCAGGTTCTGCTCGGGAATCCTGATCTTCGACGGCGGCAGGCCAAGTTGCCGCTGATATTCCAGAATTCCTGCCTCGTCGATTTCCTGACTGAACCTGCCTGTGACCGGCTGTCCCTCGACGAACGGTCCCTCAAGTTCGACCCCGAACCAACGCCCGAACTCATGGGAATCTGTAATGGCGCGCCAGACACGGGATACCGGCGCCTGCAAAGCGACTGTCTTTTCGATGCGAGTCATGGATGCCACCTGCCTTTTTACGTGCAACCGTTGGGTTGCAGGAAGTGTACTCCGCAACACCGCCAATGTGCAACCGGTTGATTGCACATCGCGGCGACGGCATGCAATGCCCTACCGGAAATTATTGCTGTCGTGCCCGCTCGCGTGCCCGGGCTCGCTCAGCCGCTGCATCCTGATTGCCCTGAGAGCGATTGGTCGCAGGCGTTACCTGGCCTGGTTTCCCAGGTTGCACCAGCATGGCGGCGTACCGAGCCTTCAACGTGTCATCTCTTATAAGTGGCAGCATCGCCTCGGCTTGCTCCGCCTTGATGGGACATTCATTGACCGGCGCACCCACTCGCAACAAAGGGTGATGCGTCATTCTGGAGTTCAGATAGGAAGGCTCGGCACGGGCTGGCCGTTCCCGGTACCAGAACAGATAAGCCCTGACGAGGTTGGTACCGGGCAGTACATACTGGCACTCGATGGTGCGAGCCGTTGCGGGAATCGCGACATTATCCTCATGGATAATGGTGCGCCACGGTTGATCGAAAAGCTCCTGGTTGGCAAACCTCAACGAGGGTCCCGCCAGGGGCACGCCACTGATCATCAAGGTGCGCAATGTGCCCGGCTGCGTGCTGTCGGTGACGACGTTGTAGAAATATTGACTTTGCTCCGCCGAGATCACCTGCTGCGGAAACGTCATCTGCGGTTTGACGTTGTAGAAGTACACTGTTCGATCGTCTTCCGTTTCCGACAGCAACTCGCCCTGTTTTTTCTTGCGCAAGAAGTCGACGTACTCATTGAATGGTCGAGCCTGTCCGGCCGCACAGAGCCGGTGCAGGCGATACTCGGCATGACAGGCTCGCCCCAAGAGATTCCCCGAACGATCATCATGTTCAACCATGCAGCCATAGGCGCGATCGTACAGCGCGATGCAGGGCGCGGGTTGTTTCAATACCTCAGCGGGGCGGATCTTGATGCCCAGTTTCCAAGCGGTCCAGGGATCCATGCCGCGACTCTCGGCGATCAAGGACTCCAAGGAAGCGATCATCTGCCGGTCGCGCTCGGCATTGGCCAAGCTTTGCTCCAGCGCCGCTCGCTCCGGACAGTTGCCACAGGCTGTCAGCTGTCCGCGAATCAGATCCGGCTTGAGCTCCATCGCCGCTCTCATCGATACATAATCGATCACCCCCGACACCAGCTCTTGAACAAGACTGGGACCATCGTTCAACGCCCAGGGATCTTGCATCGCCATCGCAGGACCGCGTGAGGCCATGCACAACAAAGCGAATATCAAAGCTCTCGATGCGAAACGGCTTTTCATAGTCTGTTATGCGTTCAGATTGGTTTCATCACGACAAAAAATAAAGACTCGCGTTCCGGCATACCAACTGAGAACCAAGACAAACCGACCTCGGGCGCGCCAGCGGATGCAGTGTAGCCCAAGAAAGAAGGAGCCGGACTTGAGTTATTGACGTTTGCGATCTACCAGAGCGAACGACCAGCCCGGGCTCGCTGCGTGACCCTTCACCGCTGGGCTGCCGACTCCGTGCCGCCAGTCGGCAAGGCACCTGATTCCAGCGCCCAGGCGGACGAGAGCATAGTGCTGAGAAGCGCGAGCTGAGGTTGCCACCCATTCAATCGCCGATGCGGATCGTCGGCGTTACCGACATGTCCACGCGTGAATTTCCCGCCAGCAAGCTGGTCAGGATCGACGGCGCACCGAACACTGCCATCAGCAATCGATACGCCTCCGGATCAGGCATCCTCCGGAGGGCAGTGCCCACCATATCGCTCAGGCGCCATACCGCTTCGGTACCACGTCGCACCGCCGGGACGTTTGGGGTCGACATAACAGGCCTTGGCGTCGCTGCCGTCTATCGCAACGTAGAGCGTCCAGTGGTGTGGCAGGCAAGCATGCGCGCGACAGCCTGAGGACAACAACCAGTCGCCCCTGCGCTCGATGGGAAACTTCGGACCCGCACGATCATCGAGCCAACGCAATACCTCGTCATCCGCGACCGCCTGCAGCACCGCGGTCTGCACCAGCGGATGATCCAGGAAGGCGACACCCCCCACCTCTTCCAGCGGATACAGCCCAACGTAGGAGGCGATGTCGTCCGGCGGCTCGGCGGCGTTTGGCGTCTCGATCCCCAACTGTTCAGCAAACGCCGGATCGATGCGCAACGCGGTGCACGCCGAGGCATCTCCCTGCCGCCAATACATCCGGCTGCCCAGCGAAGATACGTGAACGTCCGGCCGCTGATTGAGCGTCTCCTGCACCCATTGCGTCGATTCGGCGCTGCAATTGCCAGCCTCCAGCCGCGTCGCAACGACGAAATCGTAAGGTGCACGGCAGGCTTGAGCGCAGACGCGGATCTCCTCGACCTGAACGCGGCAGTTGAACTGCACATCGCCCACCTTGCCGCGCAGGGATGCGGTGCGCTCGTCATACAGCTCGAAGGTCGCATACTCTCCGTCCGCGCCGTGGGTACAGGCCAATACACC
>JBEBRC010000297.1:0-3645 GCA_040395055.1 Steroidobacter denitrificans
CGAGCGCCTCCTGCAGACAACGCTGGATCAGCTTGCCGACACGGTGTCTTTGTCGTGCGCGCTGCCTCTGCTGCATGCTCTCGGGGTCGGGCGACTGCAATACGCAACGGTCGATCGCAGCGCTCAACTCAGCGATACCGACGTCGTTCAGCGCCTGCACCTGGATCACCGTCGGTGTCGAGGTCCGCCCCGTATGGCGCAGGACCCCCAAGAGCTCGGCAACCGCTCGATCCGCACCGGGCTGGTCTGCCTTGTTGACGACGTAGATATCTGCGGTTTCCATGATCCCGGCCTTCATCGCCTGCACATAATCCCCGGCGCCCGGTGTCAGCACGAGTACCGCGGCATCCGCCAGTACACGCACACCGTACGAGGCCTGACCGACGCCGACCGTCTCGATGATGACCTCCTCGAAGCCGAACGACTCCAGCACCGCCAGCACCTCCGCCAGATTGTCGGTCAAACCATCCTGCGAGCTGCCGCTGGCGAGTGATCGAATGAAAACGCGGGGGTCTTCACTTAGCGCATCCATCCGGATGCGATCCCCGAGCAGCGAACCGTGCGAGCGGGGACTCGTGGGATCGATCGCGATGACAGCCAGGCTCGATGCCTGCTGCAGACGCAGCGCGGCAAGCCGGCCGATCAGGGTGCTCTTGCCGGCACCCGGCGCACCCGTCACTCCCACGATCCGGCTGCGCCCAGTGATGCCCGGCTCCGGCGCACCCAGGATCTGCGCCACGCTCGCCGAGGCGATGCGCGACAATGCCTTGCTGACGGTTCGCCGGTCGACGGCAGGGACGCGTGAGCGGTTCATGAGTTCGCGCCGCAGGAGATCATTCCGTCGTGCTCTCCCAGTGTGGGCGGCTCCCGATACACCTCGGTGACGCCGTCGATCTTGATCGGATTGCCCACCGCCAGAATCGGCCCCTCGGCGGTAGGGATCTGCGCCACCATGCCGCGCGCCCTGGTGTGCTCGCTGCGCAGCGCGTCTTCCAGGGACTCCACCGCAGCGGCGACGACGCCCAGCGGCGCCAGGCGGTCCAGCCATTGCAGCGTCGGGTGCTCGACCAGGACGTCGGCGATCGCGCGCAGCACCTTGTTGCGGTTCTCGCTACGCGAGGCCATGGTCGAGAAGCTCGGGTCCGTCAGCCAGTGAGGCTGGCCGAGCTCCTCACAGAACAGCCGCCAAAAATCATCGTGAGTGATGAACAGCGTCAGCCATCCGTCCTGGGTGCGGAAATTCTGTGCCGGCACGATGTAGGGATGCGCGGAGTCTGCATACCGTTTGGCCGTTTCCCCCGCATTCAGCGAGGCGCTCGCCAGATAGTTGAGCTGCGAGAGCATGGTGTCGTACATCGCGATATCCACCTGCCCGCCGGAGCCTTCGAGCAATTTGGCGAGCAGCCCGACCGCACCCATGATCGCCGTCGAATTGTCCACCACGGAGTAGCCGGTCTTGGTCGGCGGTCCGTCCGGATCTCCAGTGAGCTTCATGATCCCGGTCGACGCCTGTATCACATAGTCGTAGGCGGGCCGATCCGCATAGGGGCTGTCCATTCCGTAGCCGGTGAGGGCCACGCAAACGATGTTGGGGTTCCAGCGCTTCATGCTCTCGTATGTCAGTCCGAGTTTTCGGATCGCCGAGGGCCGCAGATTCGTGATCAGCCCACGGGCGTCCGCGGCCAGTGCGCCGAGCGCCTCCTGCCCCTCTTGGCAGGCGAGATCGAGCACGATGCTCTGCTTGTTGCGGTTCAGGCTGGCGAAGTACGCGTTGTGCCGTCCGACCCAGTGAGGGCCGATGGAGCGGGCAATGTCGCCCCGCTCGGGCTCCACCTTGATGATCTGTGCACCCAGATCCGCCAGCAGCATGCCGCAGTACGGCCCCATGAGCATGTGACCGACCTCGATGACACGGATTCCGTTCAAAGGTCCGCTCATTGCAGGATCTCCGCCACGGCGGCAACCACCTCGTCGAGCTTCATTGCGCTGGTGAAAACTCCCTTGACGCCGAGCTCGCGCAGCATCTCTTGATCTGCATCGGGGATCGTGCCGCCGACGAAAATCGGCAGGCTGCCGCTGCCCATGCCACGCAGCTGCTCCACCGTTTGCGCGACCAACTCCTTGTGACTGCCGGAGAGGATCGAGAGCCCCAGAGCGTCCACATCCTCCTCCACCGCCACGCGCGCGATGTAGCCGGGGCTCTTGCGCAGACCGGTATAGATCACATCCGCGCCCGCATCACGCAGCGCAAGCGCGATGACCTTGGCGCCGACGTCGTGGCCATCGAGGCCCGGCTTGGCAATCAGAATGCGCTTTCCATTCAATGTTCTGGCATTCATAGACGCACCGGCTCCTGGAATTCGCCCCATAATTTCTTCAGCCTGTGCACCATCTCGCCCACCGTGGCGTAGGCATGGCAGCATTCGACCAGGTAAGGCAGGATGTTCTCTTCGTCCTTCGCCGCCGCGGACTCCAGGTCTGCGAGAGAGCGCTCCACAGCGGCGTTGTCGCGACTATCCATGACCGCCTCCAGCTTGCTCAATACGCGCGCGCTGGCCTGCGGATCCAGCGAAAACACCTCGCCCGGAGATTGCGACTGGTCCTTGTAGCTGAAACAGTTCAAACCGACGACCGGAGTCTCGCCCGAATCGATGTCGCGCTTTCGATGATGGGCGCGCTGTGCGACCCGCAACTGCAGCCAGCCCTCCTCGATCGCCCGCACCGCACCACCGTAGTCCTCCACCTCGCGCATGATCTCGAGGATCTTCTCTTCCATACGATCCGTGAGCCATTCGACGTAGTAGCTGCCGCCGAGGGGGTCCACGGTACGCCCCACCCCGCTTTCGAAGGCAATGATCTGCTGCGTACGCAAGGCGAGCTCGGCCGAGGACTCGGTGGGGATCTGGAACGGCTCGTCATAGGCACAAGTGAAGATCGATTGCGCACCGCCCATCACGGCCGCCAGCGTCTCGACCGTCACCCGGATGGCGTTGTTGAGCGGCTGCGGCGCGACCAGCGAGGAGCCGCCGCATACCACGCCGAAGCGAAACATCTGGGCCTTGGGTGCAGTGATTCCATAGCGCTCCTTCATCGTGCGCGCCCAGATCCGGCGCGCCGCCCGAAACTTTGCCGCTTCCTCGAACAGATCCATGTGCACGTAGAAGAAGAACGACAGGCGGCTGGCGAACTGGTCGGCATCGCCACCGCGCCGGCGCAGTTCATCCACATAGGCGATCCCGTTGGCAAGCGTATAGGCAATCTCTTCCGCCGCGGTGCATCCCGCATCGCGCATGTGGGCGCCTGCGATGGAGATGGGGTTGAAGCGGGGTGTGATCTTGTTGGAGTAAAGAATGCTGTCGGCGATCAGACGCATCGACGGTCGTACGGGGAAGATCCATGCCCCCCGCGCCACATACTCCTTGAGGATGTCATTCTGGATGGTACCGGTGAGTTTTTTCCTTTCGACTCCTTGCTTGTCCGCACAGGCCAGGTACATGGCGTAGATGATCGCCGCGGTGCCATTGATCGTGAACGATGTCGAGACCTTCCCCAGGTCGATGTTCCTGAACAGGATCTCCATCTCCGAAAGATTCGAGAGGGACACGCCGACTTTACCGATCTCCGCGCGAGCCATCGGGTCGTCGG
>JBEBRC010000298.1:0-3603 GCA_040395055.1 Steroidobacter denitrificans
CGGCGTCGGTATCGGCACAGACCACTGCGGCGCTGGCCGCGCTGCTGTATACCTCGGGCACGACCGGCCGCTCCAAGGGCGCGATGCTGACGCGCGCCAACCTCGCCACCAACGCGCTGACCCTGGCGCAGGCATGGCGCTTCAGCGCCAGCGACGTATTGCTGCATGCGCTGCCGATTTTCCACGTGCACGGCCTGTTCGTGGCGATCAACACCGTACTCGCCAGCGGTGCCTCCATGCTGTTTCTGCCGAAATTCGATGTCGATGAAGTCATGCGGCTGCTGCCGCGCGCCACGGTCCTGATGGGCGTGCCGACGTTCTATACCCGCCTGCTGCAGCATCGCCGGCTCAACGCCGATGCGGTCTCGGGCATGCGGCTGTTCATTTCCGGCTCGGCGCCCCTGCTGGCCGAGACGCATCGCGAGTTCCAGCAACGCACCGGACACGCCGTCCTGGAACGCTACGGGATGAGCGAGACCTTGATGAATGCCTCGAATCCGTATCACGGCGAGCGGCTTGCCGGTTCGGTGGGCCCAGCCTTGCCGCAGGTGCAACTGCGCATCACCGACCCTGAGACGGGCGCCGTCATGCCGCAGCCGGATTCGATCGGGATGATCGAAGTCCGTGGACCGAACGTTTTTGCCGGTTACTGGGGCATGCCGGAAAAGACCGCGGCCGAATTGCGCAGCGACGGCTATTTCATCACCGGCGACCTGGGCCGCATCGACCCGCAGGGCTACCTCTGGATCGTGGGACGAGGCAAGGATCTGATCATCAGTGGCGGCTACAACGTGTATCCCATCGAGGTGGAGGCCGAAATCGACGCTTGGCCCGCAGTCCTCGAAAGCGCGGTGACCGGCCTGCCGCATCCGGACCTTGGCGAAGGCGTCACCGCCATGGTCGTGGTGCGCACGGGAGCGATGCTCGACGAAGCAGCGCTGCGCGCTGCGCTGGCACGGCGGCTGGCGAAGTACAAGCTGCCGAAACGGATACTGCTTATCGGCGAACTGCCCCGCAACGCCATGGGCAAGGTGCAAAAGAGCGCTCTGCGCGAGCGGTATCGCGACCTGTATGCCCTGCACCCGGACCGTCCGCCAGCTTCCTGACATCACTCGGCCAGCCATCGCCGGCAACAAGGAAACCCATGACCGCCACCCTCATCGACGGCCGCGCGCAGGCGCAACAGCTACGCGCGCGCATCGCCGCACGCACCGCCGAACTCAGGCAGCCACTGGCCCGCCCCGCGGCGACACCGATGCCGGATGGTTCGCTGCAGCCGCCGATGGCCGTTGCGACAGCGCCCGTTGGCGAGAGCTTGGCAAACATCGAGCCGCTGATTCCCGGCCTGGCGGTCGTATTGGTCGGCGACGACCCCGCCAGCCAGGTCTATGTGGGCAGCAAGACACGGCAAGCCCAGGCCGCCGGTATCCGGCACTTCGATCACCACCTGCCCGCCAGCGCGACGACCGCCGAGCTGATCGCGCTGGTACAGGCGCTGAACGCGCGCCGCGAGGTGCATGGGATCCTGGTGCAGCTGCCACTGCCCGCCGCCATCGACGGCGCCGAGGTGCTTGCCGCCATCGACCCGGCCAAGGATGTCGACGGCTTCCATGCCCTGAATGTGGGCCGCCTGTCCTTGGGGGAAGCAACACTGGTGCCCTGCACGGCGCTGGGGTGCCTGGCACTGATCCGTGGCGTCACGCCAAACTTGGCCGGCAAGCGTGCCCTGGTGATCGGCCGCTCGAATATCGTCGGCAAGCCCGTGGCGCAGCTGCTGCTGCAGCATGATTGCACCGTCACCATCGCGCATTCGCGCAGTCGCGACCTGCCACAGCTGTGCGCCGAGGCAGAGATTCTGGTGGCCGCTATCGGCCGCCCAAGAGCGATATCAGGTGCATGGATTCGGCCCGGCGCGATAGTGATCGATGTCGGCATCAACCGGATCGATGCCGGCAACGGCGAGCAGCGGCTGGTCGGGGACGTCGATTACGACAGCGCCATCGGACACGCGGGCGCCATCACGCCCGTTCCTGGCGGTGTGGGCCCGATGACGATCGCCTGCCTGCTCCTGAACACGCTCAACGCCGCGCTGCGTGCGCGCTTCGGCGCCGCCGCCGAAGTGCTCGCACCCTGAGCCCCCAGGGCTGGGCCCTGGTGGCCTTGTGGCTGGACGCTTGTGGCTGGACCCTTGTGAGCGGGTCTGGCTGGAAGATGCGACGGCCGCCGAGGGCCGCCGCGGCATGCCTACTCGATTTCGTCCTTCAAGCCGCCGCCGATGGCGGCAAACAGCTTGTCCAGCGTCGTGTGCAGGGCCTTGCGTTCTTTTTCGCTGATCGTCAGCAGAATCTCTGCCTGGCGCTTGCGAGCCACCGGCAGCACTGCGCGGTACAGCGACTGACCCTTGGCAGTGATCGACACCATCACTGGTGCCGCCAATGCCTCCGCCGAGCGCGATCCGCGCGGGCGAATGGTCTTCATCTTGGTCAAGCCACGAGTGGCCATCACGCGCAACGTCCGGCTCACCTGCCCCTTGTCCATGCCGCTTCGGGCGGTGACCTCGGAAAAGCGCAACGGCGCGAAGCGCGCCACCAGCGCCAGCAAGCGCCACTCCGGCAGGCTGAGTTCGAACTCGGCCAGGTACGGCTTGGTCAAGTTGGTACGCATCGCATTGGCCAGACGCGTAACACGGAAAGTCAGGAAGTCCTCGACATTCAGGCTTGAGCCGGTGCTCGGCAGCTTGAGCCAAGGGCATGTAGGTTTGGAAGCGGACCGCTCGCGCGGTTTCTTCTGGGTTGTCTTTCTCACGGGAACGCCTTGATCCGGCCAGGGGGAGGCCGGCGAATCCTTCCTATTTTGCCGCAATGCACGGCAATTGGATAGAACAGGGAGCAAATGAAGCGCAGGAGCGCACCGAATCAGGAGAACTCGCAGTCCCATTTGCGCAAAAACCTACCCCAGGGGAGCAAACTGCGCCGCCTGCCTGCCTGGCGCCGACTCTCCCGCACGTCGCAGCAGCGCCGATGCAACACGCTATCTGACTGTTTGTGCAACCCGAATCGGGCAACCGATGCGCCGATGAGGGAGATCCGCAGCAAAAGTGCGCCGGCCGGCAAAAAAAATCGGTGCACATCGATTTCGAGGCTGCTATGTTCCGCGCCGGTTGGAGGGGGTCATGACACAGCTCGACGCACGAGCGCAAATCCTTGAAGAATGGTTTCGCCTGCCGGAATCGCGTCGCTCTCATGCGACCGACGCCGTGGCGTTCGCCTTTCGCCTGCTGCGAGAGCAACCGCAACTGTGCGGTGGCTTGCGGGACGAGGATTGCCATGAGCTGATCGTGAATTGGCTGCTGCCGCACTTGCATCAGGCCAAGGCCGGCTGAACCGCCGTCGCCGGCTTGCAACCCCACAGCCGGCAAATTACCGCTCATCTGATCTCAGCGTTCCGTTGCTCGGTTCCCACCGCTGTTCGTTTGCATCCAGTCCTCCCACGGCCTTCGCCGGCCGTGCGTCGGATCCAAGGCCGGCCAAGGCCCTGGGGCGCCTGGAAACCCGTAACAGGGCCCGCACAACGAACAAAACCACCCCACCGAGACTTTTAGTC
>JBEBRC010000299.1:0-3598 GCA_040395055.1 Steroidobacter denitrificans
TCCATGCGCGCAACGTCCGGCCGCCATTCGCGGGCGCGACTCTGCAGCGCATTGACGAGTCGTCGGTGGCTGACATGCCCGGCTTCATCTGCCTCGTCAACCGCGCCAACTATTTGGCGGTGATCTGCGAGCGCGAAGAGCAGGCCGTCCGCGCCGCACGACAACTGAAGGGGGAGTGGAAACGGCCTGCAGCCGCGCCGTTCCCGGCCTCCGGCGACCTGTTCGACTACATGCGTCGTGCCACGCCCACTTGGACGAGCGAACCACAGGTTCAGGGTGATCCGGCAGCGGTGCGCCTGGGTGCCAATCGTGTCGTCGAAGCCGAATACGAAGTGCCCTTTCAGGGACACACCGCCATCGGCCCGGCACACGCGCTCGCCGACCCTTCCGACGGGCAGATGACTATCTACTCCAACGACATGAAGTCCTACGGCCTGCGCAATGGCATCGCAAAGTTTCTCGGCATGCCGAGGGAGAAAGTGCGCGTGGTCTACATGGACGGCCCGCAAGTATACGGTCGTACCGCTGCAGACGATGCCGGTTTCGAAGCGGCGTTCCTGGCCGGGGAGCTCGGCCGCCCGGTCCGCATGCAGTGGATGCGTGACGAAGAAACCGCGTGGGATACCAAGGGCCCGGCCTATGTCTTCAAGCTGCGTGGCGCGCTCGATGATCAAGGCAAGGTGACGGCGCTCGAGTACGACGCGTGTGCAGTGGACCACAATCATCTCGGATACAACGAACCCGACACGGTGCTGATCGCGCAGCTCATGGGCCGGCGCCCCGAACGCCCGGCCACGGGCAGCGCTGAAGCGCCATCCGTGATGTACGCCATTCCGAATCGGCGTACGACGACGCGTATCGTCGGGCTGCCGATGATTTGGGAGACGCCGCTTCGGACCGGCAATCTTCGCGATCCCAATGGACCGCAGGTGACTTTCGCCTTCGAGTCGTTCATCGACGAGCTAGCCGTAGCGGCCAAGGCCGATCCCGTACAGTTCCGCCTCGATATGCTGTCGGCGGCCAAAGAGGATGACGTGTTCCGGAAGGCGCGCTCGCTAGCCGTGGTGCATGCGGCTGCGAAGACTTATGGATGGGACGCGCGTCCGTCACCCAGACCACGCACGGCAGCAGCGCGTGGCAAGGTGCTCTCGGGACGAGGCATCGCTTACACCTACCGCAGCAACACCGTTGTTGCCACCATCGCCGAGGTCGAGGTGAATCGTGAGACCGGGCGCGTCTGGACCAAGCGCCTGGTGTGCGCCCACGACTGCGGGCTCGCGATCAATCCCGAAGGCCTGCGTCACACTGTCGAGTGCGGCATGTTGCACGCGCTGAGTCGTGCGCTCTGGGAAGAGGTCCAGTTCGATAACGAGAAAGTCACCAGCGTCGACTGGGCTTCACACCCCAGCCTGCGGCATTCGGACACACCCGAGACCATCGACGTCGTGCTGATCAACGGCGATCCCAATCCAGACCGTTCTGACCTGCCATCCTACGGCGCTGGCGAGTGCTGCCACAAACCCGTGATCGCTGCAGTGGCCAACGCGATTTACGATGCAACGGGAGTTCGATTGCGCCGACCGCCATTTCGCAGCGAACGGGTGCTGGCGGCGCTGACGGCGGCGAACACGTAATCGCAGAATCGAACCGGCTTCGTACGCTGCTGCACGAACTCTCTACCCTCGTGCGCAACACCCGCCAGGCACGCGCCGGCCAATGCGTCGCGACGTTCCAGATGACGACCACTGCCTGACGGTAAAACCACCAACCGGTTGCTACGGGTCGTCTCCAGGCCATCCCTGTGTGCGAGGAAATTCGGCGGCCCAACCGGCCGTCGCGTGGGCTGACACACCTGGCATGCCGAGCCATGCCGCGGCAACTGTGCATAAACTCGCCGCGTGCCATCAACAATGAGCCGGTGCGAAATCCAGCAGTTGGCGCTTGGCGCTGGCGAAAGCCTGCTGCAGAGCGGCATAGACATCGGCGTGCCTGGTGTCGCTGCCATGGGTGCTGCGTGCGTGGATGAGTCCGCCAGGGAGCAGCAGTTCGATGCTGACTTCGAACGGCGAGCCCTTGCCGGGATGGGCGTGCGGCGCCTCTATGACTACGTGGCAGGCCGTTATGCGGTCGTGAAAACGCTCCAGGCGCGAGACCAGCTCGCGCACCTGGGCCTCCAGCGCCGGTGAGCGATCGACATGGCGAAACGTGAGGCGAAGCGGACTTTGCATGAAAAAATCACTGTGTGGCAAACCTTGTCACAGACTGCGGCGCGGCCCGATGACGCTGTATCAGCGAAAGTCCGTGAGAGCTAGGCAGATTTCCCCGGGCACGGGTCGCACGCCTGGGCTGGATTGCAACGTCGGCGCCTGCCAGGCGCCACAGACAGGATGAATTCAAGCCGCGGGAGACGATCGGTTTAAACTGTGCACCGGGCGAATCCTCGTCCGCCAGTTCATGAAGGCATACGATGATCCAGGCAGATAGCTCCCAGGCAGCGGCTTCCCGGACGGAGAGTTCCGCGGCAGAAGGTTCCGAGTCGGAAAGCCTTCGGCTGGAGGCGGTCGCGGCCCCTGCCTCGGCCGCAAGCCATGCCTGCGCCGCGGTTCCAGCCTCCGACAGCGCAGCCCAGCTGCAATCGCCCAGTTACCTGCTGCCGGTCGAGGACACGCCATTCCTGCTGCGTGAAGAAATGCGTGCCGTCCGCTTCGCGCTGGAGTATTCCAAGGCGGACTTGCTGCTCCGGGACTGGGGCATACGCTCGACGATCATCGTGTTCGGCAGCGCGCGGGTGCCTTCCATGCAGCAGGCGCAGGCGGCGATCGCGGCAGCCAGGGACGAGCCGGCGCGGCAGGCTGCGGCACGCGCCGCCAGGCAGGCGCGCTGGTACGAGAGCGCGCGCGAATTCGGGCGCATCGCCTCCCTGCGCGGGGGCGCCTTGGCGCCCAGGAATCGCTGGCGCGACAACGTCATTGCCACCGGCGGTGGGCCGGGAATCATGGAAGCCGCCAATCGCGGTGCCCAGGAAGCCGGCGCACCCAGCATCGGTTTCAACATCACCTTGCCCAAAGAGCAGATCCCGAACCACTACAGTACGCCGGAGCTGACGTTCCGCTTTCATTACTTTGCGATGCGCAAGATGCACCTGGCGATGCGCGCCAATGCGCTGGCGATCTTTCCCGGCGGTTTCGGCACCATGGATGAGTTTTTCGAGATCCTGACCCTGCGCCAGACCGGCAAGGCTCCGGCCGTGCCCATCGTGCTGGTCGACCAGGACTACTGGCGCCGCCTCATCAATTTCGAGGTACTGGTCGAGGAGGGCATGATCAGTGCCGCCGATCTGGAACTGTTCGATTTCGCCGACTCGGCCGAGGCCGCCTGGGAGGCGCTGACCCGGCGCGGTCTGCGCGCCCACACACCCGATTGACGCAGCGGCGTCCGCGGTGCGCGCTCCGGCATGTACCGCGGGCGCGCCGCCTGATGCCCGCCCACCCCAAGGGTTCGCTCACCCGCAAGGCCGCGCCGCCGACACGGCCAGGGTCCACCCGCGCCAGCGGGTGGCCGCTCCAGGTGCGCGTTGCCGCCTGCCTCGCCACCGGGG
>JBEBRC010000300.1:0-3589 GCA_040395055.1 Steroidobacter denitrificans
GATCCACCACTGGCGAAATGCTGCAGCGTTGCTACAGTGCGCCAACATTTTTCGCGCAATAGGGAACCGATGCTTAAAAACGACTTGCTTCTGCGCGCCTTGCTGCGCCAACCCGTCGATCGCACACCAGTGTGGATGATGCGCCAGGCAGGGCGCTATCTGCCGGAATATCGTGCGACGCGCGCCCGCGCGGGGAGCTTCCTGAATTTATGCATGAACCCCGATCTGGCCTGCGAGGTTACCTTGCAGCCGCTGGCCAGGTTCCCCCTGGACGCGGCGATTCTGTTCTCGGACATTCTGACGATCCCTCATGCGCTGGGGCTGGGACTGCAGTTCGAGACCGGGGAGGGCCCGCGCATCGAGCGGCCGGTGCGCTCGCGCAGCGATGTCGTTCGCCTGGGCGTGCCCGACCCGAACGTGGAACTGCGCTATGTCATGGATGCGGTACGCGTGATTCGTCGCGAACTGGCTGGCCAGGTGCCATTGATAGGCTTCGCCGGCAGTCCGTGGACCGTCGCGACCTATATCGTCGAGGGCGGCAGCTCGCGCGATTTCTCCCGCATCAAGGCGATGATGTACGAGGATCCGGCGACCATGCATGCATTGCTGGAGTTGCTGACCGATGCGACCCGGCTGTACCTGAATGCGCAGATCGAAGCGGGTGCTCAGGCGGTGATGTTGTTCGATACCTGGGGTGGGGTACTGTCGCCGCGGTGCTATCGGGATTTTTCATTGCACTACATGCGCAACATCGTGGCGGAACTGACTCGCGAGCACGAGGGCAGGCAGGTGCCCGTGATCTTGTTTACCAAGGGCGGTGGTGCCTGGCTGAATGCCATGGCGCAGACCGGCTGCGACGCCCTGGGCGTGGACTGGACGACCGATCTCGCCGATGCGCGCCGCGCCGTCGGTGACCATGTCGCGCTGCAGGGCAATCTGGATCCGAACTGCCTGTATGCCTCGCCCGCACGGATTCGTGAAGAGGTTGCCGGCGTCCTGGCCAGCTATGGGCACGGCCATGGCCATGTCTTCAACCTGGGCCATGGCATCCATCCCGCCATCCCACCCGAGCATGCCGCGGCCATGATCCAGGCGGTGCATGAATTGAGCCCGCGATACCACCTGGCGCCTTAGAGAACCTCTAAGGAGGAGCCGGACTTGAGTTATTGACATACGTCGGCGCTCCTGGCCTTCGTCGCGCCTGCATTTCGCTGCGCCATGCCCGAACAGGCAATCAGGCGAAAGCCCGGCATTCAGTCACCGCGGGCATCAGTCTCGCCTGGGCAGCCCAGGCGACGCCAATATGTCAACAACTCAAGTCCGGCTCCTCGGCTCCGCGGGAGCGAGCGCCAGAGGGGATATGTCAATAACTCAAGTCCGGCTCCCCGCTTGGGGCGGTAGCTCGTCGCGCAGGGCGCGGCGCAGGATCTTGCCGACATTCGATTTGGGGAGTTGTTCGCGGAAATACACGTGCTTGGGGACCTTGTATTTCGTCAGCTGCGTGCGGCAGTGATCGATCAGCTGCTGCTCGGTCAGGCTTGGGTCCTTGCGCACCACGAACAATGCGACGACTTCACCTGAATGCTCGTCCGGCTGGGCAACGGCCGCGACTTCCAGCACGCCGGGGTGGCTTGCGGCAACGCTCTCGATCTCGTTCGGATAGACGTTGAAGCCGGAGACCAGGATCATGTCCTTTTTGCGGTCTTCGATGAAGACGAAGCCTTTCTTGTCCATGCGTCCGATGTCGCCGGTGCGCAGCCAGTCCTGGAGCATGACTTCGCTGGTCTCCTCCGGACGGTTCCAGTAGCCGCGCATCACCTGCGGACCGCGCACGCAGATCTCGCCGATTTCATCGATGGCCAGCGCTTGGCCGTCATTGTCACGAATGCTGATTTCGGTCGAGGAGATGGGCAGGCCGATGGAGCCGTTGTATTCCTCGGTGAAGGGGTTGATGCAGGCCGCGGGCGAGGTTTCCGTCAGGCCCCAGGCCTGCGTGAGGATGTTGCCGGTGACCTGCTTCCAGCGCTCCGCGACCGAGCGCTGAACCGCCATGCCGCCGCCCAGCGACACTCGCAACTCGCTGAAATCGACCTGATCGAATCCGGGCGTATGCAGCAATGCGTTGAACAAGGTGTTGACGCCGCTGATGTAGGTGAACGGCTGCGCCCGCAGTTCCTTGACGAAGGCAGGGAAATCGCGTGGATTGACGATCAGGATGTTGTGGGCGCCGAACTTGAAAAATACCAGCCAGTTCGCGGTGAGCGCGAAGATATGGTACAGCGGCAGCGCGGTGATGATCGTGTCCTTGCCAAATTGAGCCCCGGAGCCGATCCAGGCAGCCGATTGCAGGACATTGGCCACCATATTGCGATGAGTCAGCATCGCACCCTTGGCCACACCGGTCGTGCCGCCGGTATATTGCAGGAAGGCAACGTCGTCATGCGTCAACGCAACCGGGTCGACGGACAGAAATCCACCCTCGGCCAGTGCCCGGTTGAAGCGCACGGCGCCCGGCAATTCCCAGCGCGGAACCTGGCGGCGCACATGACGCAAGACCAGGTTCACGAGCGAGGACTTCGGCCAGCCCAACTGGTCGCCGACGCCGGTGACGACGACGTGCTCGAGCGCCGTGTGTTCGATGACCTGCGCCAGGACATGCGCGAAATTCTCCAGGATCACGATCGCCTTGGCGCCTGAGTCGGTCAGCTGGTGTTCCAGTTCGCGCGTGGTGTACATCGGATTGGTGTTGACGACGATCAGGCCCGCGCGCAATGCGCCATACAGGGCGATCGGGTACTGCAGTACGTTCGGCATCATGAGCGCGATGCGATCGCCTTTCTCGAGCTTTGCGACCTGCTGCAGCCAGGCGGCAAAATCGCGCGACAGCCGATCGTAGTCGGCATAGGTGATCGTCTTGCCCATGCTGGTGTATGCCGGCATGTCGGCGAAGCGGTCACAGCTTTCCTGCAGTAGTTCCAGCAAGGAGGAGTATTCGTCGGGATTGATTTCCTCGGGCACGCCGGCCGGATAGTTCTCGAGCCAGATCTTTTCCACGGTCAATCGCTGCTGTTCTGCGTTCATGGGCGGCTCACTTCACCAGTAGGTCCTGCAAGGCAGGCCAGAGATTGTCGAGCAATCGCGGCTGTGCCGCGGCGTTTGGATGAATGTCATCGTCCTGCATCAGCGAGGCATCCTGCGCCACGCCTTCCAGAAAGAAATCGACCAACTGCGTATGGTACTGCTCGGCCAGTTGCGCAAAGAGCGCATGAAACCGGTCGGCGTAGGCCGCGCCGTAGTTGGGCGGCACGCGCATGCCCACCAGCACGACCTTGGCGCCCGCCGCCTGGCTGCGTTCTACCATGAACTGGAAGTTCGCTTGCACTTGCTGGACCGGCAGGCCTCGCAGGCCGTCGTTGCCGCCCAGTTCCAATACCACGATGGCGGGCTCGTGCAACGTCAGTATTCGTGGCAGGCGGCTGCGCGCGCCGCCGGTCGTCTCGCCGCTGATGCTGGCATTCACGACGCGGTAACCGTAACCTTGGCTGGCAAGCCGTCGTTGCAGCAATGCCACCCAGGTGGCATCGACCGC
>JBEBRC010000301.1:0-3547 GCA_040395055.1 Steroidobacter denitrificans
ATGAAGGCGTTGCCCCCTCATCCCATCGCACACAGCGTCAGCGCATCGACCTGCGCGCACAACCGCCGCCAACCCATCCAGGGTGGCATTGGCAAGCGCATTGCACGCTGCCGCGGATCCATGATCGTACCTTATGCGCTGGTCTGCGCATGGCACTCACATGCAGCGGTTGTTTTTGCCGGGTCCGGCGTGCCAGCCTGGTAGCACTTTCCACCTCAAGCCACGTCGACCTCCTTCAAAGCGGGATAGTCGGTATAGCCTCGTGCGGTGCCACCAAAGAAAGTGCTGCGGTCGGCGCTGTTCATCGGCGCATCGGTCCTGACCCGGACAACGAAATCCGGATTCGACAGCACCCATTGGCCATAGGACTCCAGATCGGCCAGTCCGGAAGCCACGTCGACCCCGATCTGCTCGCGCGGGCGCCCCGCCCGGTTCAGGATCAGCGCGCCGCTCCAGAGCCTGCGGATATCGGCCAGCAGCGATTCGTTGCCTTGATGGACGATGTGCAAGTAGGCCAGTCCCCGCTTGCCGAGTGCGGCAACCAGATAGCGATAAAGGTCCGGCCCCTCGGCGCCTTCGTCGATGCCCCATAGGGTCGTGCCGGGCGACAGGCGGATCGCCGTCCTGTCGGCGCCGATTTCCTCGGCGATCGCGTCGACGACGTCGATAGCGAAGCGGGCACGGTTCTCGATCGAGCCACCGTATTCGTCCGAGCGCGTGTTGGCACTGGGCGCAAAAAACTGTTGAACCAGGTAGGCGTTCGCGCCGTGGACCTCGACGCCATCGGCGCCGGCTTCGATCGCGCGACGTGCCGCGAAGCGGAAATCAGCCACGGTCTGGCGCACTTCTTCAGTAGTCAACGCACGCGGTACGGGGATGTCCTGCAGGCCTTTGATCGTGAACATCTGCGCGCCCGGTGCCATGGCCGACGGTGCGACGCCCTGGCGGTGATGCGGCGTATTGTCCGGGTGCGACATGCGACCGGCATGCATGAGTTGAATGAAGACATGCCCGCCCTTGCCGTGCACGGCGGCGGTGATCTTCCTCCAGCCGGCGACATGCGCCTCGGTGTAGATGCCCGGCGTGCTCAGATAGCCCTGCCCATCGTCCGAGGGCTGGGTGCCTTCGGTAACGATGAGAGCAACGCTGGCACGCTGGCCGTAATAGTCGGCGGCCAGATCTCCCGGTGTGCCGTCGAACTGGGCGCGTGAGCGGGTCATCGGCGCCATGACCAGGCGGTTTGGCAGCGAATGGCGTCCGACACGAACGGGCGAGAACAGTTTGTTCATTGGAAACTCCTCACTTTGCAT
The DNA here is from genome assembly GCA_040395055.1 of Steroidobacter denitrificans. Lineage (GTDB taxonomy): Bacteria > Pseudomonadota > Gammaproteobacteria > Steroidobacterales > Steroidobacteraceae > Steroidobacter > Steroidobacter denitrificans_A. The sequence continues at coordinate 1,311 of JBEBRC010000301.1, forward strand.
CTGCCTGACACGATAGGGAGTTTCATAAACAAAACAAAGACTCTATTATTTAGACAATCTGTATCAATTTCGGAACACATGAATCTCAACGCTCTCCAAGACTTCAACCTGGTGGCAACCCATGGGGGATTGGGCAAGGCCAGCCGCGCCAGCGGCCGCTCGAAAGCGACCTTGTCTCGTCGCATTGCCGACTTGGAAGAAGCATTGGGTGTCCGGCTCGTGGAGCGCGGTGCGAGCAGGCTCGCCTTGACGGAAGCCGGGCAGCTGCTGATGAGCCGCACCGAAGGGCCAATGCGCGAAGTCGCCGAAGCCATGGCTGCTGCAGGTGAAGGACTGGCCACGCCCCGCGGTCGTCTGCGGGTCGCCGCGCCGTTGCTGTTCTCCCAGCTCGCACTGGGCCGCCTCGGCGCGCAGTTCCTGGCCGCCTACCCTGAGGTGCAACTTGAGGTGGTATCGGAGGATCGTGTCGTCGATCTGGTGGACGAACATTTCGACGTCGCGATTCGCATCAATCCGCACCAGGACAGCACGCTGGTCGGCCGATGCTTTGCCAGGGACCGCATGGTGATCGCCGCCGCGCCTTCGGTGCCGATGCCGAAGGGCAGGAGCAACAAGCCGGTCCAGGTTCCTGCCGTCGTGCTGCCCACGTATGCGGGCGAGCCCTGGCCCATCGATGGCAGCCGTCTCATCATCGAGCCGCAGCCGGTGCTGCGCGCCTCCTCGCTGTTGACGATTCGCGACGCGATTCTTGCCGGTGCTGGCGCAGCGCTGCTGCCGCGATCCATCATCTGGACCATGCTGTCCAGAGGTGACCTGGTGCAGTGGGGAGCGGCTGGCAGGGATGTCGAATTGTGGGTGCTGCACACCTCCCGCCGCCTGCCGAGCCCGAAGGTCCGCGCATTCGTGGAGTTCATAAGCAACCAGTATCCCAACGGCTCGTTCGTGCTCTCGGGCTGAACACTCCGCCCGGAATCACTGCCTCAGCCGCATCTCGCACAGCGCACTTTGGCCAACATCCTGACTACAGGCACGGCATCGAGCACCCATCTATCACCCCTGCTGCCGCGACAACGAGTCCCGGATCTTCCGCTTCGCGTCGGCGAGATCGAGCTTGCCCGCCGCATAGTCCTCGGCTAGCTGAAACAGATCGGCGTACGCCCCCGACTGGTCGCTGTTGGCCTTGAGGGTCACCGTGCCGCTCTCGCTCCAGATCTCATCCCAGGCAGCCAGCACCTGGTCCCAATAGGCACGCGTGGATTCGTAGTACTTCTGGGCGTCGACGAAGTAGTCGCCCAGGATGCGCTGGTAGTACGCCACGCCATACTCACGTCCCACGAACGGTAGCGCGGCGGCGTTGGCGGCCTTCAGGTTGTTCTCTTCCTGTATCCAGCCGGTCGGCGTGACGGTGTGACGGTTGGTGCCGCGCAGGAGGTCGTAGTCCTTGCGCACCGACCACTCCCGGCGCGGCAGCGGGCGGGCGGTCTCGTTGCTGATCCAACTGGAGAAGGCCGCGTTGTGCTCCCACTGGCCGAGGGCGCCATAGCGCGGCGCCTCATCCACTTGATAGACCGTCTGCGACCATCGTCCCTGCCGCTCGGCGCTGGAAAGTTCGCGACGGTTCCATTGCTCGCTGCCCTGGTATTCGACGACATACGCCGGCTCGTAACGCCAGTCCTGTCGCCAGTGCTTGGTAACCATCGGTGCCATCGGCTTGCCGTCGGCACCCATCATGTGCATCTCCAGGACGTGCACCAGACTGATGTGCTGCGGTTCGTCGCGATCGACGAAGACCCGCTCCGTACCCCATGACTGGTAAGGACGCGCCCGCGCAGAACCATCGCCGGTGAAGGCTGCGATCTCCAGGAAATCGAAACTCACGCGGTAATTGCCGGCCATCGCCAGGATCGCGCGCCGGTCGCGCTCTGCCGCGCTGATGCCCGGCTCCTGCAATGCCTGCCATTGAGGGGAAGCCGCGCTGTCGAGTTCGACGGCCGCACCTTGCGTGGTGCCGCCGCGCGGCGCGGGAGTGGTGGGACCGAGCGGCCAAGTGAACGCATAGCGCGATGCCACCGTCGGTTGTGCAGGGGTTGCCGTATCGGCGGCCTGCGCCAGCCCGGCCATGGCAAGGCTCGTCGATCCGGCGACGGCCAGCAGCGCAGTGGCCACGCGGGCCGCCTTGCGGGATACACGTCGATTCATCGGATACCCTCTCCCATCGTTACGCCAAGCCGTGTGGC
>JBEBRC010000302.1:0-3525 GCA_040395055.1 Steroidobacter denitrificans
AGACGGTGCTGGTGCTCGACCACCGATCGAATCTCCGCCTGCATGGCTTCGCGGTACTCGGCGACGCTCGATTCACTCTTCCTGAAGAGCGCGCGCGCCTGGCGGATCTTCGGCGTCTGCGGGAAGGAGCCGATGGTCGTGGTCGGAAACGGCGGCAGATCGAAAATGTCCCGCTGCAGTGCGCGCCGCTGCGCGAAGGCGGACTGGCGCCGTTGCATCGGTGGCGTGATGCCGGACAGGCGCGCCTGCACGGCATGGTCGTGGATGCGCGCCGAGGTCCTGCGCTGCTGGCGCACCGTGTCGCTGCCGGCGAGTGCTGTCGCAATGGCGGCGTGCCCTTGATTGGCGCCTCGCGCCAGCGTGGCAATCTCCGCCAGCTTCTGGGTCGCGAACGCCATCCAGCCTGCCAGCTCGGGATCGAGCTGCTGCTCCGCGCCGAGGTCGACGGGCGTATGCAAAAGAGAACAGCTCGGCGCCACCATGACTTTGTCCTTGCCCAACCGCTCGACCGCCTTGTCGATCCACGACAGCGAGGTGCTCAGGTCGTTCTTCCATATGTTGCGTCCGTCAACGATACCCAGCGACAAATACTTGTCGCCAGCCTTCGCCAGAGCCTCCTCCAGGATACGGTCCGCATCGTTGGCGCCGCTGTTTGCCTGTCCCGGTCCGCGGCACAGGTCGAGATGGATACCGGCTACCGGCAGGGAAAAGGCCAGGCTGGCATTGTCGCGCAGGCTGTCGAAGTAAGTAGTCAGCATTATTTTCAGCCCCGGCACCGCCGCGGCGATCTGCTGGTATGCCGCGGCGCAAGCCGCGCGATACGGATCGCTCAAGTCGAGCACCAGCGCGGGCTCATCCAACTGCACCCACTGCGCTCCCATGGCGTGCAGCCGCTGCAGTACTTCGATGTAGACCGGCACCAGCTTCTGTATCAGCGCGCTGCGGCTGTAGCGCACGCCGGCGCTCTTCTTGCCCAGCCTGACATAGGTAAGCGGGCCAATCAGCACCGGGCGTGTATCGATGCCCAGCGCCTTGGCCTGTGCAAACTCCTCGAACACCTTGTCGCTGGAGAGCTTGAAAGTCTGATCGGCTTCGAACTCCGGCACCAGGTAGTGATAATTGGTATCGAACCATTTCGACATTTCCATGGCGGTCACGTCCGCATCGCCGCTCTGGCGCCCTCGCGCCATGGCGAAGTAGGTATCCAGGTCGATCTCCCCGCCGCTCCAGCCGTAGCGCGGCGGCACGCAGCCCAGCATGCAGCTGAGGTCCAGGACCTGGTCGTAGAAGGAAAAATCGTTCGAAGGAATGAAGTCGATAGCGGCCGCCTGCTGCAGCATCCAGTGCCGCTCGCGCAGCTGTGAGCCGACCTGTAACAGCGACTCGCGGGACAAGGATCCCTGCCAATAGCCTTCCAGCGCCTTTTTCAGTTCGCGATCGACGCCGATTCGCGGGAAACCAAGATTCGTAGCACGTACCGACACGATGAATACTCCGAGCAGGACGCCCGAAGAGCGAAAGACACGCCGCCGCGACGCAATGACGAGAGTCTCCCCCGCCTGCATCACATCCGATCGTGGCTTTCTGCTCCCGCGAGCAGGATCGGACGCAACATGGGGGTACGAACGGAAGGACCTCGAGGGAACTGAGCCCGCGAAGCATTTCCGCCAGCCCCACCCGCGAGAGCCCGACAGCCGAACGCCGCGCAGCTATAGGCGCGACGGCTGCGGCAGGTCTTCGGACTCTCGGGCAGGCGCTCCATGGCAGAGCGCTGATCTAGTGGTCGCCGCTTCCCAGGTATCAACCCAGTGCGATGGCGACGGTCGTTCCCAATTACCGCTGCGGGGCAGTTCCGGCATTGGGCTCATCGCCCGCACCGGATTCCCTTTCAAGCCTGCGCGTCAATGCAGGCACCGCTAACCCACGAACGATAGGCAGACCCCTTGCCTGTGTCAATGCGCTCGCCCCCTGCCGGACGGTAAATTCCTTCCGTGGCGCCAGGCCGAGGTCGCTCATGCCGCACCATTTGTCGAGGCCTGGAGGCTGCGGGCTCTTTGAAGACGATATTCGGCTTGGTTGCTGATCGCGGCGGATGGGGCCCTGGCCGCGGCGCGTATTCGTTACAATGGCCTGCATGCGAATCGTCACTTACAACGTCAACAGCATCAATGCCCGGCTCCCCAACGTGCTGCGCTGGCTGCAGGAAACGACCCCGGACGTGGTGTGCCTGCAGGAACTCAAGGCGCCACAGGAAAAATTCCCGGAAAGCGCCATACGAGAGGCGGGTTACGGAGTGATCTGGCACGGGCAGAAGAGCTACAACGGGGTTGCCATCCTGGCGCGCGATACGGAGCCGGTCGAGATCCGGCGCGTGCTCCCCGGCGATCCTGACGACGCGCACAGCCGCTACATCGAAGCCACGGTGCGTGGGGTCTTGATCGGCTGTCTTTACCTGCCCAACGGCAATCCTGCGCCGGGCCCGAAGTTCGATTACAAACTGCGCTGGCTGCAACGCCTCACGGACCATGCTGCGCAGCTGGTTGCACGCGATACGCCCGTCGTCCTTGCCGGAGACTACAACGTCATACCTACCGCAAAGGATGTCTACAAGCCGGAACGGTGGGTCAACGATGCGCTGTTTCGCATCGAAACGCGCGAGGCGTTCGAACGCCTCACCAGCCAGGGCTGGGTCGACGCGCTACGGACCCTACACCCCGAGGCCCAGATCTATACCTACTGGGATTACTTTCGCAACGCCTATGCGCGCGATGCAGGCCTGCGCATCGATCACTTCCTGCTCAATGCCAGTTCAGCCAGGCTGCTGCAACGCGCCGGGGTCGACAGGGAGGTACGCGGCTGGGAGAAGGCAAGCGATCATGCACCGACGTGGATCGAGCTCGATACGCCCATCGCGGACGGAGCGGCGGTCGCGTCGGCACCAGGGTAAGGGCCTCGGCGGCGATCACGCCTGCTGCGGAACCTGTTCCTTGCGGACCGGAAGCCGCCATTCGGGCCGAATGAAATGGCAGGTATAGCCGTTCGGAATCCGCTCCAGGTAATCCTGATGCTCGGGTTCCGCCTCCCAGAACGCGCTGGCCGGAACCACCTCGGTCACGACTTTTCCGGGCCACAGGCCTGACGCATCGACATCGGCGATCGTGTCTTCGGCAATCCGCTGCTGCTCGGCCTTGGTGTAGAAGATCGCCGAGCGATAGCTCGTGCCGACGTCGTTGCCCTGGCGATTGAGCGTGCTCGGGTCGTGAATCTGGAAAAAGAACTCGAGGATCTGCCGATAGCTGATCTGGTCGGGATCAAAGACGATCTCGATGGCTTCGGCATGGCCGCGATGATTGCGATAAGTGGCGTTCGGCTCCTCACCGCCGGTGTAGCCGACGCGCGTCGAAACCACGCCGTGATAGCGGCGAATCAGATCCTGCATGCCCCAGAAACAGCCGCCGGCAAGTACGGCACGTTCTTCGCTCATCGCACATCCTCCACCTGGTCCAGGTAGGCGCCGTAGCCCTC
>JBEBRC010000303.1:0-3524 GCA_040395055.1 Steroidobacter denitrificans
TCCGAACCAAGGATCACGCCGGCGAGATAATCGGCGATCTCTTCAGGCTGGAGACGGTCGAACAAGACGAGCGAACGCGCGGAGAAAATGCGCTGAAGCACGCCGCCGGGCAGCGTCGTCTTGTCCTGTGCCATCAGAACACCACGCTCGAAGGCGGCCGGCCGAGGCTCATGGCTTTCCGGGATGAGCCGCGAGACGAGCGAGTCCCGGCGCAGCAGGTTGAGCACTTCGCCCGACATATAGGTGGCGACGTCGAGGATCCGCGTCCCATCGGTCCTGATCCATTTCGAATGGGCGCCCGGCAGCACGACCCGCGACGGCAAGGTGCCTTCAATGCCGAAAACCGTCATTTCCTCGCCGCGCATTACATCCGGCACGGGCTCGATTCGGGCAATTCCCGGCATGAAATAAAGCGGGGGCAGGCCGGCAATATCCTTGCGGACCGCACTGCCGACGATGTCGGAGATGGCGGCCGGCACCATGGCGAAGGGCGACTCGACCCAGCCGGTCCGGCTTGTCACCATGCCCGACAGGAGGATTGTCTGCGCATCGGGCAGCCAGGCTCCGATCTCCTCGATCAAGGCGCTCTCGAAGGCATTGCCTTTGATGCTGTTTACCCCACGCGCGCTGCCATGTTCCGCCGCCGTCGTACCGTCCTTCCGCAGCAGCCAGGCGTGGAAGGCCGCGGAGGTCCATTCGATCGCGATATACATAGGCTGCACTCAATAGGCGGGTTTTATCGGGAACCAGTCCTTGCGGGAGGTGTCGAGATAGGCACCGGCTATGCCGTCGACCCGGTAGCGTTCCAGCGCCTCCACATCGACGTCGACGCCGAGACCCGGTCCTTCCGGAATGGCGAAGCGCCCGCTCGTCAGCACCGGTGGATTGGGACTGATATCGCCGCCGAGATAGGCTCGCTCGGTATCGATGGCCAGCGACAGGTTGGGAATGGAGGCGGCCAGATGGATGTAGGCCGACTGTGAAAGCGCCAGCTCGGCGCCCGAATGAAGCGTCACCGGAATGCCGACGGCCTCGCAGATTGCGGCCGCCTTGATCGTTTGCCACAGCCCGCCCGCTTCATGCGGATCGAGCAGCACCACATCGGCCGCGCTGGCCCGCACGATATTGCCGACATCGGCGAGCGTATAAGCGCTTTCATCCAGCGCGATCGGGACCGGCGATTGCGCCACAAGCGCTGCATGGCCGGCCAGATCGTCCAGTTCCAGCGGCTGTTCGACATAGGCGGGATCGAAGGCGCGCAGCTTTTCAAGCTGGCGCTTGGCCGTCCCGGGATGCCAGGCGCCATTGACGTCGAGCCGCAGCGGCCGGTCGCCGATCACCTTGCGCGCGGCCTCGGCCAGCACGATGTCGGTTCGTTCGTCGAAGCCGATCTTGACCTTGAAGGTTTCGTAGCCCTTGTCGAGGAAGCGCTGCAGCCGCTCCGACAATCCCTTGGGTTCGTTGGTGAACAGATAGGCGGCCGCCTCCACATCGTGGCGCCACTTACCGCCCCACAACGCATAGAGCGGTAGCCGCGCCTGTTTTCCCAGTGCGTCCCACATGGCCATTTCCAGGGCGGCAATGGCCATCACGGCGGCGCGCTTGTGATGATAGAAGCCCGCGCCCAGCACATGCCGGTGCAGACGCTCGACGTCGGCGACGGGATAGCCGATGGCGAGCGGCGCGACGATGTCGGCAAATACGGCCGGCACATTGGCGATCAGCGAAATGGTCTCGCCCCAACCCGTGATTCCGGCGTCCGTCTCGATGCGACAGACCAGCCGCGTCGTGCCGATACGGCGTCCCGAGCCCCACAAGATGTCTTCTGTAAACGGCATTCTGACCAGCCAGTGGTCGACTTTCGTGATGCGCACTTTTCCTCCCAAGGCGGCATGGATCGCGCTGGACGCGTTGACATGGAACTTAGTTCCAAGATATTCGAATGGCAACACGGCGCGTCGACGCCGCATCGATTGGCCGGCAAGAACGGCCGGAGGAGACGTCATGGGCAGGTCCCAGCCAGGCATCGGCACGGCCGACAAGGAGGGTGAGGCCGAGAGCCACTCGACCCCGGGCGTGCAGGCCTTGACCCGCGGAATCCAGCTTCTCGATATTGTCGCCAAGGCTCCGGCCGGGCTGCGCTTCACCGAACTGCTGGAGCAGACCAGCATGCCGAAAGGCACGCTGCACCGGCTGCTGCAGGCGCTGGTCGAGGAGCGCCTTCTGGGCTTTGACGGTCGCAACCAGACGTATCGGCTCGCGGCACGGCTGTTTCAGTGGGCGCACAAGGTCTGGGACGATTTTGACCTGCGCGGCGCCGCCGAGCCCGAACTGGAACGCCTACGCGACCTGACGGGGGAGGCGATCCGCCTGGGCGTCATGGATGGCGACGAGGTGCTCTATATCGACCAGCGCGAAGTGGCGCAGCCGTTGCGGCTCAACAATGGCGTGGGAAGTCGTGCGGCGCCCCATGCCAGCGGGTTGGGAAAGGCCATGCTCGCCCATCTGTCCCTGGAAAAGCGGCGAGCGCTCCTGGCCGATGCGCTGCTCGAGCAGCTTACCCCCCACACCATCGTCGATGTCGATGAACTGATCCGCCAGCTCGATCTCACCAAGGCGCGCGGATATGCCGTTTCGGTCGATGAGCAGAATATCGGTATTTCGTCGGTCGCCGCGCCGGTCCTCGATCATCGCGGTCAGCCGATCGGCGCCATCGGCATTATCGGTCCGTCATTTCGCCTGCCGGTCGATCGGCTGCATGCATTAGGCCGGGAAGTCATCGAGGCGGCACGTCGCACCTCCGGCAATTTCGGAGAGTTCGCCATGTCGCTTGGCATCCAGCCGCGCCCGCTCGGCGTCGACCGCACCGATGTGCGTTGCGCTATTCCCGCCAGCACCTTCCTGGGCGAGGGGCCGCATTGGTCCGAGAGCGACGGAAAGCTCTATTTTGTCGATATTCTCGCCCCGTCCGTGCATACGGGCGATCCGGCCAAGGGCACCTATACCAGCCTAGCTGTTCCCGAACTGGTCGGTTTCATCATCCCGCGCACGCGCGGCGGTTTCGTCGCTGCCATGCATGGTGAAATCTGCGGGCTCGACCTGCCAGGCGGCGGCATCACCACCATCGCCCGGCCCGAGGCGGATCGCCCGGGAAACCGCTTCAATGACGGCAAGTGCGACCGCAGGGGGCGGCTTTGGGCCGGCACGCTTGCCATCGACACCGCGCCTGACCAGGGCCGATTGTGGCGGCTCGATCCGGATGGGCGCACCTACGAAATGGATCGGGGCTTCCACGTCTCCAACGGCCTCGGCTGGAGCCCGGACGACAAGACCTTCTATTTCACCGATACGGCCAAACAGACCATCTATGCCTATGACTTCGATCTGGAGAGCGGTTCGATCAGCAATCGCCGCATCTTCGTCAGCGTGCCCGAATCCGAGGGCAAGCCGGACGGGTTGACGGTCGATTCCGAGGGCTTTGTCTGGAGCGCCCATTGGGATGGCTGGTGCGTCACGCGCTACGA
>JBEBRC010000304.1:0-3514 GCA_040395055.1 Steroidobacter denitrificans
GGCAGCGCACCGCCGAGCAACAGCACGTCGTGGAACTCGCGGATATCGAATCGCTCTCCAAGCGCCGTTTCGGCCTGCTCGCGCAAGGCACGGAACCGTAATTCGCCGACCTTGTACGCCAAGGCCTGGGCCGGCCAGGAAACATAGCGCTCAAGCTCCGTTTGAATGTTGTGTGGCGCCAGCGCGGAGTTCTGCGTAAAACAGCGTCGCGCCTGCTCCATATCCCATCCCAGCCAATGAATGCCGGTATCCGCCACCAATCGGCAGGCACGCCACATCTCATAGGAATAGCGGCCGAAGCGCTCATACGGATCGCGGTAGATGCCCATCTCTTCGCCGAGAAACTCCGCGTACAGCCCCCAGCCCTCGACAAATGCGGTCGGACTTGCAGTGCGACGGAAATAAGGCAGCCTGCCGAGCTCCTGCGCCAGCGCGATCTGCAAATGATGGCCTGGCACCGCCTCGTGCACGGTCAACGCCGGCAGTTCGTACAACGGACGCTGGTCCAGATGCGAAGTATTCACCATGTAGCCGCCGGCCTGCCCCAAGGGCATGCTGCCCTGCCAGTAGCGTCCCGTCGTGTAGCCCGGTGCGATATCGGGCGGCACCGGCCGCACGCCGTAGGTCAGGCGCGGCAATGTCCCGAACAGGCGCGGCAGTTGATCGTCCGCTCGTTTCGCAATCTCGCTCGCCTTCTCCAGGAGTTGCTCCGGCGTCTGTGCGTAGAAGCGCCGCTCGGTGCGCAGCATCTCGAGGAACTGAGCGAAGCCACCCTCGAATCCCGTCTCGCGAATGGTGGCCTCCATCAATGCACGGATGCGCGCCACCTCGGACAAACCCAGGTGGTGGATCTCGTCCGGGGTCATCTCGGTCGTGGTCTCGCGGCGGACCAGGAAACGATACGTCGCCTCGCCATCCGGCGTGGTGCGCCAGGCCAGTTGCGGCCGCGCGGCGGGCAGGTATTCGCGTTGCAGGAACTCTACGAAACGCTGCTGGGCAGGCAGGATGCGCTCGCGTATCAGGGTCGTCGCCTTGCTGCGATAGTCCTCCTTCATCTCTATCGGCATGCTCGATGGCATTCGTTGCAACGGCAACAGCAGTGGACTGTCCTGCGCCGTGACGGCCTGCCTGCGCGCCACCTCCAGCACCCGGTCCACGACGATGCGCGGCTGGGTGTATCGCGTTTGTATGCCGCGCCGCAGATTCTGGATATTCTGCTCGTAGTAGTCGGGCAGTGCCTCCAGGCGCGCCAGCCAGGCGTCCGCATCCTCGCGCGTCGCAATGGTGGTGGTGCGCGCCAGGTAATCGGCCAGGGTATGAAACCCGCTGTCGTTCTCGAACGCGATACGTTCGAAATCGTATTCCGCCTGCTCCAGGCCTTGCCTGACGATGCGCCGCAGCAGCGCGTAATCGAGGGCAGCCTCGGGCGACAGCGCCGCCGCGGCGACCTGCGCCAGGCGTTCATCGAAAGCGGCTAATTGCCGACGATAGGCCTGCTGCGTGCGCGGGCGTACGTCGGGCAGCCGTCGCAATGCCTGGCGATCGCCTTCCTGCTGCAAGCGTTCGAAGTCGACGATGATGCCGGCGAGCGACTCCTCCGGATCGTTCGCTGTTGCCTGGGCAGCCATGCCCGGTGGGCAAGACCAGGGCGGCGCCAGGGCGACGATGCAGAACGTTGCATACAGCCAGCGATGCACGGCGGCTCTCCGAAGTCGATCCGGGAAGCATCTTCGCACGACCCCACCTCTGTGCCATACCCTCGTGGCGCAAGTGCGCGGTATGCGGCGGATCAGTCCGGTCGAAACACCGCCGGCCAGCACGCAGGATCGCCGGCCACCAGATCCAATCCGCGTCGCGAAGGCTTGATGCAGGGAGTCGCGCCAAAGGCGCGTGCAAGCTCGACGGCGGCGGGAGAAAAATAAGCCGTCACTTCGCAGTGCAGTGACAGGTCGGAATCGTGCCGCTTGAAGACCGCCATGTTCGCCGGCCGGCCGGCCGCCCGATGGCGGACGAGGAACTGGCCTGCGATATCCTCGCAAGCGGCGGCTGCCATGATGCCATCGCCCAAGGACAGCGAAAACCATTGCAGCGATTCATCCGGCGCGTCGTCGCTTGCCACCATCATTCCTCGGGTGCAGCGCCGGCCGCGCCCAGGCCGCCACGCAAGGCGCTGGCGTTGAAGCCGCGCTCCGACAACAGATAAGCGCAGGCGGAACTGCGCCGGCCCGTGTCGCAGCAGACCACGTAGCGCCTGCTGCGATCGAGCGACTTCATCCTCAGGCGCAAGGAGTGCAGCGGTATGTTGATCGCCCCTTCCGCGCGACCGTGGGCAAACTCCGCCGGCAGGCGCACGTCGATCCACTGCCCGCCCAAGGCGGTGATCTGGCGCGCCTCGGGATAATCGACCCATTCCAGCAGCGGCTCATGCAGCAGCTTGCAGAAATCCTCCTTGGCCAGGCGCATCAGGCAGCCATCGCTCAGCATCGAGACCGTGGCGTTGCGCTTCGCTCCGCAAATCAGCGCCTCCTCGCCGAACGTATCGCCCATTTTGAGATCGGCGAGACGAATGCCTGCCACGCTGAGCGGCGCTTCGCGAGTGACGGCGCACTCTCCCTTCACCACGACGTAGAAATAATCGCCTTCGTCACCTTGCTTGATGACGACGTCGCCGGCGCGATAGTCGACTCGCTGCAGACGCATGAATACTGCCTGGATATTGGCAGGCGGCACCTTGTGAAAGGCCTTGGTCTGCAACAACGCCGTCATCCAATCGTCCGCGGCGACGGCGGCATCGCCTTCCAGGCCGCGCAGTTCCGCGACCTGGTAGCTGTCCGTCTGGTCCCAGGTGACGCCGGTCTCGACAAACTCGTTGTCGATCATCAGATATTCGATACGTTCGGAGACGGCCACTGCCGCATAGGGACGCGGCAGCGCGTGTGCGATGGGTTTCCTCGACTTGGCGGTCCCATCATCGAGAACCCCGGCCACTTCGCCCTCAGCCAGCAGTTCGATGCTGCCGCTCAGCAAATAATAGGTGCGCTTTTGTTCGTCCCCTTGCGCAAACAGCAAGCGTCCTTTCTCCGCCTGCAAGCGAGTGGTCCGACGCGCCAACGCGGCCAGGCTCTCGGGCTTCATCCCATCCAGCGGTGAGAAGCGCCTGAGCAAAGCAAGATCCTGGGGGGTCCCCGACAGCACCATACCCACAACGAGTTGTCCAAAGGATGAACCGCAGTATAGGCAAGCCCTCGGCGCAAAGCGCGATCCACCTCACAACGCATGGCGGTACGCATCCAGTGCGATGTCCACTGGTTCACACCTGCACCACACCCGCCCCGCAATGCACCTGCAACAGCTCGGCGAGGCCTGCCGGTACGCAGGCCTCCTATGACGCCCAGTTCGCTGGGCCAGGCGGCGCGGCCGTCAGCCCAGAAGCTTACCCATGGAGGAAAGCAGCCCGCCCAGATCGTTGCCCGCCGGTTCCTTGCCATCCGGACTGAGTTTGTCGACGACCTTC
>JBEBRC010000305.1:0-3503 GCA_040395055.1 Steroidobacter denitrificans
CGCCACATCGTCGGCGGCGCCGCCGTCACGGAAGAATTCCATCCTGGCTTCAGGAACTCCGTCGCCTCGTACACGGTGTCGCTGCTGAACCCGACGGTCATTCGCGATCTGGATCTGCACCGGCACGGGCTGCACATCGTGCAACGCCAGTGGGCAAATTTTCTGCCCACGGACGATGGCCGCTACCTGGGCCTGGGAGCAGACAGCGCCGGCTATCGCACGCCGGAGCAAGTGGCAAAGTTTTCCAGGCGCGACGCCGGCCAACTGGATGCGTATGCGGCGCGGCTCGAATCGATTGCCGATGTCTTGCGCGACCTGGTGCTACAGACGCCACCGAACGTCGTGAATCAGGGCTGGCCGGCGGCGTTGCCTGAGATTCTCAGTACGGCCCGCCTCGGACGGCGCATGGCCAAACTCGATATGGAGGCTCGTCGTGAGCTGCTGAGCTTGCTGGCAAGCTCAGCCGGCGACTACCTGGATGGCTGGTTCGAAAGCGATCCGATCAAAGCCGCATATGGCTTCGATGGCGTGGTGGGCAACTTTGCCAGTCCCTACTCCCCGGGATCCGCCTATGTGCTGCTGCATCACGTGTTCGGCGAAGTCAACGGCAAGAAGGGCGCGTGGGGACACGCCATCGGCGGCATGGGCGCCATTACGCAGGCCATGGCGAAATCCGCGGCGGCACGCGGCGTGGATATTCGCCTCCAGGCGCCGGTACGCGAGGTCATCGCCGAGCGCGGCCGCGTGCTCGGGGTCGTGACCGAACAAGGCGAGAGGCTACGTGCCGCGGCGGTGGTCTCGAACCTGAATCCCAGATTGTTGTACTCGAAGCTGCTGGATCCGGCAGTCCTGCCCGTCGATTTTCTGCGGCAGATCCGCAAATGGCGTGGCGGCTCCGGCACCTTTCGCATGAATGTCGCGCTCAGCGAGCTGCCGGATTTCACCTGTCTCCCCGGCCGGCAGCAGGCGCCACACCACACCTCCGGGATCATCATCGCGCCGACGCTCTCCTATATGGAGCAGGCCTATTTCGACGCGCGCAGTTCGGGTTGGTCACGACAGCCGATCATCGAGTTGCTGATTCCCTCCACACTCGACGACAGTCTCGCCCCGGCGGGGCAGCACGTTGCCAGTCTTTTCTGCCAGCATGTCGCACCCAGGCTGCCCAATGGCGCCTCCTGGGACGAGCATCGCGAAGCGGTCGCGGACCTGATGATCGACACCGTCGATGCGCATGCGCCGAACTTCAAGGCGGCGGTGCTGGGCCGTCAGATCATGAGCCCGCTGGATCTGGAGCGTACGTTCGGCCTGCTCGACGGCGACATCTTTCACGGTGCGCTGAGCATGGACCAGATGTTCAGCGCCAGGCCGATGCTCGGCCATGCGGATTACCGCGGCCCGCTGCGAGGCTTGTACATGTGCGGCGCCGGCACGCACCCCGGAGGCGGAGTCACTGGCGCGCCTGGGCACAATGCGGCCCGGGAAATCATCAAGGACTTTCGCCGCCGGCGCTGGCGCTGACTGCCGCACGAGCAGCAGGATTCCGGCGGTTCGGCGTTTCAGCGCCTCAAGGAAAACTCGACCGGCACGATCACCCAGCCCTCCACTGCCGCCTCGCCCCGCCGGGCGGGCACGAATCGCCAACGCGAGACCGCCCCGACCGCCGCCTCATCCAGGCGCGGCCAACCGCTGCTGCGCTCGATCAGCACTTGCGCCGTATCGCCCGCTGGGGTCACGCGGACCCGCAACAGCACCAGGCCCTCTTCCCTCATACGACGCGAGATGGCGGGATAGGCCGGCGCCGGGTTGCTGAGGTAGTCGGCATCGAAGCGCGGTGCCGTCTGCACCGGTGCCGCAGCCGCGGGCGCCGGCTCGGCCGCAACGACCGGCGGCGCACGCGTCACGGTAATGGCATTGGCAGAGGGCGGCAGTTCCGCCACCGTAAGCAGCGGCGGCGGCGAAATATCGATGCGCGGCTGTTGCGGCACGACCGGCGGCGGCGGCGGCGGTTGCACACTCACCTGCTGTTCCGCGATGAACCGGACTTCGACGGCCGCAGGTTCCGCCGCGGGTGGCGAGCGCACCAAGCCGGCGATCACCGCCAGCAGCATCAACCCATGCAGCACCACGACGATCGTCAGCGGCACCGCGCGCCGTGCGCAATACTCGGCGGCGTCCTGCCACCACTGCATGCCACGCGCGCGCACCGCGAGCCGGCTGTCCTGCAGCGGGCGCGTGGCCGCCGTGTCTTCTGCGGCACGGGAATTCCACGAATCCAGGCTCACCGATCTCATGCTCGCCGGCGTCACGGGCGCAATGACGCGTGCGACCGCAGAACGCGGTGCGCCCAGGCCGGCCTCTGCAAAGGAAATTCGATCGTTAAGCATCGTTGGTTCGCATGACTGTCGGGCCGCTCGCTGCAGTCAATGATAATGATTCTCACTAACTCACTCAAGCCTATCGAACACAATTCTCGCCGTCCCGCAAGCGCCGTCGTCCAATCAAGTGGATCGGGTGGGATCGGTCAGGGGGTCGGCAAGCTCGCGTGGGCCTGGGGTACGCCCTGTCGGATGGGAGCTGGTCTGGCGCTCGATCATGCGCCGCACACGCGGCGCGCCGGGAGCGAGATGCAAGGCGCGAACCCTCGCCGGGATGATCGCGTCGTCCTGAGTCAAGCGGGTGTTGTGCCGGATGTAATCCAGCCATGTGGGCGTTTCGTAGCGTTCGATCCAGATCCTGGAGTCGCCCAGATCGCGCATCAGGCGCCAGTTGCGCGCGCCGTCACGACGCCGGATGCGCCGCCGCTCGTCCATCGCCGATAGAAACTCCAGGATGTCTTCTTCACGAATGACGTATTCGATCTCGACCACGACCGGGCCGGTGCGTCCCTCCACCGGCACCACCGTGTCCGGCTCCTTCCACGTACGCAGCGGATCGAGGTTGATATGCTCGAACTGCGCCAGCGGCAGCCAGCGTCCGAGCGCCGCGCAAGCAAGCATGACGACCGCGGCCTGCAGCAGCGCCGCCGTGACACCCTCCGCTGCCGCGGCGACCCCCCACAGCCAACTGCCCCCCGCCAAGCCGCCGAACGCCGCCATCTGGTACAGAGACAAGGCCCGTGCCACCACCCAGCGCGGCGTCGACATCTGCACCGCGACGTTGAAGGTCGACAGCGCCAGCACCCAGCCTGCCCCGGCGAGCAGCAGGACGGACATGGTGATGAACAGATGGGTGCTGAGGCCGGCGAGCGCTGCCGCGGCGGCAAATCCCACGCAGGACCAGCGCACGATCGCTTCGGTCGACAACACCTGGCGCAGTCGCGAGCTGGCGAAAGCGCCGGCGACCGCGCCGACACCGAAAGCACCCAGCAGCAGGCCATAGGTCAGCGGCCCGCCTGCGATCAGATCCTTTGCGATCAGCGGCATCAACGCCATCACCGCGCTGGCCCCGATGCCGAACACGGCGCTGCGCACCAGCACGACGCGGATCGCGGGCGATGCCGA
>JBEBRC010000306.1:0-3493 GCA_040395055.1 Steroidobacter denitrificans
CCGACGTTGTTGTTCACCAACGCGGGCATGGTCCAGTTCAAGGACGTATTCCTGGGGCAGGAGCGGCGCAACTACAACCGGGCCGCCAGTTCCCAGCGTTGCGTGCGTGCCGGCGGCAAGCACAACGATCTGGAGAACGTCGGCTACACCGCGCGGCACCACACGTTCTTCGAGATGCTCGGCAACTTCAGTTTCGGGGACTATTTCAAGCGCGATGCGATCCGCTTTGCCTGGGACTTCGTGACCGGCAAGCAATGGCTGGGAATCGATCCGCAGCGCCTGATGGTCACGGTCTATCACACCGACGACGAGGCGTACCGGGTGTGGCACCAGGAGATAGGCCTGGCGGCCGAACGGATCGTGCGCATCGGCGACAAGCCGGACGGCGGTTCGGATAATTTCTGGCAAATGGGGGAAACCGGCCCTTGCGGCCCGTGTAGCGAGATCTTCTACGACCATGGCGAGCACATTCCCGGGGGGCCGCCGGGCTCTCCCGATGAGGATGGCGATCGCTGGATCGAGATCTGGAATCTGGTGTTCATGCAGTTCGACCGCTCGCCGCAGGGCGAGCTGGCGCCGCTGCCCAAGCCTTCGGTCGATACCGGCATGGGCCTGGAACGCACCGCCGCCGTCATGCAAGGCGTGCACTCGAACTATGAAATCGACTTGTTCGTCAATTTGATCGAGGCCGCGGCGCAAGCGACCCGCACCCAAGACTTGTCCTCCAGTTCGCTGCGGGTCATTGCCGACCACATTCGAGCCTGTTCCTTCTTGATCGCCGACGGCGTCTTTCCGTCCAACGAAGGTCGTGGCTACGTCCTGCGCCGAATCATCCGGCGCGCGATCCGCCATGGCTACAAGCTCGGCCAGACGCAACCTTTCTTTTATTCGCTGGTTGGCGCGCTGACGCAGGAAATGGGGGATGCCTACCCCGAGCTCAGGACACAGCAAAGCCAGATCGAGCGGGTGTTGCGCCAGGAAGAGGAGCGATTTGCCGAGACCTTGACGCAGGGCATGGCCTTGCTCGAGCAGGCGATCGCCGCCCTGGCGGGTACGGAGATTTCCGGCGAGACGGTGTTTCGCCTGTATGACACCTATGGGTTCCCGGTGGATTTGACCGCGGATATCGCGCGCGAGCGCGGCCTGAGCATCGACCAGGCGGGATTCGAGGCCGCCATGGAAGCGCAGCGCGAGCGTGGGCGCTCGGCCAGCAAGTTCGGCGTCGATCTGCGTTCCGGGGTCACGCTGGAGGGCAAGACTCGCTTTGGCGGTTATGACGCTTTGCAGGGTAGCGGTACGGTGGTTGCGCTGTTGCGCGAGAAGGAGCGCGTGGAAGTGCTGCACGCCGGCGAAACAGCTCAGGTGGTGCTGGATCACACGCCCTTCTATGCCGAAAGCGGCGGCCAGGTCGGCGATTCGGGTGTCCTGTCCGGCACCGCGGCCCAATTCGAGGTCGCCGATACGCAAAAGATCGGCCATGCCTTTGCCCACATTGGCCGCCTGAGCAGCGGCGAAATCAGGATCGGCGATCGCCTGCAGGCGCAGGTCGACGAAGCGCGCCGCCATGCCACCATGCTGAATCACTCGGCGACGCATCTGCTGCACGCTGCCTTGCGCCAGGTGCTGGGTACCCACGTGACGCAGAAGGGATCGCTGGTTGCTCCCGATCGCCTGCGCTTCGATTTTTCGCACTACGCCGCCGTCACGGCGCAGGAGCTGACGGACATCGAGCGCATGGTGAACGAACGGATCCGCGCCAATGTGCCGGGTGAAACCAGGCTGATGCCCTACGAGGCTGCGGTCGCCTCCGGCGCCATGGCGCTGTTTGGTGAGAAATACGACGATGAAGTGCGGGTACTGAGCTTCGGGGAGTTCTCGACCGAGTTGTGCGGCGGCACCCACGTGAGGCGCAGCGGTGACATCGGATTGTTCAAGATCGTGAGCGAGGGTGGGGTCGCAGCGGGGGTGCGGCGCATCGAGGCCGTCACCGGGCAGGGTGCACTGGACTGGGTCGCCCAATCCGAGCGTGCGCTGCGGGACGTGGCCGCCTTGGTCAAGGGCGGGCGCGATGACGTCGAGGACAAGGTCCGTCAGCTCATCGAGCGAACTCGCAAACTGGAAAAGGACGTCGCCAGTCTCAAGTCCAAGCTTGCCAGTGGGCAGGGCAACGATCTGTCGAGTGCCGCGGTCGATGTCGCCGGCCTGAAAGTGCTTGCCACCCGCGTCGACGGAGCGGACGCCGCTGCGTTGCGCGGCGCAATCGATCAGCTCAAGAACAAGCTCGGATCGGCTGCGATCGTGCTGGCATCAGTGCAAAACGACTCGAAAGTGACCTTGATCGCCGGCGTTACTGGCGATCGCATCGCCACCATCAAGGCAGGCGAGCTGGTCAATGTGGTGGCGCAGAAGATTGGCGGCCGCGGTGGCGGCCGGGCCGATATGGCCCAGGCGGGTGGCAACGACCCGTCCAAGCTGGATGAGGCCCTGGCGGCGGTTGTCCCCTGGGTTGCCGCCAAGCTCGGCGCTGGATAGGCACGCTTGGTTGCGGCTTGCGCCCCTGCTGCGCCGCCCGGAAAGGTCAGGTGGGACGGTGCTGGCGAGAAAATCAGGTCGCGGTGCCGCGCCGATAGTGCGACGATGTATACCGAAAAAATATTGTGCTTCCTGTGAGGGTGGTTTTGATATTCAGGGAAACCCCGATCCCCAACCCCTGATCACTGACCTACTCTCGATTCTGAAGACTCGTGTACGCGAGCTGTGGGAGGGCAATGATCCCCATTGCCGGCACGCTGCACCTGGCTCATTCGACTGACCAGCAAGGAGCGAAACATGTTGATTCTGACAAGGCGCGTCGGTGAGACCGTGATGATTGGCAATGACATCACAGTGACCGTCCTCGGCGTCAAAGGCAATCAGGTCCGAGTCGGCGTCAATGCGCCGAAAGAAGTTGCCGTTCATCGTGAAGAGATCTACGAGCGGATCAAGCGAGAAGAGCAGGCTGCGGGCGGCGCGGTAGAGGCCGAGCCGGCGAGCGGCACAGAGTCCTGATATCCCCTTGGATGTTCCGCGGAGTGTCCCTGCAACACACTCCGCGGAACCTCTGGCATCGATCTTCGCACTTTCATCCTTTACCTTGAGGTGCGCCGCCAGTATTCTTGCGGCCCTTCGCACTGCTGCGGCTGCTGCCTGGTTCCCCGGGCGGTTAGTCCTCAGCGCGAAGCGAGTCGAGTTCGTATGCATACAGGCCGCCCGCGCGGCTTGGTAGGCGGATCAAGCGCCGGAGAGATGGCCGAGCGGTCGAAGGCGCGCCCCTGCTAAGGGCGTATGGGTCAAAAGCCCATCGAGGGTTCGAATCCCTCTCTCTCCGCCACCTCGGAACAACAGTGGGCATTCCGCCTGCCTTCGTTCCTACGCCGTTAGCAGCAAGTACGCGCAGCAGGTTGCTTTTAGAGCCCATGATGCGGACCTCGCAGCAGGGCAAAAGCGCGCTCGG
>JBEBRC010000307.1:0-3489 GCA_040395055.1 Steroidobacter denitrificans
GATGTAGCGCACGATGGCGGCGGCGTTCACCAGCGCACCGGTCAGCACTTCCTCGGCACCGCGTGCGGCGACGAGCCCTTGGGTACCGGCATGCGTGGTATGGATCAGCGTGCGTCCACGCACCGCCAGGCTTTCCAGCTGCGTTGGCGAATTGCCGCAATCGAAACCGGGCAGCTGGCGCGCATGGCGTTCGCCGATCAGCAGCCAGTCCGGATGTTCACGCTTGAGCGCGAGCGCCTCATCGACGGAAGCAACCGGCACGATCGTGCCGGCTCCTCGCGCGAAGGCATATGCTGCCACCGAGAACGCCCGGAAGACATCGATCACCACGGTCAGGCCACGTGCCGCCTGCGCGCCGGCAACGAAGTCCGTGGTTTCAATATGCATACGCAGCACAAACCCTTGCCATTCCGCCGCATGCCTGGGGATGCATCAGGCCGCGGAGTTGCGCGCGCCTCCGCCCGCCGACTTGCGATACAGGCGCACGACGCGCCTTGCATCCGCCGGCTGCTCGTTCATAACGACGACCTTGGCCCGCTTGAAGAAATTGAAGTCCGTGGCGCTGGCCCACGTGTACGCCCCCATCATGGTGCCGACGACCAAGTCGCCGACCTCGAGCTCCGGCAACAGGATGTCGTCGTCGATCACGTCGATGGAGTCGCAGGTTGGGCCGGCCAGTACGCTCGGGTGCCTCTCGCCGCCGTCACGCAGCACCGAAACCGGATACTTTGCGTGATCGAACATCTGGCCGCTGTACGAACCGTACAGGCCGTCGTCCAGGTAATACCACCAACGGCCGTCGCGCCTTGCCTTGCCCATGACCGAGGAAATGGCGATCGCCGCGGGTGCCGCGATATAGCGTCCGGGCTCGGCAATGACACGTACGTGCGATGGCAAGCCTGCCAGCGCGGCGCGGATCGGGCGACAGAAGTCCTCGATCGACATGACCGCATCGGTGTAGGCGACTGGAAACCCACCGCCGATGTCCAGCACGTCCAGCGCCGGCAGCCCTGCCAGCAGCGCTTCGGCGATGATATTCGTGCAAGCCTCGATCGCTTCGAGATACTTGGCCGGATCCGTCGCCTGTGAGCCCACGTGGAACGACAGGCCGCGCACGCGGATGCCCAGGCGCCGGGCCATCTCGATCAGCCCGAGCACGGCTCCCGGCTCGCAGCCGAACTTGCGCGACAAGTCGACGACGGCATTGGGACTGCGAAACGATACCCGCAGCAGCAATTCCGCGCGCTTGCGATAGCGCACGAACTTCCTGATCTCGTCCGGATTGTCCGCGACGAAGGTGGTGACGCCGTAGCGCAACGCATCGCGAATATCGCTGTCGCGTTTGATCGGATGCGTATGGATGCAGCGATCCGCTGCGACGCCTTGCGACTTCACCAGCTCGACTTCACCGGTCGTCGCCAGGTCGAAGAAAGCGCCTTCCTCGCGCAGACAGGCGACCACAGCCGGGTGCGGCAGCGGCTTCAGGGCGTAGTGCAGATCCACGCCGGGAAGCGCCGCCTTCAGCGCGTGGTACTGGCGGCGCACCTGATCGCAATCGACGACCAGCAGCGGCGAACCGAAGCGCGTCGAGAGCCCGCGGATTTCAGCTGCCGTGAGAGTCGTCGAGTCGACGGAATGGGCGGGAGAAACAGCAAAGGAATGCGTGGCTGCGTGTAGCAACACGTTAGGGCACCTCATGCAAAAAGCTGCGGACTCACTTAACCAACCAACAAGAGCGACCGATTTCCACCTGAAGAATCTCCTTGGAGATCTGCCAGGGAAGGTTTCGATCGTTCTCACGAGTTCTGGTCGAGCGGCACCTGCAGCTTGCGCAGTTGTCTCTGGGTGCTCTCTTACACAGGCCGGCGCGAAATGTAGCAAAAATGAACCACGATGCAAGGGTGCATCACAAATTCTTCTCCCGGGCCTGCAACGATGCCCCTCTTACAGGCGGAACCTGATGATAAATTGCGCGGTATGAGCGCTTTCTCTGACACACACCGCGACCTCCAGGCAGTGCTGGCAGGCCATATGCCGCTGATTCTCATCGAGACGCGTGACGAGCGGCGGGTGCTGGAGCTGATCGCCTCGCTCGCCCCGCGGCTGGCCACGGCGCACACGCCTGTCTTCCAGTGGACAGTCACGGACGGCCTGCGAAGACTGGACATCGACCTCGGGGGCGCACAACAGCACAATGCGGAGCCGACGGCCGTACTCAGGACGATTCGCTCCATCGACAAGGCGGGCGTGTACGTCCTGCTCGATTTTCATCCATTTTTGGGCGACCCCGTCCACGTTCGACTGCTCAAGGATATCTGCCAGAACCATGCGCGTACGCGGCGCACGATCGTGCTGATCAGTCACGAACTGGCCGTGCCGCGCGAACTGGAGCATCTGTGCGCGCGCTTCCGCCTGGCCTTCCCGAGCCGTGAGGAACGACGAGCGATCATCGAGAAAATCGCTGCGCAGTGGACCAAGGCGCATGGCGCCAAAGTGCGCACCGACCGCAGGTCGCTGGAGTTGCTGATCGAAAACCTGAGCGGGCTGTCGACCACGGACACCGAACGCCTGGCGCATAAGGTCATCTTCGACGACGGAGCACTGCTACCCAACGATCTGCCGGCCGTCATGCAGGCAAAATACGACCTGCTCAACCGCAGCGGCGTGCTTGCCTTCGAATACGACACCGCGAAGTTCGCCGATCTCGGTGGGATGCTGCAGCTGAAGGAATGGCTCAGGCGCCGCCGCCCGGCGTTCGAAGGCCAGGTCCCGGGCCTGGATGCACCCCGAGGCATCCTGCTGTTGGGCGTACAGGGTTGCGGCAAGAGCGTCGCCGCCAAGGCCACTGCGGGGATTTTCGACCTGCCATTGCTGCGCTTGGATTTCGCGGCGATCCACAACAAGTACATCGGTGAATCCGAACGCAATCTGCGCGAAACGCTGGCGACCGCCGACGTCATGGCGCCTTGCGTACTGTGGATAGACGAGATCGAGAAAGGCGTTGCCTCCGGCAACAGCGACAGTGGCACCTCGCGCCGCCTGCTCGGTACCTTCCTGACTTGGCTGGCGGAACGGAAAACCCGGGTGTTCGTCGTGGCGACCGCGAATGACATTTCCGCCCTGCCTCCCGAACTGGTGCGCAAGGGGCGGTTCGACGAGATTTTTTTCGTCGACCTGCCTGATGCGGAAGTACGCAGCGACATTCTGCGGATACACACCAGCCGGCGCGGCCTGGCCTTGTCCGAGCCGCAGCTCGCGGCATTGGCACAGGCTTGCGCGGGCTTTTCGGGAGCGGAGATCGAGCAGGCGGTCATTTCCGCGGTGTACGCCGCTCACGCCGACGGCGGCGCCATCGGCGCGGCCCATGTGCTCAAGGAAATACAGGCCACCCGCCCGCTGTCGGTGGTGATGGCGGAGCGCATCCACACGCTGCGCCAGTGGGCCATTCCGCGTACCGTCCCCGCCTAGGGCGCAGCGGGACGCGGCGGG
>JBEBRC010000308.1:0-3447 GCA_040395055.1 Steroidobacter denitrificans
CAAGTCACTCATAGTTTTTCGACGAGAGGGTCCGGCCATGGTCGCCGCGTCGATAGACATGAGTAATAATCGGCCGAGAATCACGCACCCTCGAGCCAGCTCGCCAGCCATCATGCACTAAATCTCGGGGAGCACCACCCATTCCGGGTCCTCGAACTCACCCAGCAACCTGATGTCGCAATACTTCGCCGCGGACTGGATGATTTCATCGACCCGCGGATCCAACCCCTGAGAGGCATCCCGCTGGGCTTTCGAGTCCCACTCGGCGATGGCCAGCAACACACTCGGCTCGCCGATCTTGCGATGCAGCCGAGTGCCGCGGGCGCCGGGCGCACGCTGAATGATCTCGCTCGCCCGCACCCAGCTTTTCGCGTATTGCTCCGCGGTGCAGCCTGGCTTGATTCTCACTTCAAATACAAACTTCATCCGCTGCTCGCATTGGATTCATGCTTCATCGACGGCGGGAGCTCCACGGCGCGGTTTGGGCTCGCGTGCAACGCCGGCAGTACCCTTGCTCCAGAAATCCGCATTCTTGATGCCGAGTTTCTCGGGGTCGAACTGCGGATCCAGCCCCGCCTTCTTCTGCGCTTCATAGTCCCTGAGCGCCAGCAGCGCCGGCTTCTGCAGGATGAGGATCGCAACGATGTTCAGCCAGGCCATCAGGCCGACGCCGATATCGCCGAGCCCCCAGGCGATGTCGGCGCTGCGGATGGCTCCATAGGTGACCGATGCCATGATCGCGAGCTTGAGCAGCAACAACAGCCAGCCGCGATGCACTGAGCGATTGATGTATTGCACGTTGGTCTCCGCCATGTAGTAGTACGCCACGATGGTGGTAAAAGCAAAGAACATCAGCGCCAGCGCAACGAAGCTCGCACCGAAGCCGGGCAGCACCGACTCGACCGCCGCTTGCGTATAGGCCGGCCCGGTTTCGATGCCGGGCAGGCTGTTCACGATCATCGAACCGTCGGGGTGATTCACATTGTATTTGCCCGTGGACAAGATCATGAAGGCCGTCGCCGAACACACCAGCAAAGTATCGACGTAGATCGAAAACGCCTGCACATACCCTTGCTTCGCCGGGTGCGAAACCTCCGCCGCCGCCGCCGCATGCGGTCCCGTGCCCTGTCCAGCCTCGTTGGAATAGACGCCTCGCTTGACGCCCCACTCCACCGCAAGTCCCAACACCGCCCCGAAAGCCGCCTCCATGCCGAAAGCGCTCCTGAAGATCAGCCCGAAGATCACCGGGACGTTCTCGATGTCGATGAACATGATCACCAAGGCCGTCAGAATGTACGACAGCGCCATGAACGGCACGACGATCTCGGCAAACAATGCGATACGCTTGACGCCGCCGAAAATGATCGCGCCCAGCGCGATGACGATCAGCGCAGCGCTGACCGTCGGCGCCACCCCCCAAGCCGTGTGCACGCTCGCCGCAATACCGTTCGCCTGTACCCCCGGCAGCAGCAGGCCGGTCGCGACCACCGTAGTGATGGCGAAGAGCACCGCGTACCACTTCTGGCCCATCGCCTTTTCTATGTAATATGCCGGCCCGCCGCGATAACGCCCTTCGACGTCCTTTTCCTTGTAGATCTGCGCCAGCGTACATTCGATATAAGAGGTGGAGGCTCCGAACAGTGCGCTCATCCACATCCAGAACACGGCACCGGGTCCGCCGAATGTAATCGCGGTCGCGACGCCGGCAATATTGCCAATGCCGATGCGGCCGGAAAGCGACATCGCGAGGGCCTGGAACGAGGACACCCCGGCATCGGATCTCTGGCCGGCGAACATCAAGCGGATCATTTCCCCGAAACCACGGATCTGCATGAAGCGCGTGCGGATGGAAAAATACAGCCCGGCACCCAGGCACAAAGCGACGAGCGCCTTGCTCCAGATCAGGCCATTCAGGAAATCAATCGCTTCGGTCACAGGCAATCCCCTTTGGCGGCTTCAGGCAGCCGGTCGATGCGGCCCAAGTCTGCGCGCAGTTGCCCCGCATCGGAAGCACTGATGTGACGGATCAGCTCTGGCAACCAAGTAATGGCACGCCGGCCGAGTCGAGGACCAGCACTTGCGACGGCACCCCAAAATGATGAACATGAATGGATGCCAGGCCAGGGACAAGTCCAAAATCGATGATTTGTCACCGTTATCGCGTTCTGTTCGTACATATCCCCAAGACTGGCGGCCAGAGCATCGAACAGCTGTTCCTCGATGCGATGGCGCTCACCTGGCTCACCAGAGGACCGCTACTGCTGACGACCAATCTGGACCCCGAGGCAGGCCCACCGTTCCTGGCGCATCTGTTCGCGCGCGAATACCTGGACAAGGGGTATCTGGCGCCGATCGACTTCAGTGACTACCTCAAGTTTTCGGTGGTACGAAACCCCTGGGATCGGGCGGTATCCGAGTATAAATACCGTTATGCCGGCGAGATGGGATTTCGCGAATTCATATTCGACGCCTTTCCCGCGACAGCGGGGAGTAATGAGGAGCGCCACCAGGCAGCGCAATGGGACTTCATCCACGACGACGCCGGCCGGCCATTGGTGGACCGGATACTTCGCTTCGAAAGCCTGGCTGAAGACTTCGCGCCGCTGGCGCAACTCGTTTTCGGTTGCAGCAGAAGTCTTCCGCGTATCAACTCCTCTGCGGACCGGCGTCCGTACCGCGACTTTTACGACAACGAAACCCGCGCCGCCATTGCGCACCGCTACGCACGGGACATCGCCTGGCTCGGCTACTCATTCTGAAGCATCGACCTCAGGCGCTCCTGGCCATCGCAGGCATGCGACCTTTCCGCCGCGACCAGCAGATCCAAGGCGGCCAGCGCAGTCTCCAGCTTGTCCGGACGATCGACGCGCGCCAGGCGGGCAAAAAAGCCCGTCAACTCCGGTTCCTTGGCATGGCAGCGGATCAGCAGCTCCGACAGGCGCGTCGCCAACCTTGCCATTTCGACGCCAGCTGGAGCCGCACCCTGATTCGCTTGACTCAGATCCAGCGACAGCCGATCCAGCCACGGAGCAATCAGCGCACCGGGCTCGATGTCGGTGTAGCGGTAGCCGCACACGCGCTCGGGACGACGCAGTTGCAGGAATGGCCGGCCCAGCGCCATCAGCTGGCTGACCGACTCCTGCCCCTCGACGATCGCAGGCAGTTCGCTCGCCGCCAGGATAGCCTCGTACAACGCAGCATTGACCGGGCCCGTCTGGGCAATCACTACGCCCACATGCCAATCGATTTCGTCCCCGGCTCCCGGCCGCGCGATACAGCTTTGCTGCGACGCCAGTGCACTGGCGTGCACCCATTCGAGATCGTCGATCGGACTGAAGGACATGATCACAACGGTCCTGCCCGTCTTCGCCCTGAATCGGTTTGCGGCCGCAATCAGAAGCGGAAGGATGACACCGGCACGGGCATTGAAATGCTGCAGGCCGTAAA
>JBEBRC010000309.1:0-3405 GCA_040395055.1 Steroidobacter denitrificans
CCCTCGATCCTTGATTTAAACACCGAAGCGGTGAAAGGCTTGTCTCATGGAATGGCGAGACGAAGGAATCATTCTCGGCACACGCAGGCATGGCGAAACGAGCGCCATCCTGGAGGTGATGACGCGTGACCACGGTCGACATCTCGGGCTTGTCCGGGGAGGGCGCTCGCGCAAGCAGCAGCCGGTGCTTCAGGCGGGCAACAAGGTCGACATCATCTGGCGTGCGCGTCTGGACGAGCATCTGGGCACCTTCCAGGTGGAAGCGCTCGACCTTAACGCGGCGCGGCTGTTCGACAGCGCCGCCGCAATCTACGGTCTGCAAACGCTGGCCGGGCATCTCCGACTGCTTCCGGAGCGTGATCCGCATGAGCGCCTTTACCAGACGCTGGGGCTGGTGATCGACCATCTCCACGATCCCGCCGCTGCCGGTGAACTGGTAGTGCGGTTCGAGGTGATGATGCTCGATGAACTCGGTTTCGGGCTGGACCTCTCACAATGCGCGGCAACAGGAGTGCGAGCCGATCTGGCCTATGTCTCGCCAAAATCCGGTCGGGCCGTGTCGCGCGGTGCGGGTGATCCATGGCGCGACAGGATGCTGGCCTTGCCGGTCTTTCTGTTGCAAGGGTCCGGCGTACGCGCCGATGCGGCGGCCATAGAGGACGCATTCCGCCTGACCAGTTTCTTCCTTGGCCGACACGTATACGAGCCGCGCGGCGTCATCGAACCGGAATCGCGCGGGGCCTTCCTCGCAGCCCTTCGGCGCAATAACGGACCGGCTGCTGCGAGCGGCGAGGGCACTGCCGCATGATGCTGATCAGTCTGAAACAGGCAGGCTGAGATAGGCAATTCCCGATTTACCGACTCTGCTCTATAGGCTTCCCCAGTCTGCAATTTCTCCGCGTGACATGAAATCATCGATCCTGCGGCAGAACTTCCCAAGCCCTGAGGGGGACAAGATGATCGAGAGTCTGGTTGGCACCGTCGCCATCATCGCGCTGATTATTGTCGTGGCGCGCCAGAGCGGCCGCCTGAAACTTCTGGAGCGCGAGATTGGCGCCCTGCGCAGCTTCGTGCTTGCAAATCCGGCGACGTCCGGCGAGACGTCAGCCCCCGCGACGACGTCCGTTTCCGCGACCGGACCTGAAGCCGAAATCCTGCTCCCTCAGGAGCCGGCCGAAATCGCTGTTGCCAGCGAAGCGGAGGTTTCCCGCGATGTCGAAACGGCGTCCAGGCCGTGGGGCGGGGCATCCGAGGCGCCAGTATCCGATCCTGCCCTTGGTGTGACGGCAAATGTTGCGGGAAAACCCGATATCGAGACCGCGCTTGGCACGCGCTGGGCCGTCTGGGTCGGTGGAGTGGCGCTGGCGCTCGGCGGACTTTTCCTCATCCGCTATTCCATCGAGGCCGGAATTTTCGGGCCGGGTGTCAGGCTCACCATGGCCGGCCTGCTCGGCATCGTTCTGGTTGCCGGCGGCGAATATATCCGCCGCACCGGCTTCAAGGTTCCTGTCCAGGGTGCCGTGGGTGCCTATGTCCCCGGCATATTGACGGCCGCAGGCGCGTTCATTCTCTTCGGAACGATCTATTCCGCGCACGGCGTGTACGGATTTATCGGTCCGGCAACCGTCTTCACGCTGCTCGGCATCATCGGGGTGGCCACGATAGCGGCGGCTCTGATCCACGGTCAGGCGCTGGCCGGTCTCGGCCTGCTTGGTTCCATGCTCACGCCCGCATTGGTGTCGTCGCAGTCGCCGAGTGCATGGGCGCTGTTCGGCTATCTGGCAATCGTGCTGGTCGCAAACACGGCTGTCGCACGCTTGCGCGACTGGCGTTTCCTGGCCTCTGCCGGCTTCGTCGGAATGGGGCTCTGGACCCTGGTATATATGGGGCAGGCGCCAAGCCCGGACCTGAACGTGCTGATGTTCGCCAGCCTCGTCACGCTTGGTGCTCTGGCGCTCGTCTGGCTGAAAACAGGCATTGAAGACGGAAAAGACATCGACTGGCCGTCCATCATCCCCGCCTTCTTCGTCGCTTTGACGGCCACGACCCTGCTGGTCGATCCGGCTTATCAGGCGGTCAATGGCATCGCATATGGCGCGGTGCTCGTATTCGCCATGCTGTTCGTCGCCTTTTACCGTCCGAGCGGCATGGCGCTGGTGCATGCGGCTGGCGTTGCCACCATATTCGTCGTGGCGCAGGCCGCGCTGACAGGAAGCTTTGCGATCGAGTTTGCAGGCGGCGAACTGTCCATCGAGGGTTTCGCCGTGTCGCCTTATCTGGCCATGCTGCGTCCGGCCGGGATCGTTCTGGCCATGCTGTTCCTCGTCGACGGCTTCTGGGGTGCTTGGCGCACTGTCGGACAAGCACCCCGGCGTGCCGCCGTGTGGTCATGGTGGGGGACGGCTGTGCCGCTGGTCACGCTTGCGTCCTTCTGGATTGCCTTCGGCAATCTCGACCGAGATCTGGCTTATGCAGCTTCCGCCCTCGTCCTGACCGCTATATTCATCGCTGGCGCAGAAGCCATCGCGCGCCGCGAAGAGCCGTCGCAGACTGGCGGGATCGCCGCGTCATTCGCACTCCTTGGCGCTGGCATCGCTGCCATGCTGATGCTGCACATTGGGCTCCACCCGTTGTGGACCACCATGCTCGCAGGCGCAGCCGCAGTGCTGCCCGCGCTTGCGACGCGAATCCGTTCCTATCCGGTCCTTGGCTGGTTGTCGGCCGGTGCAGTGCTCGTGGTCCTCGGCCGTGTCGCCTTCGATCCGACCATCGTCGGCGAATCGCTTGGCAAGACGCCCGTCTTCAACGCACTTTTGCCGGGCTACGGCATCCCGGCGCTCGCATTCGGTTTCGCGGCCTGGCAACTGGCGCGCACCACAGCCGGCCGCCCGCGCCTCGTGATGGAAGCCGCCGCCGCACTCTTCGCTCTCCTGACGCTGGCCATGCTTGTGCGCCACGCCATGAATGGCGGCGTCATCAACACCGCAACGCCGACGCTTGCCGAGCAGGCGATCTACACTTTGATCGCACTCGGTGCCGGCGCGATCCTGATCGGCCTCGACCTGCGCTCGCCGAGTTCCGTGCTGCGCATCGGCTCGCTTGCCGCAGGCGTCCTGTCGGTGGCCCTTGTGGTGGCGCAGCACTTCCTTGTGCTCAATCCGTTGCTCACCGATGAGTCGACCGGCGGCATTCCGGTCTTCAACCTGCTGCTCCTCGCCTATCTCCTGCCGGCACTCGCTGCCGGAGCACTTGCCTTCTACGCCAGGGGCAAGCGCCCGAAATGGTATTCGGCCATGCTGGGCATTCTCGGTGCGGCGCTCCTATTCTTCTACGCCACGCTGTCCGTGCGGCGGCTCTTCCATGGCGAGCACATCGCCTACTGGGCGGGCATGAGCCAGTTGGAGA
>JBEBRC010000310.1:0-3400 GCA_040395055.1 Steroidobacter denitrificans
TGGTCGAGGGGACGCCCGAGCAACTCGGCAAACATCGACTTGCGCGATACGCCGATCAACAGCGGCGTACCCAGCGCCCGCAGCGCCGGCAGCGCCGCCAGCAATGCCAGGTTGTGCTCCAGGCGTTTGCCGAAACCGATACCGGGATCGAGGACCAGGCGCTCCGGGCTCACACCCGCATCCAGGCAAGCGCGCATCCTAGCTTCCAGGAACGCACTGACTTCCGCCACCACGTCCAGGTAATGAGGTTCGACCTGCATGGTGCGCGGTTCGCCCTGCATGTGCATCAGGCACACCGCCGCCCGAGTGCGCGCGGCCGCCGCCAGCGCCCCTGGCTCCTGCAGGGCGCGTACGTCGTTGATCATGCCGGCGCCGGCTGCAACCGCCGCGCTCATCACCTCCGCCTTGCTGGTATCGATCGATATCGGCAGCCGCGTGCCGCTGGCCA
Organism: Steroidobacter denitrificans; assembly: GCA_040395055.1. GTDB lineage: Bacteria > Pseudomonadota > Gammaproteobacteria > Steroidobacterales > Steroidobacteraceae > Steroidobacter > Steroidobacter denitrificans_A. The sequence goes on from JBEBRC010000310.1 coordinate 449, forward strand.
GGGCCTGGATGATGGGCACCACCCGTCGAATTTCCTCGGCAGCATCGATCGCCTCGGCCCCGGGCCGGGTGGATTCACCGCCAATGTCGATCAGCCCCGCACCGGCCTGCGCCATCCGCAGCGCGTGTTCGAGCGCCCGCCGCGGATCCAGGTACCTGCCGCCATCGGAAAAGGAGTCGGGCGTGACATTGAGTATCCCCATCACGACAGGACGCGAGAGATCGAGCGTATGAATGCCGCAACGAAGGTGCATGGCCGATGGGAAAGTGCAGACTCGAGTCGAGGTGATCAGGCGATTCTAAGGGATATCCACCGTGTCGGATCCGGCAGCCTGGCCGCCGGCCGGCCGCACATCGGTGGGTCGCCAAAGCGACGACGGCCGCCCCCTCAAGCAGGGGCGGCCGTCGCGGTCTGGACGTGATGGGGCATATGAATCAGTGCTGGCTCGCCGGCTTGCCGATAGGCGCCTCCGGCGTCTCGCGATCGCGGCTTTTCCCGCCCATCGGTGGTACGGCGGTGTCATCCCAGCCAGCCGGCGGCTTGGGGTCGCGCCCCTCCATGATGTCCCTGATCTGGCCTTCGTCTATCGTTTCATACTTGATCAGTGCCTCGGACATCTTGTGCAGCTTGTCCAGATGCGTCTCGAGAATCTCCTTGGCGCGCTGATAGTTCGAATCGATCAAGCGACGGATCTCCTCGTCGATGGCGTGCGCCGTCACATCCGACACCTGTTTGTGCTGGGTCACCGAGCGTCCCAGGAACACCTCGCCCTGGTCCTCGGTGTAAGTCAGCGGGCCGAGCTTGTCGGACAAGCCCCACTTGGTGACCATGTTGCGTGCGATCTCCGTGGCCCGCTCGATGTCGTTGGAAGCCCCGGTCGTCACCGACTCCGGCCCGAAGATCATTTCCTCCGCGATGCGCCCGCCGAACAAAGTGGTGATCCGGCTTTCCAATCGCCGCTTGCTGGTGCTGTAGCGGTCCGCTTCCGGCAGGAACATCGTCACACCCAACGCCCGGCCGCGCGGAATGATCGTGACCTTGTACACCGGGTCATGCTCCGGCACCGACAAGCCCACGATCGCATGACCCGCCTCGTGATAAGCGGTCAGCTTTTTCTCCTGATCATCCATGACCATGGAGCGACGCTCCGCACCCATCATGATCTTGTCCTTGGCGCGCTCGAATTCGTCCATCGTGACGGTACGGCGATTGGCGCGCGCAGCGAACAGGGCCGCCTCGTTCACCAGGTTCGCCAGGTCCGCACCGGAAAAGCCCGGCGTGCCACGCGCGATGATCTGTGGCTTGACGTCCTCGGCCAGCGGCAGCTTGCGCATATGCACCTTCAGGATCTGCTCGCGTCCGCGCACGTCCGGCAAGGGCACGACCACCTGCCGGTCGAAGCGGCCCGGACGCAGCAAGGCGGGATCCAGCACATCGGGACGGTTGGTGGCAGCGATCACGATCACCCCTTCGGTGCCCTCGAAGCCATCCATCTCGACCAGCAACTGGTTCAAGGTCTGCTCGCGCTCGTCGTGGCCGCCGCCCAGACCGGCGCCGCGATGCCGCCCGACGGCATCGATCTCATCGATGAAGATGATGCAAGGCGCATGCTTCTTCGCCTGCTCGAACATGTCGCGCACGCGCGAGGCGCCGACGCCGACGAACATTTCGACGAAGTCCGAGCCCGAAATCGTGAAGAAAGGCACCTTGGCCTCGCCCGCGATCGCCCGGGCCAACAGGGTCTTGCCCGTGCCTGGCGAGCCGACCATCAGTACGCCGCGCGGAATCTTGCCTCCGAGGCGCTGGAACTTGCCTGGATCCTTCAGGAACTCGACGATCTCGACCACTTCTTCCTTGGCCTCGTCGACACCCGCGACATCGGCGAACGTTACCTGCACCTGATCCTCGCCCAGCAGCCGCGCTCGACTCTTGCCAAAGGACATGGCGCCGCGGCCGCCCGCCCCGCCCTGCATCTGGCGCATGAAATACACCCACACGGCGATCAGCAGCAGGATCGGGAACGAGGAGATGAACAACTGCATCAGGAACGACTGGCGCTCCGGCGGCGCACCGCTGAACTTGATGCCCGAGTCCTGCAGGGTGCCGATCAGCGCCGAGTTGTCGGTCTCGGGGTTGTAGACGGTAAAGGGCTCGCCGTTCGAACGCACGCCCTTGATCAGGTCGCTGTTCTTGACCACGGTCACTTCGGCAATGCCGCCGTTCTTCACCTGCTGCAGGAACGTGGAATACGAGATTTCCTGGACCGCACCGGTGCGCGCACTGAAATTGCTGACCACCGTGGCGACGACCACGGCAATGACAATCCACAGGACGATGTTCTTGGCAAGATCGTTCAAAATTCCATCCTCAAAATGACCTGATCCATCCTCGACTCTACCCGGACGGGCCGTCGGCCGCGATGCGCGGGCGCCATGCCGGCCCGACACGGCAGATACGATTTACAAGACCGCTCGATTCTGGCCGCACCCCCCGCCTGGTACGGTCGAATCCTTCCGAGTAAACGCCTACGCGAACGAGTTGGACTGCCCTGGGGACGAAATATTGCCCGAATCGTCGCATCGATATGCTGCGTAATCCCAAGGTCCGCCGGCCATGGCCGCGGCTGCCCCGATACGGTACCGTCCTACGCCGGGGCGGTGAACGGCAGGTTTGTCACAGAATCCTGATCGACACTACTACAACCGGGTCCGGCATTGCCATCATCGGCTCCCCGGGCCAGGCCCCACCGCGTCGGCGCCCGGCACGTCCATCGAGGGGGCCACCTGCCTCAGGAGCGCGGCCGGCTTGAGTTTAAGTGGCGCGCCAGCAGATAAAGTTCCGAACTGCAGACATGTTTGGGGCCATATCGGACATTACAAGCTGCGTCCGATCCGTAGCCGATCGGCGCGCTCGGTTGTTGCAGCGCTGCATCGAAGCCCCTGATGAACTCCA
>JBEBRC010000311.1:0-3315 GCA_040395055.1 Steroidobacter denitrificans
TGGCGGCGGCCGAGCCACGTTTTCTTTTTGTCGCATTCATGAGGATCGATGCAAGCCTCGGTCCATTGGACGGCACAAATCGGAGCCTGCGCCGAGGCAGCACGGCTGCCCGACGGTGGGCGGTTCGATTGCGTATCGGCATTTCGCCCAGAGGCTTTAGCTCTCTAAAGCTCTGCGGCTGGCGGCCGTTAAATGAGTGATGTAGTTCACGGTACTCCGACGTCCATCCCAGCCATGCGCCTCGAGCTGTCGAATCTTCACCGAGCAGGCTCCGGAACGAGTTCCGGCCTGCTATCGACGTGGCGTGTCGGCGCCATCGTCCAGGCGGTAGCGGGACGCGATCCGGGTAATGGGCAGCTGTGGCTGGACATTGGCGGGCAGCGCCATCCGGCCCGGATCGCCTCGGGCGATAGCGCGGGACCGCGCCATGGCGAAACATTGCAGTTGCGGGTATTGCGCAACAGCCCGGTGCTGGCGCTGGAGCAAATCGCCTCCCCGGCCGCCGGCGAGATGGACGAGGGCATGGCGGATGCATTGCGCAAGTATGTGCCGCGACAGGTTCGCGCGGCGGTGCTGCTGCCCCACGTGGCGTGGCTCTCTCACGTGTTTCGGTGTCTGGTCTGTCGGCCCGGCGCGGGGGCGCGCGCCGCCGCGCGGCTATGGAATGCCCTGCCCGATACCAGGACGCTCAGCGAGCCGGCCGCATTGAGCGCCGCGCTGGCGCGCTCCGGGGTGTTCCTCGAGGCGCATCTGGCGGGGCTGTGGCGCGGCGCGCGCGACGCCGACCCCACCTCGGACCTCAAGGCATTGATGCTGTCGCTGCAGCGTAGCCTGCAGGCACATGGCGCGCGCGCCGCGGCGGCGCGCGTCGACATGCCCGCTCATTCGCCCCTGCCCACCGCCCAAGGGCCGCTCGCCCCGCTGCCGGCAGCGCCCGCCACGTTCGCACTGCTCGATGCACCAGGCCAGCAACTGAATGAACTGGCGCGCCACACCGATAGCGCGCTGGCTCGCCTGACGACGCTGCAGCTCGCCAATATCATGTCCGGCACGCCGCAATCGGTGCTGATCGAGCTGCCGGTAAGAAACGAGGAGCGCGCATCGATACTGCGCCTGCGCATCGAGCGCGAAGGAGCGCGGCGCCCAGGCGACGGTGCCGACGCCTGGAACGTCGAAGCCGCGCTCGATCTGGGCGCCAGCGGCGGGTTGCATGCCAAGATCACACTGGTCGGTCGTCGCCTCGGCGTCCAGCTACGGGCGGAATCGCCTGCGATCGTCCACGCCCTGTCCATGCGTAGCGGCGAACTGGAGTCCCTGCTGCGCGAGGCGGGCCTGGAGATCGATCGCATCGTCTGCCTGCATGGCATGCCTGCCGGAGATTCCGGTACGCGAGCCGCGCGCCTGTTGAACGTGCAAGCATGAACCAGCAACATCGCCCACCGCTAGCGGTCGCACTGCACTACAGCGGCGCCGGGGCGCCGCGCATCGTGGCCAAGGGCGCGGAGCAGATCGCGCAACGAATCATCGAGACGGCGCGCGAGCACGACGTGCCGCTGCAGGAAGACGCCGAGCTGGCGACGGCTCTATCGCGCCTGGACCTGGGAAGCGAGATCCCGCGCGAGCTCTATGTCGCCGTCGCTCACGTCCTGGCGTTCGCCTGGATGGTGAGCGGGAAAGGAAAAAGCAGCGACTCGCAATGAGCCGTGCGGATCAGCCGACGATGCTCAGCAAGGAACCGCGACGACGCGACCCCGGCGCCGGCTCGTCGGCAAGTGGCTGGCTCGGCATCGTCACGCGCGGCGGTGGAGCGGCGTCCGGCCGGGCGGGCACCGCACGCCTGGACGGGTGGGCGATCCGATCGAGCGATTCACCCACTTTGGCCGCGTGCAGCCGGACCAGCAATTCCGCCTCATGCCGCGTAATGCCGCAACTGGCCGTCAGCTCCTCGGCTGCGGCGCCGTTCTTGGCCAATCGCGCCGCGAGATCGTAGCCGCGCTGCAGCCCCACGGCGCCCGCGGGCGCCAGCCGGGGCTGAGACTGCTCTCGCTCGGCCAAGGCCTCGATGCGAGCATTCAGGACCGTCACCGTCTCGTGCACGCTACGCACTTCGGCAAAGACAAGCGCGAGTTGGGCTTGCAACTGCTGGGCCTGCCTTTCGTCGGCACGCCGCCAGCGCATGAAAGCCAGCGCAAACACCCAGAATGCACCGATCAACAGCAGTGCGCGGGCAACGACCAGAATGATCTCCAGCGACGGATTGGGCAGAATCTCGAACATCATGGCTCCCGCGATGTGAGTCACATTTCCGCGGCGTCGTATGCGCCTCCGGAATCATGGCCGCCGCGCACGGCGCCGGCGTCAAATCGCTGGCGCGTCCACAGGGTCCCAGACCAGAGCAAGCAGGATACGTGCCAACCCCCTTCAGGCCTTCATGACTTCAGGCCTTCATGCCCAGCAGTTCCAGTACTTCGGCGCCCTTCTCCTTGACCGCCTGTGCCTTGTTGACGGCATCGACGGCGTTGCCGGCCCCGAATAGCGCCGTCGCTTCCGTCCAGGCGCTCTTCATGGACTCCAGGCCGTCTTTTGCGTCCTGGAAATTCTCCTTGCTCAAGTTCCGCGGCAGGCTGCGCGACTTGCTCAGTACATCGACGCGGCTCTGGATGGCGGAGACCATGTCCGGCACGTCCGTGCTCAATGCCGTCCATTGCTCGGTGGCGGCGGCAATCGCGGTCTCCATTTCGCCGCGCTTGGTCGCAACCGTCTGTTGCAAGGCGGAGATCCGGCCCGCGACGGCGGGCGCAGCGGCAACCACAGCCTTGTAATCCTTCCTTGCCAGCGAATCGTCGAGCGAGGCCACGGCATCATCGGCTTGTTGCAGTTCGCCGGGGGCGTACTTCTCCGCGTCGGCTCGTACCGTATTGAGAGAGCTCTGTACATCGGCCAATGCCTTGGTGGCTGGTTCCTTTTGCCCGGCGCAGCCGGCGCCGATCATTGCAACTGCGAGCAAAGCGGGCCAGAACAATTTCGTTTTCATGGACTACTCCTTTAAGGATCTCTCAATCGGGAAAATCGAGCGCAAACAGCCTGGATCGACGACACCACAGGCGGCCGCGGCGCAGGCCAGAGGGCGTACCGGCGCCGCGATCGGTCGTCAGGGAATACGCAGCTTCTGCCCTGGGCGAATCTTGTCCGGATCGCTCAATATGTCGCGATTGGCCTCGAAGATCTGCGGATACAAGTTCGCATCGCCGTAATACCGCCTGGCGATCCTGGACAAGGTGTCGCCCTGGCGCACCTCATGGAACTGGGCGTAGG
>JBEBRC010000312.1:0-3256 GCA_040395055.1 Steroidobacter denitrificans
TCGATGAGTTGCATGGCTGGGAACAGGTCGATCCGGCGAGCGCAGGCATGGATGCGGCCAAGCTGCTGGAGGCGCAGGCCTATGCGGAAAGCGGCGAGGGCGCAGGCGGCTCGGGCCTGATCGCGCGCGGCGGACGGCTGGTGCATTCGTGGGGCAACATCGACTGGAAATACGACGTCAAGTCCACCACCAAGTCCATTGGCGGCATGATGCTGGGATTGGCCATCGAGGATAATCTGCTGGCGATCGGCGACCAGGCCAGGATGCGTCTGCCAAGCCTGGGCGATCAGCCGCCGGGGAACGATCCTGCCTGGTTGGACCAGATCACGATCTTGCAGCTGGCGACCCACACCGCGGGCTTTCGCAAGCCAGCCGAGGAGGGCGTGCTGGATTTCCAGCCAGGCACGACCTGGTCCTACTCCGATGCCGGATTGAACTGGCTGGCGGACGTGTTGACCCAGGTATACCAGCAGGATCTGCGGGAGCTGTTGTTCGATCGGATCTTGACGCGACTGGGCCTGACCAAGAACGACAACGACATGGTGTGGCGCGTCCCGGCCACCGATCCGCTGCTCGGTGGCGTGGCGCGTCGCGAGCTGGCCTCCGGAATGCAGATCAACACCAATGGCATGGCGCGCGTGGGGCTGCTTTTCCTCAGACGTGGCATGTGGGCCAACAACGAGCGGCTATTGCCGGAGAGCTACGTCGACCTGGTGCGCACCCCGCGTCCGGAAACCGCGGCCGCGGTCAATCCCGAAGGCGGGCCGGCGGGAAGGTTTCCTGCGGCACTGGAGAACTACGGGGTACTGTGGTGGACCAACACTACCGGTGAGCTGCAGGGCGTGCCGGCGGATGCGTACTGGGCCTGGGGGCTGGGCGATAGCCTGATCGTCGTCATCCCCAGCCTGGACCTGGTCATCGCCCGTGCCGGTGAGCAATCCGTGACCCCTAGCGCGGGAAGGGTCTGGAACGACAGCGACTGGGACGGGCAGTATGGTGTGCTCGAGGGTTTCCTGCGGCCCATCGTCGAATCGATCGCGCCTTGAAGTGCGAGCCGTGCTAGTGGCAGTCTGCGGACTTGGCCGTTCCAAGTCCGCAGAGGTTTCGCGGAAGGGGTGTTGCGATGCGTACTCGATCCACACTCGGACGTGGCCGCCAGGGCCTGGAAGGCGGTCTCGTCCACGGTCCTGACCTGGATCCCCAAGGCCAGCGGCTGCCGATCAAGCTCGATGCGACGTCCAACGGCGAATTCGCGCCGATCCCCCTGGATGCCTCGCTGCATGCCGCCAATGCGCTGGGCTGCGCCTGGGCCGGCACATTCGCCCGCAAGCTGTCTCGTACCAGACGCGACTTCCTGACTTCGTGCTGCGGCGCGGCATCGACGTTGCTCGCGTTCAACGCAGCGCATGCGGCGGCGGGCAGGAGCGGTGGCTTTTTCGAGGTATCGCCGGAGTCGACCCTGGATGCCGAGCTGGCCGTCGCCGAACTCGGCAAGCAGGAGTTCATCTTCGACGTTCAGGGTCATTACGTGAACCCGACCGGGGCCTGGTTGAACAATCTACCCGCCACCGCCATGCCGCTGTTGCAGATGGAGAAGGCCGGCTGCGAGCTGTCGCAGCAGAAGGGCGAGCGCAGCTATTTGCACTGCCTGGGCAGCGACGAGTTCATCAAGGACGTGTTCCTGGATTCCGACACCGATGTCATGGTGCTGTCGTTCGTGCCCTCGACGCGCGAGAGCGAGCCGTTGACCATCGAGGAAGCGGCGGCCACACGGGATATCGTGGCGAAGATGGGTGGGGCAAAGCGCCTCATGCTGCACGGTCGCGTCAATCCGAACCAACCGGGCGACGTCGAAGACATGGAGCGGCTGGCGAAGTTCGGGGTCGTCGCCTTCAAGACCTACACCCAATGGGGACCGCGGGGCGCGGGCTTCTGGATGACGGACGATGCGGGTGTCGCCATGGTGGAAAGAGCGCGGCAGCTGGGCGTGCGCAACATTTGCATCCACAAGGGTCTGCCTTTCGGGCGCAGAAGCTATCAGCACTCGACCTGCCGCGATATCGGCCCGATCGCGAAGCAATTCCCGGACATGAATTTTCTGGTCTATCACTCCGGCTACGTCGCAGGCCAGGACGAGGGGCCCTACGACCCGCTGCGCACCGACGGCATCGATGCGCTCGTCACTTCCGTGCTCGAAAGCGGCCTGGAGCCCAACGCCAACGTCTATGCCGAACTCGGTTCCACCTGGCGCTTCGTTTCGCTGCGCGACCCCACGGCCGCTGCCCACGCGCTGGGCAAGCTTTTCAAGTACATCGGCGAAGACAACGTATTGTGGGGCACCGATTCGATCTGGTACGGCTCACCGCAGGATCAGATCCAGGCTTTCCGCCGCTTCCAGATCGCCGAGGAACTGCGCCAGCGTCATGGCTATCCATCGATGACGCCGCTGCGGCGCCAGAAGGTGTTCGGGCTGAATGCGATGAAACCCTATGGTCTTTCCGCCGAAGAAATGCGCCAGCGCATACACGGCGACGCGCTTGCCGAACGACGGTTGGCCTACAACGAACGGCCCAATCCGTCGTTTGCCACCTACGGTCCGCGTACGCGCCGAGAGTTCCTGAACCTGCTGCGCCTGCATGGCGGACAACCTTAGAGGATTGCCGCATTCCGGCCCGGGCCGGCATCGGGCATACTGCCGCTCCCGCTTCACGGCGCTCAGGTACCCGGCATCCTCATGAAATTGGCGCAAGCACTGCTTCTGGCTCTGGCCGCCGCCTCGCTGGGCGCCTGTCGCGAAGACGACGGCGCGTTGACGGCGCCGCCGCAGCCGGCGCGCGACGCGGAGCTGGCCGCGGTACCGCCGGCGAACGTGCAGCCCGAGGTGGTCGTGTTCAAGAACGAAAGCTGCGGTTGCTGCGGTTCATGGATCGATCACATGCAAAGCCATGGATTCCCGGTGGTGGCTCACAATGTCGACAACCTCAATCCGATCAAGGAGCGCGTCGGCGTGCCCTACGGCATGGGTTCGTGCCACACCGCCGAAGTAGGCGGATATTTCATCGAGGGTCACGTGCCTGCCGCCGAGGTTCTGCGCCTGTTGACGGAAAAGCCGCAGGCCAAGGGATTGACGGTGCCGGGCATGCCGATCGGCTCGCCGGGCATGGAGCAGGGCGATCGCATCGAGCCGTACCAGGTGCTGCTGGTGCATCAGGACGGCAGCACCAGCGTGTACGCGACGTACCCCAAATAGCGGCCC
>JBEBRC010000313.1:0-3198 GCA_040395055.1 Steroidobacter denitrificans
GCGGCGCTGCAAGTCCTGCTTGGCGGCGTTACGCAACGGGTGTTGAAGGAAGCCAGGTGCGATGTGTTGATCGCGGGTGGCGCGTAATCGGATCGCGGGCATGCTGGTCGGACAGGTCGGGTCGCGACGGGGCGATTTCGGCCGTGAGCCACGGCGTGACCGCGTCGCCCGCGTGGGCCGGATCAAGTGTGTCCACCAGGCAATGCAGTTTGCTACAGTCGAACCTCGCACACGCTGCGGCGGGTGTATTCCAGCGAATACTCGGCCATTCCGCCGACTAGAAGGAGCGCCTCATGAGACACCCCTCCTTGTCCCGACGCGAGATCATCCGTGGCGCTGCGGTGGCTTCCGCCGGTCTGGCCTTGCCTCCCTTCATCCGTGCCGCGGCGCAGGGCGAAGCCCAATTGGCGCCGATTACCCGACCCATCCCCGCTACCGGCGAGCGGCTCCCGGTCATCGGATTGGGTACGAACCAGTACAGTGTCGAGAGTCCGGAGGATCTTGCCAGGCTGCAGGAGGTGCTGGAGAGGATGGTCGCCGTGGGCGGTTCCGTGGTGGATACCGCTCGTGTCTATGGCCGGGCGGAACAAGTCATCGGCGAGCTGATGCAGCGGATCGGGCAGCGGGAGCGCTTCTTTATCGTAACCAAGACCCCTATCTCAGGGACGCTTCGTTCCCCTGAGATCGAGCTTCAGACCTCTTTCGATCAATTGCGGGTGCAGGTCATCGACCTGATGCTGATCCACAATCTGCACGGGTTGGACCATTTGATGCCGGCCTTCATCCGCGCCAAGGAAGCGGGGCGGATCCGGTATATCGGGATGAGCACCTCGGAGCCGAGGCAGTTCGCCGCCCAGATGGCGGCAATGCGGCGCTATCCGCTGGATTTCATCCAGGTGAATTATTCCATCGCGGATCGCGGCGCGGCGGATGCAATCCTGCCACTGGCCCAGGAACGCAAGATGGCGGTGATGGTGAATGTTCCCTTTGGCGGCAGGCGGGGCACCGGCAGCACGTTCGGCCGCGTGCAGGGGCGCGCGCTGCCGGATTGGGCGGCGGACATCGACGCCGACAGCTGGGCCCAGGTCTTCCTGAAATACGTGGTGTCTCATCCGGCCGTCACGGTCGCCATTCCTGGCACCACTCAGGTGCGACATCTGCTCGACAATCAGGGCGCCGGGCGGGGACGCCTTCCCGATGCGGCCATGCGCCAGGAGATCGAGCGCTACTGGGACGCGTTGTGACGGATCGGACCTGAGACGGCACAGGCAACGGCTCGGTGCGGAACGGGGGCAGCGGCAGCTCCCCGGACCCCCCGGTGTGAATTGATCAACGACATGCTCCACGAAGAGCAGACGAAAAGGAGCGTTTTCCTTGGCTACTTCTAAGATCATCGCGGAACGGGGCAGGGGGATCGCCCGGCTGGTGGTTGCCAAACCATTCGAAGTGCCCGCGGTCATCAGCGGCTTCCTGCTCTTTTTCCTGCTGTTCGCCAGCTATTTCATGCTGCGGCCGGTGCGGGAAACATTCGGTATCGCCGGCGGCGTCAACAATCTGCAATGGCTGTTCACCGGCACCTTCGTCGCCACGCTCGTCGTGGTGCCTCTGTACGGCTGGGCCGCCTCGCATGTGCCGCGCCGCAAGTTGCTGCCGATTCTGTACACCTTCTCCGCGGTCGTCATGGCGGGCTTCGCCACCAGCCTGGTCGCGGATCCGGACAATGTGTGGATCGCGCGTGCCTTCTATATCTGGTTGTCGGTCTTCAACTTGTTCGTCATCTCGCTCGCCTGGAGCTTGATGGCCGACCTGTTCGAGCGCGACCAGGGCCATCGCCTGTTCGGACAGATTGCCGCTGGCGCCAGCCTGGGCGGGCTGGCCGGTCCACTGCTGTCCGGCTTGCTGATCGGGCCGCTGGGCGAAGCCGGATTGCTGTTCGTGTCGACGGGCCTGCTGCTGCTGACCCTGCTGTTCGTGCGTGCCTTGATCGGCTGGCGTGATCGGATCGGGCCGAAAGCGGATGAAATGCCTGCCAACGGGGCGCAGGCACGCGATCGCATCGGAGGCTCGATCTGGGCCGGCCTGACCCTCATCGCCCGCTCGCCCTATCTGCTGGGCATCGCCGGCTTCGTGCTGCTGCTCACCACCGCCAGCACGTTCCTTTATTTCGAGCAGGCGCGGATCGTTGCCGATACCTTCTCCGACCGTACCCGCCAGACCCAGGTCTTCGCCACCATCGACGCGGCGGTGCAGTCGCTCACCATCCTGATCCAGATATTCTTCACCGGCCGGCTGGCGAAAAAGCTCGGCGTCACCGTGCTGCTGGTGGCGGTGCCGGCGATGATGATGATCGGCTTCGGGCTGCTGGCATTCCTCGCCACCTTCCCGGTGCTGGTGTTCGTGATGATGGTGCGGCGGATCGGTGAATATGCGCTGGTGAGGCCGGGCCGGGAGATGCTGTTCACTGCCGTGGATACGGAGACCAAGTACAAGGCGAAGAACGTGATCGACACCTTCGTCTATCGCGGCGGCGACGCGGTGGCGGGCTGGATCTATACCGGCATCGTCATGATTGCCTCGACCGGCGCGGTGGCAATCGCCGGCGCCGTGTTGGCTGGTCTGTGGGGCGCGCTTGGCTTCGGCATCGGCCGGCGGCACGACGGCCAGGGTCGCCACGCGGGTGTGGCGAGCGGCGCCGCCGATCGTCACCCGCCCGCCGCGGCTGCTGCGGAGGTTCGCACACCTTCGACCTGAGCTCCTGGACGCGAACGCGGGGCGAGTCCTGGTGAGCGCGCAGTGGGTGGTCCTGCTGTGCCGGGACTCCGGCGCGGATCGTGATGGCCAGCTGGCATCCCGGCGCTGCAATACCCACCGGGGGCCTGCGTCGATCCAGCAGCGGCAGGACCGGCGTTGCGCGCAGCATGACGCGGCTGGCCGCAAATCCTGACAATTCGGCAGTGTCAGCTGCCGTCCACCCCCATGTGCCTCATGCCATCCCGCGATGACAGTCGCTCGGATCGTCTGTCTTTGACAGCTCTTGCTCACTGTATTGCTATGATGCTGAGAGGTTTGATGCCGCGTTGATATCGAAAGTTCGCAAAATGCTATTGGAAATCTCCTCGTAATAGTAGGACGGTAGGCCAACCGCAAGACGTAGGCACGACGCCTTCAGAGGAGCAAACATGGCGATTTGCAACACCG
>JBEBRC010000314.1:0-3195 GCA_040395055.1 Steroidobacter denitrificans
TCGAACCTGTCGCCCGCCATTTGCCAGTCGTCGATCCAGGCGGCGAAAGGCTCGGCCGTGACGCCCGCCTGGCCTGTGCCGCCGCGCGCGAAACGCTCCGTGGCATGGTGGGTCGAGGCGCTGGTGACGGCGGCATGGCCAAACCATAGCTGCGGGCTTTCCCATCCCTCGGCTTCGGCGGGCGCAAGCGCAGAGCGAAACAGCGTCCATTGCAAGCCGTAGTCCGCGCCATCGGGCCCGGTAAGGTTCGCGGTTAGGTACCACCACTCGATCCGGTAATCTGGATGGGGGCCATGATCGCGCGGGAACTGGAACTGCTTGCCCGCTTCCGGAACGGAAAAGCCCTCGGCGTCGGTGCCCAGCCCGGCAAAGCCCTGGGCAAAGGCATTGCCGAAGCCCAACAACAGGACGATGAGCGCTACGGCGCAATGCCAGGCTCTAGCGTTCATTGGCGAATATCCTGAGCAGTGCGGCCGGCTCCATGTGCGCGAGCCGCCAAGCCGGCCATAATCCGGCGAGCAGCGCGGCGGCGAGCGCGAAGAGCATCAAGCGGATGTATTCGGCAGGAAACAGATACATTGGCAGGCGCCAGCCGAACGCCGCGACATTGACGATGGCAAGCAGCACCCAGGCGAGGGCCAGACCCAGTGGCAAGGCCATGAACGTGGTGACCCCGGCGAGCAGCACGGTGCGCAGGATCTCCAGCCCGGCGAGCCGGCGCTGAGTGGTCCCCATCGCCCAGACGGGCGCCATCTGCGGCAACCGCATCGCCGCCAGCGTGAGCAGGCTCATCAGGATCGCGAAGGAGGCAACCGCGAGTGTCAGCACGTTCAGCGCTCCGGTTACCGAGAAGGTGCGCTCGAACACGGACAGCGAGAACGCCTTGAGCGCCGCCTGGTCGACGACGCTTGAGGGCGGGAGGCCAACCTGCTCGATTAGCGCATGGCGTAAGCCCTCCGGGTCGGAGGTGCGCACGCCGTAGCGGGTGGGCACGATATCGGGAAAATTTTGTCGGAACAGCGTCTCGCCGATAATGGCCTGGCCGATCGGGTTTCCGTAATCGCCGACGACGCCCGCGACCGGCAGTGACAGTCCGGGGCCAAGCGCGAGCATGGTGCCGACGTGCAGGTCAGCACGGCGGGAGAGTTGCTCGTTGATGACGACCGCCTTGCCCCTTTCGACCTCGTCCCAGACAGTGGGAACTGCGTCGAGGAAGCGCCAGTTTTCGCGGTAGGTGTGGCCGATGCGCGCCCCGAAGATCTCTCCTGGGAGGCCGGCGAGCGTCGCGTCGATCGACATGGTCGGCAGCACGGCGTCGGCGCGCGCCGCCAGGAAACGTTCCAGGCCCGCTCGGTCTGTGGTCGCATCCGCATTAATGTAGAGTTCGGCCGACAGCCGCTGGTCGAGGAAACCTGTAAAGGTCAGGCGGAAGCTCGACACCATGGTGGAAACGCCGACATTGGCGGCCATGGCAAGAAGCAACGCCATCAGCGCAAGCCCGAGGCCGGGCAGTTGCTGGCGTGTGTCGGCCCAGAACCATTGCGCCATAACGCGGACGGCCCGTCCTTCGCCGAGACGCAGGATCGCTGCCAGGCAAGACGGCAGCGCAAGCGCCGCGCCGAGCAGCAGGCAGGCAAGCAGGGTGAAGCCGGCGATCAGCCCGCCGCCGGCGAAAGCCAGCAACCCCGCCGCTGCGAGCAGCATTGCAGCGACTAGCGCTTGCAGCTTGCGCGTCCGTCCTGAGGCCAGTCCCCAGGCACGTCCGCCGGCGCTTGCCAGGACCGGCATCCGCGCCAGCCGCCATAGCGCGCTCGCGGAGGCAAACAATGTGCCGCCGAGCGCCATGGCCATTCCCGACAGCCACCATGCCGGGCGGATGTGCAGCGTGCCTGCGACGTCGGCGCCATAAAGGCCCCGTATCGTCGCGGCCACGTCCGGCATCAACAGCGTTGCGATGAAATAGCCGAGCACGATGCCGAGCGCGCCGGCAAGCGTCGCCAGCACGACAAGCTCCGACACCATCAGGACAATCAGGAACCGGAGGGGGACACCGAGCGCACGCAGGGTGCGGACCATGCCGCGCCGCTGCTCGAAGGCAAGGCCAATCGCGCTATGGACGATGAAGATGCCGACCGCGAAGCTGAGGAAGCCGAACGCCGTGAGGTTGAGATGGAAGCTGTCGGTAAGCCGGCCGACATCACTGGCCCCGTCCGCATGCCGGAGTACGAGGTCGGGTGCGATCTCGGCCAGCGGCCGTTGCCGCAGAGGCTGGTCGGCCAAGACGATCAGGCGGCTGATGCGCCCGGCGCGGCCAAGCAGTTTCTGGGCGACGCCGATGTCGGTGAGAACGGTGCCCGGCGCCACCGCCGAGTCGAGCAGCAGAGGGTTTGGAAGGTTCGCCTTAAGCAGCGCGGCCGCTTCTGGACCAGCGACCAGCGTGGGTGCCCGCAGAAAGCCGGCGAGGTCGGTACGCGCCAGCGCCGCGCGTGCGGTCGAACCCGGCGGTGCGGTGAGGGGATCGATCCCGATCAGTCTCACCACCGTGCCGCCGACACGCAGCCTTCCTTCCACCACCGGGCTGACCAGCCAGCCGGCGCGGCGCAACGCCACGAAAAGCTCCTGCGCGATGGAATCCCCTTCGCGCGGCAGCAACTGGTCGAAGCGGCCTTCGTCCAACGTGGCGGCAGCCGCATCGTAGCTGGCGCGGGCCTCGGCGTTGATCGCCTGGACCCCCGACCACAGGGAAGTGGCCAGCGCGAGGCCGAGCACCAGCGTCAGCAATTGAAGCCGATTGCGCCACCAGTGCGAAGACAGTGCCAACAGGACTGCGCCCGTCATGTGAGGCGACCTTGACTGAGATGCGCCTGCCGCCCAAGCCGCGCTGCAAAGCGCGGCGAATGCGTGACCATCAGCAGTGCAGCTCCCGTTTCCGTCACGAGCGCCAGGAATTGCTCCATCACCTCGTCTGCTGTTGCCTCATCAAGGTTTCCGGTCGGCTCATCCGCAAGGATCAGCTTCGGCCGGGCCGCGAGCGCGCGGGCGATCGCCACGCGCTGCTGCTGCCCGCCGGATAGCTGCTCGGGATATTTCCGCAACTGCGCCTCCAGCCCGAGCGCGCCGGCCAGTCGTGAAAGCTCCCCCGGTTCCGCCGTGCCGTTCAGACGCGCCTGGAAGGCGATGTTGGCGGCGACGTCC
>JBEBRC010000315.1:0-3180 GCA_040395055.1 Steroidobacter denitrificans
CGGCGCCATAGGCGAAGGTCGAGAATTGCCGCGGCCCGGCATGGGTGAAACGCAATAGGCCTACCGATGTTCGGCTTTCGCCAAGTGCGACGTGGGCGACGAAATCGGCCATCAGAAGGAAGCGCCGTCAGGGTCCACAACGTCCTGCCGATCCTGCTTTTCCTCTGTCTGAGCCTTCTGCTTTCTCAGCCTTGCCGCGACGGAGCGTCCCCGCCGCGGTCCGTGCTCCGCTGCCAGCGCCAGCCCCAGATCGTCCTTGCGGACATCGATCAGGTCGGCGAGACGCCCCAGAAGCCCCAACACAACTAGAACGTCGGCAAGCGTTCCGATGGCGACGCCAGGATCACCCCGTTCAAGGCGGGAGACGGAACTCGGCGAGGTCCCTGCGCGCAAGGCGAGATCCGCCACGGCGATACCGCGCCGCAGACGCGCGTTGCGGATATCCTGGCCCAGTCGTTCCAGTGCTGGTTTCGCCTTGGGGGAACCCATCTCAATTGTCCATATATGACGCAATATAGCGAATAACTGATCATATATGACTAATTAAATCCAAAGTCAAGGATTCCAGTCCGTGCCCGCCCGCGTCACCATCGCCTCGTTCTGGCGACCTGCGACAGGCGGGCGTGAACTGAGGCGCCGATATTCTCGATCTCCTTAGCCATTGGCGGTCAGTGCCTCGAAATTAGGACCGAATGACCGTGCCGACCGTTCCATGCTCAGCCTGCCTGGCAATCTCGCCCGGCGTCGTCTTGCGCTGGCGCAGCGCTTCCTGAAGGCCTTCGATCGCCACGGACAGGCCAATCTTGTTCCGATACCGGAAGCAATCGGCAATCGTCTTTGCGACGCCGAAAACTATGTTTCTGCCCTTCTGGCGAAGGCTCGGCGGGACGAGGGCCTGAGAGCGTTCATCACCCTGGACGAGCCCGGGGCCCTCTCCGCTGCCCGCACAGCCGACAAGGCCCGCGCCAAGGGGCTGAACGCGCCGCTGCTCGGTGTTCCCCTCGGCATCAAGGACAGCTATCTCACGGCCGGCTTGCGCACGACGCTGGGCGTCGGTGCGCTTAGAGACTTCCAGCCAACCGAGGACGCGGACGCGGTTGCAACGCTCAAGGCGGCGGGCGCGATCGTGCTTGGGAAGACCAACTGGTCGAACTTTCCTATGGTTTGACTGACGACAACGGCCCTTATGGTCAGGTCGGAAATCCGCATGCACCCGGCCATGTCACCGGCGGTTCGTCGAGCGGTTCGGCGTACCGTCACGCGGTTTTGGACGGCTCGCTGCTCAACTAACCGAACGATCTCAGTGCCTTATGTCAAAAAAAGCACCGTCACGAGCCTTATTGACCCTGACGGTACTTTGAAAATTGGCGCTGATCAATATGGGCAAGGACCGTCAACCGGTCCGTCACCCGCGACCTGCGCCCACCGATAGGCACCGAAAGGTAGCATCAATATTTTTATTTGATTTCAGATGCATAGAACGTACTCTGGCATACAAACGGCTAGGTTCGGATGGCCTAAATTCACTCCCACTCTATCGTCGCCGGCGGCTTGCTCGAAATATCGTAGGTCACCCGCGAAATGCCATCGACTTCGTTGATGATGCGGCGGGCGACCAGTTCCAGGAATTCATACGGCAGTCGCGACCAGCGTGCGGTCATGAAGTCGATGGTCTCGACCGCGCGCAGGGCGATGACGTAGTCGTAGCGGCGGCCGTCGCCCATGACGCCGACGGAGCGCACCGGCAGGAAGACCGCGAATGCCTGGCTGGTGCGATCGTACAAGTCGTGCTTGCGCAGTTCGTCGAGGAAAATCGCATCCGCCTTGCGCAGCAGCTCGGCGTATTGCTTGGTGACTTCACCCAGGATGCGCACCCCAAGACCGGGACCGGGGAAAGGATGCCGATACACCATCTCCCGCGGCAGGCCGAGCTCCACGCCGATGCGGCGCACCTCGTCCTTGAACAATTCGCGCAGCGGCTCCAGCAGCTTCAGCTTCATGTTCTCCGGCAGGCCGCCGACATTGTGGTGGCTCTTGATCACCTGCGCCTTGCCGGTCTTGGCACCGGCGGACTCGATCACGTCGGGATAGATCGTGCCCTGCGCCAGCCAGCGAATGCCGGGCAGCTTCGCGGACTCCTCCTCGAACACCTCGACGAACAGCCGGCCGATGATCTTGCGCTTGCGTTCCGGATCCGTCTCGCCCTTCAGCGCCGTAAGAAAACGCTCCTCGGCATCGACCCGCACCACCCGCACGCCCATGTGCCGGGCGAACGTCTCCATCACCTGATCGCCCTCGCCCTGGCGCAGCAGCCCGTGATCGACGAACACGCAAGTCAATTGGTCCCCCAGCGCCCGGTGCAGCATCGCCCCCACCACCGATGAGTCGACCCCGCCCGACAGCCCCAGCAGCACATGGTCGTTGCCCACCTGCTCGCGCACCCGCGCGATGGAATCGGCAATGATGTTGCCCGCCTCCCAACGCGCCTCGCAGCCGCACAGCTCGCGCACGAAACGCTCCAGCAGCTTCACGCCCTGCAAGGTGTGGGTCACCTCCGGGTGAAACTGCACCGCATAGAAGCCACGCGCTTCATCCGCCATCGCGGCCAGCGGCACCGTGTTGGTAAAGGCAACGGCCACGAATCCCGGCGGCAGCTCATCGACCCGGTCGCCGTGGCTCATCCACACATCGAACAACGCCCTGCCCTCGCCGTCGCTGTGATCGCGCAGCCCCTCGAACAAGCGGCACGGCGCCGAGACGGTCACCTGCGCGTAGCCGAATTCCCGGTGCGTGCCGGCCGTGACTCGTCCGCCCAGCTGTTTCGCCATGGTCTGCATGCCATAGCAGATGCCCAGCACCGGCACGCCCAGCTCGAAGATCGCCTGCGGCGCCGCCGGCGGCTGCACATCCGTGGTCGACTCCGGGCCACCGGAGAGGATGACACCGCGCGCGCCGAAAGCGCGCACCGCCTCATCGCTGATATCCCAGGGATGGATCTCGCAATACACCCCGCTTTCGCGCACGCGCCGCGCGATCAACTGCGTGTACTGCGCACCGAAGTCGAGTATCAGTATGCGATGCGCATGGATGTCGGAAGAAAGCAGCGTATCGGTCATGGATGCGGACTCGGCATTCACACGGGGCCTCGGGAACTTCGAACGAATGACTTGGACGATGGCG
>JBEBRC010000316.1:0-3175 GCA_040395055.1 Steroidobacter denitrificans
GCGCTCGAACAAGACCTCGGCGTCCAGCTCGTCCACCGCAGCACGCGGCGCCTCGCGCTCAGCGAAGCCGGCCAGGCCTACTACCGCCGCGTAAAGCCCGCCATCGCCGCCATCGCCCAAGCCCGCCTGGAAGTCGCCGAGCGCCGCGCGGCGCCGTCCGGCACCTTGCGCATCGGCGCCCCGGTCCTCTTCGGACCCGACTTCCTCGTTCCCGTCATCGCCGACTACATGCGCGCCTACCCGCAGGTCGACGTCGACCTGCAACTCACCGACGACTTCGCCGACCTGGCCGGCGAGAGCCTGGACCTCGTCGTGCGCATCGGCGACCTGCCCGACTCCGGCCTGCAGGGACGGCGGCTCGGCGCCCTGCGGCGCGTCGTATTCGGCGCGCCCGCCTACTTCGCACAGCACGGCCGCCCCACGCATCCCGAGGAACTGCGCCAGCACGCCTGCATCGTCCGTACCGTCGACCCGCATCCGGGCCGCTGGGCCTTCCAGATCGGCGGCAAGCGCCGCACGGTCGCCGTGCGCGGCGCGTTCCGCGCCAACACCATGGCGGCCATCTACAGCGCCGTCGGCGCCGGCCTTGGCATCGGCTACTCGCCGCGATGGCAGATCAAGCGCCTGCTGGACGCGGGGCAGGTGGAAACCGTGCTCGAAGATTTCGAACCCAGGCCGGTGCCCATACACGTGCTCTGGCAGGAGAACAGGCTGCCGCCGGCGAAGGTGCGGGCGTTTGTGGATTGTTTGGTGGCGGGGGTTAGGTTGGAGGGGGGGTAGGGGTACGGCGGTCGGTACGGTGCAGCCCATCGATCATGACGCCGCTCGCAATGCCGACGTCGTCTTATGTTTGACCAGATCTCTTGCGAGCGAGCAAGTCGATCAGTATGCGTCGATCCTCTTCGAGCAGCGCTCGAATGTGGCTGTGTGATCTTCTGCGCGCGCGTTGATTGATCCCGTCTTCCAAAAAGAAGTCGCCTAGCTGGGACATGCGTTTTTCTCCGACACGGGCCTCCAGCCACGAATCGAGTGGCTCGTTGTATATCGGAAAGTACATAGAGGAAGATCGATGCAAGGCATACGCCCGCAATTCCGCCAAGCGTAGCGTATCAGCCAGATCTCTGTCGAACGTGATCAGATTCGCTACATAGAACTCGCCCAGACCGGCCTCGCTGGCGGTATTCGACATGCGGTCCATCGATCGCAGGAGATGAAGATCCCAGGCGCAATTTCTGAGGGTGGCGAGCGGCGCTGGCTTGTCATGCAAAGCATTCAGTTTCTGCGATAGCTGCGAGCGGCCACCTCGGCACAGGATATCGGCGCAGACGATCAGTTCGCGGAGCATCAGCGTCGACATTTCCTCGTGCATAAACTGCACGAGTGCCGCCATCTTTGCCTGTGACGACTTTTGCGACGAATATTCGATGATCTTGGTGCGGATGAGCATTGCCTCCATCAGGTCAACTTGATCCTCTATGTGCTGGCCGGTGTAATCCATGTCCCGGTAAAACTCCATCAAGAATCGGTCCGCGTGCGCTTCCGCCTCCTGTCTATAGCGAGCGCGGAACGTCTGACCCCAATGCGCATCGAGCGGCCGCTGGATCAACTTGATCGCATGAAGCGCCGCCATGGTCTGGCGCACGCCTGCCAGTGTCTTGGCCCCCTTGTCGCGCTGCGCTTCCCAAAGATAAAGATACGGATTAATCCGTGAGAGTTCGTCAATGGTGAAGGAGTCGGACATGGCCTTGCAGAATTCCAGCAGTGGAGCCGCCGGCTCCTCCCGATATGCCAACCGTTGGATGAAGCTGGCCGCATTGGAATCGACGAAGGTCGCAGTGCCCATGTGGATATTTATCGTTTCGGAAGTGGCGGCTTCATGATCGATAACCCAAAGGGACTCTCCACGGAACAGTGTCGAGACAAAGCCCTTGCTGGAAAAATGCTGGCGTCTCAGCTTGAAGGGGCCGTGACCGTCCTCAGCGGCGTAGACGATCCTCCAATCTTTCAAGAGAGCGTGGTGATACTGGAACGCGTGCAATGCTTTGAGCGGATTGCTTGCCGTTCCAACCTGCTGAATGGCGCGCTGAACCTCAATGTCCACGTGGTGCTTGGAATGTCTTTCGAATCTCATCAGTCTGTCGGCAGTATTTTCTGGATTTCCGGGCACGGACGTCGGCACCTTGTCCGTAACGTGGCTAGTAGACGTCCAGCCGTCTATCGAAGAGATACCGATGATTATGCGCCGAAGCGCCTGACGGCGAAGATTCCCGATGCGGTCAACCTGGAACAAGCCGATGAATATCTAATCGCCTTCGAGTTCCCGGCGCTCGACTCTGCGGCGGATCGACCGCGTCTGTCAATCCAGTAGGTGGTGTACATGGAGAGTCCGCCAGTCATCCAGGCCACACCTGCCGCTAAAAAAACCGGTACTCTGGATGTCTCTCCCAGGAGAACCCATGCCTCCCAAACTCCCGCCGCTACACAGCCAATTCCTAGACAAAATCCGCACCACAGTCGCCGCCGATCCGCGGCTGACCGCGCTGCTGGCCGCCGGCTCATACATCCATGGCGGCTTCGACGAGTATTCGGACCTGGATTTCGTCATCGTCTGCGACGATCGTAGCTACGACGAGGTCATGGCCTCACGGCTCGAGTTCGCGCAGCGGATGGGCGGGCTGCTTTCGGCGTTTACCGGCGAGCACGTGGGCGAGCCCAGGCTGCTGATCTGCCTGTACGGGCCGCAGCTGCTGCACGTCGATTTCAAGTTCGTGACCCTGGGCGACCTGGACCGGCTGGTGGAGCGTCCGGCCGTGCTGTTCGCGCGCGATGCCCAGGCGGTGGAAGCCCGGCTGGATGCGGCGGCGATAGCCTGGCCCGAGGCCACGCCCGATTGGTTCGAGCGCAGGGCGTGGATCTGGCTGCATTACGGCGCGAGCAAGCTGGCGCGCGGCGAGTTGTACGAGGCCATCGGGATTCTGGGCTTCTTTCGCGAGCAGGTGCTGGGGCCCATGCTGCATCGCCGGGCGGGCCGCCCGCAGCGCGGAGTCAGGCGGATCGAGGCGCTGGCGGGGGAGGCCGGCGCGCAACTGGCGGCCACGGCGCCCGGGCCTGACAAGGATTCGGTGCGCGCGGCGTTGCTGGCCGCGATCGCGCTCTATGTCGAATTGCGGGCGGA
>JBEBRC010000317.1:0-3166 GCA_040395055.1 Steroidobacter denitrificans
GGCTCGACCAGGGCCTGCCGCAGGCTTCGACCAGCGCCCTGCCGCCTCGGCCAGGCCCAAAGGCGCCCGGAACCGCTGGCCGATGGCCCCTGATCGACGGCCTTATCCATTACAATTCCGCACGATTCATCCACGCGGAGCAATTCATGGGATTTCTTGCCGGTAAACGCGCCCTGATCATCGGTCTTGCCTCGGAGCGTTCCATCGCCTACGGCATTGCCGCGGCCATGCATCGCGAGGGCGCGCAGCTTGCGTTCACCTACCAGGAGCGATTCAAGGATCGGGTCGAGCGCATGGGGCAGGAGTTCGGTTCGCAAGGCGCCTTCGAAATGGATGTGGGCAGCGATGAGAGCATCGCCACCGCGTTCGAGCAATTGCGCGGCGTCTGGGATGGCTTGGATATCGTGGTCCATGCCGTGGCGTTCGCGCCCTCGGATGCGTTGCGCGGCGGGTTCGTGGAGTCCACGACGCGCGAGAACTTCCGCATCGCGCACGACATTTCCAGCTACAGCCTGACGGCGATCGCCAAGGCCGCCGAGCCCTTGATGGCGCAGCGCGCCGGGGCACTGCTGACCTTGACCTACCTGGGCGCGGTGCGCTCGCTGCCGGGCTACAACGTCATGGGACTGGCCAAGGCCAGCCTGGAAGCGAATGTGCGCTTCCTGGCGGCCGATCTCGGCCCCAAGGGCATCCGCGTCAATGGCATCTCGGCCGGTCCGATCCGCACCTTGGCGGCCTCGGGCATTGGCGGCTTTCGCAAGATCCTCGGCCATGTGGCGTCGGTCGCCCCGTTGCGCCGCAACGTCACCTCCGAGGATGTCGGCAACACGGCGGCGTTCCTCGCCTCGGATTTGGCGGCGGGCATCACCGGGGAAATCATCTACGTCGACGGCGGCTTCAACACCGTGGGGATGGCGCTGGCGCCGGAGGCCTGAGCGGCGGTCGGGAGGCCCAGAGCTCTCCCGCCATTCATCGGTTTCAGGGCCGTCCTGGTGAAGCTCGCTTCGTCCTGGTTTCAGCCCGGCCTTCGAGGCGGAATGCACGGCCGGCCTGAAGCCAGGACGAAGCTGCCACTCGTGATCGGCGCACGCTTGGCAGCGGAGATGAGCAGCGGTCGTGCGGCGCCCGCTCTCGAGCCGGCCTTGGCCGAGAGGCAGCGCCGTGTGGCTGGTTGGCTAGTCGAACACGCTGTAGTTACGTTCGATGTCCGCGGTGCGCTCGACTTCCGCCAGGTAACCGGCAAATTCCTCGTTGCCCAGCAAGCGTTCGGTACGGCGGCGCCGGTCGGCCAGTTCCTGCTGCGCCTCGGTGGAGATATCGCCGCTGCGCACCTGGGTCACCGCATAGACGGCATAGTTGCCATCGTCGGTCACTACGCCGGCGACGAAGGGCTTGTCCGCGGAAATCTCGCCCTGAGGCACGGCGAATGCAGCACTCACCACGGCTGCCGGAGCCACCTGATCCTCACGCGTCACGAAGCGCGCGCCGATCGGCGTCACTTCCGCCGCGGTGGCGACTTGCGCCCAGTCTTCACCCTGCTGCAGTCGCGCCACGATGTCCGCGCCCTTCTGCGCCGCCCGCTCGCGCATGGTGCGCGTCTTGAGTTCGCTGCGAATCTCATCGCTTACCTGTGCCAGCGGCCGAGGCGTCGCCGGCACGTGATCCGTCACGCGCAGCACCAGTGCGCGATCCTCGCCGATGGTGATCAATGGACTGTTCTCGCGGCGTTCCAGGACATCATCGCTGAATGCCGCCTCGATCACGTCTCGATTCTGCCCGAACTCCCCGCCGCCCTCGCGCGTGAAGCCTTCCAGGGTCTGCAGCGGCAGGTCCATCGACTGTGCGACCGAATCCAGCTCCGTCAGGGTGGCGAAGGACTGGTCTCCCAGCGCCTGGGTCTGGTCGTAGAAAATGCTCTGCGCACGCTCCTTGCGATACTCGTCTTCGACTTCGGCGCGCGCATCCTCGAAGCTGCGCAGGCTACCGGCTTCGATGCCTTCGAGCTGCAGCACGTGGTAACCGAATTGGGTCTTGATGGGCCCGCGTATTTCACCATCGGACATGCTGAACAAGGCATCCTCGAAAGGACCGACGAACATGCCGCGCTGCGCCCATCCCAGATCGCCGCCCTGCTGCGCGGAGCCTGGATCCTTGGAATTGTCCTTGGCCAACTGCGCAAAATCGGCCCCTGACTTGGCCTCCTGCGTCAGCTCCTCGGCCTTCTTGAGCGCCTGCTCATCGCTCACCCCGTCGCCGGTGGTGATCAGGATGTGACGGCCATGGCGTCGTTCCGGCGCCTCATAGCGATCCTTGACCTGCTCGTAGTAATCCCGCAGCGCCTGCTCGGACACCGTCACGACCTGCTCGGCGCTGGCCCGGGTCAGTTCGATGTACTGCAGAGCGACGGTTTCGGGCATGAGATAGGAGGACGGGTTCTCGTCATACCACTGCTGCACCTGCTCATCGGTGATCGTGACCTCATCGGCAAAATCACCGGTCGGAATCAGCGTGTACGCCACTTCCCGGGCCTGCATGTCGATCGCGTAGCGACGCTCCAGCTCGCGCGGCGTCACGAACGCCGACTCGACGATACCTTCCTGCAATTGATTGATGAGCAGCTCCGACTGCAGCTCGGCCTCGAACTGCGCCTCGATCACGCCACTGGAGCGCAGCAGCGCCGAATAGCGATCCCGGGAGAACTGGCCATCGACCTGGAACTGCGGCACTTCCATGATGCGCTGGACCAGCGCCTGGTCGCTGACGCGATAGCCGAAGTCGCGCGCATGCCGGGTGAGCAAGGTTTGCTGGATGAATTGCTCCAGCAGCGCCGCCTGCTGGGACTCGACCAATTCGCGCGGCAGATCGTCGCGCAGCATCTGCTGCAGCTGCGATTGACGCTGCTGCCAGGCACGGCGCACCGTTTCGGCGGAAATCTTCTCGCCATCCACCTTGGCGGCGTAGGACTGGGCGCTCGACCCGAAATCCACGCCCCAGAAGGCAAACACGACGCCGATCAGGCCGATGAACAGGAATGCCACCAGGCCGGTCGTCTTATCTCGTAGTTTTTGCAGCATAGCGGGGTAGTTTAACTGAGCCGATGGGCGATCGCGACCGCTGCGCGGCGCCCGGGTACCGGATCCGCCATCCGGCGCTCCCCGGCGCCTCG
>JBEBRC010000318.1:0-3156 GCA_040395055.1 Steroidobacter denitrificans
GTTCCGGCGTCGGCAGGATCGGGAGAAGCATTTACTGAGGGCAAGTGGCGGAGGGAGTGGGATTCGAACCCACGGAGACATCACTGCCTCGCCGGTTTTCAAGACCGGTGCCTTAAACCGCTCGGCCATCCCTCCAGCTTTGAGCTCGTTAGCTCTTCTGGTTTTCATGCATCGGCGTCGTCGTCCGTTGCTACCAAGCGCGGTTATGCGCTCGGCTTTAGCGCGCTCCGGATCGTAGCGTCAACCTGTTACACCACATCTGCCTGCAGGCCCAATCACGGCATGCAGAGGCGGCGCAAATGATGCGATGCCCGCCACCGAGTTGCGGTCGCTTTTCTGTGCCCCACCTCAAGCAAGAAGTCGCGAGCTTTCAATTACGGCCCAAAGTGAGCATGCTCAAATGAAGTATGGGTCTGGAACGCGGCTGATTGCCCGGAGTTGACTGCTCTACCGCCCGGGGCAATTTCTGTTCCTGGCTGCGACAACGGCCGTTTGGTGCTCCTGCAGTTTGTCCAGCTTGCCGGTTTGGCGATCGACAAGTTTTGTTCCGACGCTGCGGCCACCGGGCACCCAGTTGGGAATATCGGCATTTGCAATCTGGCCCCTCGTGACCGCTGTGCGCGAGATGTCGGATGATGTGCGGGCGACGATTTCATTAAGCTCGGCACAGGACAGTTGCAGGTATGCCGTCTCCGTGGGCCGGACAGTGGCGGAGCATCCGCCAATGAACGAAAGCACGACCGCCATTGTGAACGAATACCTCATTTGATGGTACTATTTCCGCTGAATCAGTGACGATGCTGGTGAGAGTAACGATAGCGGGACGTCAACGACGAGGTTAAGCGACGACATCCCTTCGAAATTTAGAACCGACTGGCGACGTTTTGGTTGCGCAGGAGCACTTGCGTCCGGCTCGCGGATGATGCGCCAGTTCTACGATAGTCAGGTAAGCACCGATAGATCGCAACTCCCGTCCATATAGATTATCCAGGTGGTGACGTGGGAACCCAGCGCAGCAACGCGTAATACGAACAACGCCTGACGTAACGGCAGTAAGTGGCGAGTGTGGTATTTGCGTAACAGACATTTGTTCAAGAATCGGTAGGTTGCAGTGGGTTGCAGCAGGTTGCTGCCTCAGCGACCGGAGATTCGCATGAGTTTTCCGAGCATGACAATTGGATCGAAGGTGCCAGGACTGGCGGTGCTTGTGCCGGTTCTTGTGCTGCCTGCCCTGGCACTATCCGCCACGTCCGTTGCGTATGCGGGCGACGCTGTTCTGGTAGCCGATCCCGAGCCCATGGATTACGTGCGCGTCTGCGACACTTACGGCGCCGGCTTTTATTATATGCCGGGAACAGAGACATGCCTGAAAACCAGCGGATATGTCAGGTTCGATGTCGGGGCGGGCTCGGTCGGCAACCCCGACGTTCTGGACAGGAATTCCGACGACCCTGATACCTGGTGGCAGGATCTCGATGTGAGGGACACATACAATGTGCTCACCCGCTTCCAGTTGCGGCTGGATGCCCGTTCGGAGACGGAGTTAGGCACGCTTCGCGCCTACGCCGCCATAAACTATCAGTGGGAGACGACAACCGTCGAACAGAGGCTGTACTTTAACAATGGCTACACCACGACAGTGACCAGCCTGACGCTGGAGCACATGTATATTGAGCTCGGCGGATTTCGCATCGGCAAGACGGATTCGCTGTTCACGACTTTTACCGGCTACGCTGGTGGCGTCATCAACGACGATATCATCGGCTACGGTCCCTATGACACAAACCAGATTTCGTACGGATGGAGTAGCGGCAACGGCCTTTCGATAGGTATTGCGCTCGAGACAGGCTCGGGCAGCGAGATCATGCCGTTCCAGCCGCCGTTCACATGGTATCCTGATGTAGGCGATGCCTATACGACCGAAAGCTACATGCCTCACCTCGTTGGCGGTATCGGCTGGGAGGGAAGCTGGGGCGGCGTGTCTGTTGTCGCCGGTTATGACTCCGTCTGGGAGCAGGGCGCAGTCAAGGGACGCGTCGATTTCTATCCCACCGACCGCCTTGCGCTTTTCGCCATGGCTGGTTGGGCGGGCGTCGATGATGACAATCTCTTCAATCAATACATGTTCGAATACATTACACCGGGTGGCATGCCGGACAGCCCCAACTATTTTGCCCCGTGGGGCGGCGAATGGGCGGTTTGGGCGGGCGCGTCTTTCAAGGCGACCGACAAGGCAACCGTGAACGTGCAGGCTTCCTACGATCAACTTGAAGATATCGCGATCGTGGCCAACGTGGCCTACGAGGTTGTGCCAAATTTCGTTGTCACGCCCGAAATCGTCTACATGGAGAATTTCAACGACGGCATGGACGAATATGCGGACTGGAACTGGGGCACGAAATATCCGGTGAGAAGCTTCGGCTTCTTCGTCCGCGCCCAAGCCAATTTTGGCGGATGAAGCTGTGACTGCGTCTGAAGGAATGCATTCGTGAAATCAAATTTTCTGGCCAGCATCGTCGTCGTAGTCACGGCCATCTGCCTTCCGGCTAACGCGCAGGAACAGGTGGGGCAGGCGACGCTCATCAGAACCGCCGTGACCGGCGCCAACGGTGCCCTGGCCGTCAAGTCTCCGGTTTATCCCGACGAGCGGATCAGCACGACCTCAAGCGGACTGGGTGAATTCCTGTTTGTCGACGGAACGAAATTCGCGGTTGGCGGCAACTCGTCGGTCGTGATCGATCGCTTCGTCTATGACAATTCCAAGACCTTTAACCAACTGACACTGAATGCCGCGCGCGGGTCTTTTCGCTGGGTCAGCGGCAAGTCGAAGTCAGAAGCCTATGAGATAGTCACTCCGGCGGGGACGATCGGTGTGCGCGGCACACGGCTCGACATTTATGTCGGGCCGGGCGGAGAGACGGCTGTCGTGCTGCTCGAAGGCGGGGCGCGGTTCTGCACATCGGATGGCTGCAAGGACCTGCGTCGGCGCTGCGACGTGGTCGTGGCAACGCCCGGTGGCGGGGCCAGTGATGCGTCGCGGGTGAGCCGGCAGATATTCCAGACGATTGGCTCGGACCGGGCATTCCCGTTCCTGTCGGGCAGGCAGGAGCTCTCGAACGGGTTTCGTGGCTTCGCCAGCGGCAGTTGCGGATTGTC
>JBEBRC010000319.1:0-3138 GCA_040395055.1 Steroidobacter denitrificans
CGGCGAAAGTGGGGTGGACGATGGGACTCGAACCCACGACGGCCGGAATCACAATCCGGGGCTCTACCAACTGAGCTACGTCCACCATTGTCGGCTGCGGCGTCGGCATTGTGCCGCATTACACAGCCTATGTCCTGCGCTCCCGCTTTCCTGGCCTTGATGCTTGCTGCGGATCCTTGCCGGCATAGCCGCCTGCGTTCGCGGCTCGTTCTGTCGAACGTGGCGCGCCCGGCAGGACTCGAACCTGCGACCCTCGGCTTAGAAGGCCGATGCTCTATCCAGCTGAGCTACGGGCGCACGAGTCTTGGGAAGCTTGGCCCGATCTGTGTATCACGTCAAATGGTCGGGGCAGCAGGATTCGAACCTGCGACCCTCTGCTCCCAAAGCAGATGCGCTACCAGACTGCGCCATGCCCCGTCCGTTACAGTCCCGCCCTGACGGCCAAACTGCCACAGGTCGCACGGGCCGCGCATGATAACAGCTCGGCAGCGGGCTGCAACAGGCAGCTGCCACAAACGACGCCTATAGCCAGTCGCGGGTACCGGTACCGACTTCGATCGCGCGCGGTACCAATCCGCCTGCTCGCCGGATTCGAAAGGCGAGAACCCG
Source organism: Steroidobacter denitrificans (assembly GCA_040395055.1). GTDB lineage: Bacteria > Pseudomonadota > Gammaproteobacteria > Steroidobacterales > Steroidobacteraceae > Steroidobacter > Steroidobacter denitrificans_A. Next base: position 610 of record JBEBRC010000319.1, read on the forward strand.
GATATGCCGGGTGGAAGGAACTACGGGCAACCTGCTTCGTTCGTCTGGACAGACTGAAAGTACGGCGCAGCACATGGGCACATGGATCGCCATAGGAATTGCCATCGGAGTCGCTATCGGCGCGATGTACGACAGCATCGCAAGCGGCATCGGCATTGGCTTGGCATTGGGGATTGGACTTGGGCTCGCGCAACGATCGAACAGGGATTGAACGTCGCAGATCAACGCCGTGCACGCTCGCCGCACTCGACTCTCACTACACGTCCCCATTCTCGCTACGAGTGAACTTTGCAAGAGGCGAGTAAAGATGACTGCGGTGAATACACATGGTTGTGAATACACATGGTTATGAACTCCTACAGCAACTTACGTCCGCCGCTGCGACCATGCACCTCATCCCTTCATCATGTATTTGAGCGAGGAACTTTCCATGCAAGCCACAGCACCTGGACAGAATCGCACTGGAACCGCTGTCAATCCGAAAGGCATCAACCTGATGCTGGACGCCGTTCGCGATCTCTCCCCGATGAAGCCGATCAGCACGCTTCATATCGATGTGGAGCGCCAGACCTATATCACCGAGGCCGATAGCGTAGGGTCTATTCCGCCGCCAAAGATGTCTGCGTCAGGGAAGAAATCCAAGAAGAAGAGTGCCGCAAACGCCGAGGCTGTCGGCACCGGCGTCCTGCTCGACAAGCTTGGCGAACGAATCGCTTTCGAGCGCACTGGGACGAGACTGTACGACGCTCTCCTCACCAAGCACGCCGCACTGCTTATCGCAGACGAGGATCCACTGCCGCCTGTCTACGAGAATGAAACGGCAGCGCAAACACTGAGCCGCATCCGTTCCGAAGAACTCGAGCACTTTCACTTGCTGTGCGACGCCGTGAAGAGCATGGGAGGAGATCCGACTGTACAGACTCCGTGTGCCGACGTGACCGCCGCAGCGTCGATGGGTTTGATGCAAGTCATCAGTGACCCGCGGACGACACTGGCGCAGAGTTTGAACGCAATCCTTACCGCCGAACTGACCGACAATGCCGGTTGGGAACTCTTGATCGCACTGGCCGAGCGCTCATCAGGGCGAGGCGCCATGATCGCGACGTTCTCGCAAGCACTCGAGGCTGAACAGGAACATGTGACGACCATTCGTGACTGGCTGCAAGTGCTGGTGATGAATGAGGCCGGCACCGCTGCCGTGTGAACGGCCCTTTCGGGAGTACCCGCCATGACGATCGATCTACTGCGCGACAAGGGCACACCGGTGTCCCGACAACGGATGAGCTGGAAAGACATGGTCGGAAAGCCGATCAGCAAGCTCGACGACGACGCGTTTACCCGCGTTCGCATCATCTTGATGAACGGCCTGGAACTCGACTCGCTACGCACGAAGCAAGTTGCCCTGCGCATGAACCGGGAGGCTCGCGTGGCGCTGGCCGAACTGATGCGCGTGGAGCAGCATCAGGCGACGACGATCAACTGGCTGATCGGCGCCGATCACTCACCCATCGAAACCACGATCGGCTACGAGCAGACGGCGATCGAAGTCACCGCCTCGGCCGCACAGTTGGAGCCCGACCCGTACCTGGCCCAAGGGTATCGCTACGCGCTGCTGGAGGATTTTGATCACCTCTACCGGTACTCCGCACTCCTTGACCGATTGGAAGGCAAGGATGCCAACAACATCATCCAGGGATACACGGACATCGTACCGGCACGGCCAACGGCCGAGCATCATCGGGCCCCGGAGCATGACTTGCTCGACCCCTATGCCCCCGATGCGCCGCTCGCAACGAAGCTCAACGCGATCACGCTCGTCGGCGGCGAATACCAGACACATGATTACTACATGAACATTGGTCCGATCTTCGCCGACCCGCTGGCACGGCAGCTCTATGCGGAGATCGCCTCGGTTGAGTCCCAGCACATCACGCACTATGGATCGATGCTGAATCCGGAAGAGTCCATTCTGGCGAAACTGCTGCTGAGCGAGGCGTGCGAGGTGTGGAACTATGCCGGCTGCCTGGCGCAGGAAACGAACCCCCGGGTCAAGGCCATGTGGGAGAAATTCCTGGATTATGAGCTGGGACATTTCCAGGCTGCACTGAAGCTGTTCAAAGACCTTGAGCGCCGAGACCCGGAAACCGTGCTTGGCGACGGTAAGCTGCCTCCCTTCATCAAATTCGAGAGTCACCGCAAGTTCGTGCGGCAAACGATCGAAGACGAAACTTCGCTCAGGAAGAACGGGACACAGTTCGTGCAGGAGGATGCGGAAGGTCGTTCCTCGATTGCATATCGAGAGGCAGTCAACGCAGAGGGATCGCCCTCCTCTACCGTCTCCGACACGTATAGCTGGATGCCGGGAACGGAGTTGATGCGCGAGGGAGCGAAGGCCGCATAGGCGGCACAGCTCATTTTCAAGGCGCCGCTCATCGATTCGCCGTATTTGCCGACGGCATCCCTAAGCGGCGGCGCTCCTCACGGATCTGCTTCGATCGCCCGATCCGCCTCGAGGCCCTCGGCCTGTGC
>JBEBRC010000320.1:0-3135 GCA_040395055.1 Steroidobacter denitrificans
CAACCCAGATGACTCCGCCTACGAGCACGATGCGGAAGGACCCGACGACATGCCGGCACATATCCGCTGCGTCCTGACAGGGGTAACGCTGAGCATCCCGGTGCAGGCCGGTCGCCTGCAGCTGGGAACCTGGCAGGGAATCTACCTTTGGGAGCATCGGGCGGCCCCCCACGAGCGGGAGGTGGTCGTGACAGTGCTGGGCGCCTGAAGTTTTTATCGCCAGCTCCTTGCCTGATCGAAGCTCGATGCTACAATTCGCGCCCTTCCTTCGGTGTGGGGCCGTAGCTCAGCTGGGAGAGCGTCTCGTTCGCAATGAGAAGGTCAGCGGTTCGATCCCGCTCGGCTCCACCAATCAAACTTCCACGGGCTTCCAAGAGCATCCGGAAACGCCCGTAAATTCAGCAAATTTAACTCACATTTGCGTTCGCGGACGTCCGGCCCGGTAGCTGGACTTACGATCGTTTTTGGCAGTAACTACAAGGAGTTACTGCATGCCGACTGAAGCCGCCATCAAGGCTGCCAAGCCTCGTATCAAGGTCCACCGGATGGCGGATGGGGCCACCGCCTATTTCATCGTCAGACCGGATCGCACTCGCCGGTGGCGTCTGGATGACTACCGCCGACCCGGCGATGATCGCAACACGCCGAGCCTCGGCGTCTATCCGGAAATCTCTTTAGAAGAAAGCGCGCGATCGGCGCGACGAGTCGCGTCGACTGAACGAGTCTCAAGCGTGTGCGCGCTTGGCGCGGCTGCACGGACAACCGCAGACAGCGGCCAGGACCGCGGCCAGCGTATCAAGCCGCGGATCACCTCTCTCGGAGAGCGTCCGATACGATGTCTCGCGGGCGGGACGGCGCTTCTGGCCGATTCGCCAGCCGGTTTGCCTATCGAGGGCGGGGCGCTCAAGGGCCGTGCTCGTCGGAATCGAGTTTCACCGGCACTTTCAGGTATCGCACGCCATTGCTCTCGGCAGGCGGAAAGCGCCCGGCGCGAATGTTGACCTGAATGGAGGGTAGAAGCAGCAGCGGTGCGGCCAGCCCGGCATCGCGTTTTTCGCGTATTGCGACATAGGTGTCCTCCGTGATGCCGGTCTTCACGTGTACGTTGCGATCTCGCTGTTCGGCGACGGTGGTTTCCCACGCGTAGTGGTCACGGTCGGGTGCTTTGTAGTCGTGACACATGAACAGTCGCGTTTCGGGCTGCAACTCCAGAAGCCGCTTGATGGAGCGGTAAAGCGTGCGGGCATCCCCACCGGGAAAGTCTGCCCGCGCGGTACCGTAATCGGGCATGAACAGTGTGTCGCCGACGAAGACGGCATCGCCGATCCGATAGGACACACAGGCGGGGGTGTGCCCCGGCGTAGCGATCACCTCGGCTTCCAATCTGCCGATCGTGAACGTCTCGCCGTCTTCGAACAGGTGGTCGAACTCCGCACCTTCTCCGGACACGTCCTGAGCGTTGAACACGGGACGGAAAATGCGCTGCACCTCGCGGATCCTTTCGCCGATACCGACCTTCGCGCCGGTCTTGAGTTTGAAGTAGGGCGCGGCCGTCAGATGATCCGCATGGGCATGGGTTTCCAGAATACGGGTGATGGTCAGGCCCTTGTCGGCTGCGGTCTTCAGCATCTCGTCCGCGGCCTTGGTCGAAGCCTTGCCGCTGGAGTGATCGTAGTTGAGCACCGGGTCGATCACGGCGGCTGCACGCGTGGCGCCGTCCCACACGAGATAGCTGACCGTATTGGTTGATTCGTCGAAAAAGGCCTGAATCCTGGGTTTATGCGTCGTGGTCATGATGTGCTCCTCAGTGAAGCAATGAGTGGGCTTGACTTATATATTAGTATTTTCTAAATTAGATTCAACTAAAATAATGGATGTGACGACGGCTATGAGTGCAACACCTTCCATGGACCTGGCGGACTTCGAAGCCAGCGCGGCGCAGGCGGCCGCGATGCTGAAGCTGCTCGCCAACGAGCGCCGCCTGCTGATTCTGTGTCAGCTCGCGATGCTGGGCGAGATGCCGGTCAACCTCCTCGCCCAGGCGGTTGGTCTCAGCCAGTCGGCGCTCTCACAGCATCTGGCCAGGATGCGGGGGGAGGGGCTGGTTGCGACGCGGCGTGAGGCACAGACGATCCACTACCGGATCGCCGATCCGAATGCCGCGAGAATCCTCGCCACGCTCAAGGATATCTATTGCCCGTGACGGGCCTTTTCAGGAGACGAAACATGACGGGATTGAATACCATCTCGCCCGAGCGCGCCGCCGCCCTGGTTGACCAGGGAGCCGTGCTGGTGGACGTTCGCCCTGCCGACGAACATGCTCGCGAAAACATTCCCGGTGCGCATAGCCTGCCGCTCGACAGAGTCAGACAAGGGCTTTCGCATCAGGACGCAAAGGCGGTGATCTTTCATTGCCGTTCGGGCATGCGCACGCAATCGAACGCGCCGTTGCTGGCACAAGCCGCCCACTGCGAAGCCTTCATCCTCGAAGGCGGAATCGAGGGGTGGAAGAAAGCAGGCCTGCCGGTCGTTTTCGACAGCGGACAGCCACTCGATCTGATGCGCCAGGTGCAGATCACGGTGGGTCTGATCGTGCTCACGAGTGTGCTGCTCGGTGCCTTCGTTGCACCTGCGTTTTACATACCGGCGGCCCTCGCCGGAGCGGGACTGCTCGTTGCGGGACTGACCGGCTTTTGCGGCATGGCCAGCCTGCTGGCGGCGATGCCGTGGAACCGCCGCTTGCATCAGACATAGCGGCGCAGACGCATGGCCGGGCTGCAGGATGTTCTCGCGCTGCTTGCGGGCGGGCTGGTCGGTTTGTCGCTCGGGCTGATCGGTGGCGGCGGCTCGATTCTTGCGGTGCCGCTGCTGCTTTATCTGGTGGGCGTGGCTTCGCCCCACGTGGCGATCGGTACCAGCGCGGTGTCGGTAGCCGCCAGCGCGGGCCTGAGCCTGCTCAACCATGCTCGCGCCCACACGGTGAAATGGCCCTGTGCTACCGTTTTCGCGCTCTCGGGCATTCTTGGTGCAGGCTTCGGCGCTCAGGTCGGCAAGGCAATCGATGGCATGGCGCTGCTGACGTTGTTCGGGCTGCTGATGATCGCAGTCGGCCTGTTCATGTTGCGTCCGCGCAGG
>JBEBRC010000321.1:0-3114 GCA_040395055.1 Steroidobacter denitrificans
ACAGCAGCGCGGCGGTGCGGGTGGCGTTCTGCTTGATCGGGGTGAACACCACTTCCGTGACATTGCCGATCTTCCTGTCCTTGTTCCACCATTCGGTGTTCTCGACGAACACCGTGCGCACGTCCACCTCGCGCGACTTCAGCTTGTAGGCGCCGGTGCCGTTGGTGTTGCGCGCCGCATAGGTTTCTTCCTTGTTGACGAAGTCCTGCGGCTTGGCGACGTTGTGCTTCTCGGACCAGGCCTTGTTCATGATGAACACGTTGGGCAGCTGCCGCAGCAGCACCGGATTGGGCGCGCTGGTCTCGATCTCGATGGTGTGGTCGTCGATCTTGCGCGCTTCCTTGATGCCCGTGGTGTACGCCTTGTAGTTCGAGGTGGGCGCCATGGCGCGATGGATCGAGAACACCGCATCGTCGGCGGTGAACGGCGCGCCGTCATGGAACTTCACGCCCTCGCGCAACTTGAACCGGTACAGCGTGGGCGAGACCTGGGTCCATTCGGTGGCCAGGGCCGGCACCACCTTGAAATCCTTGTCATAGGCCACCAGCGGCTCGTACACATAGCTGTTGGCGGCAATCGTCATGCCTTCGTTCTGCGAATGCGGGTCGAACGTGAGGATGTCGCCCTGCGAAGCCCAGCGGAAGGTTTTCGCCTGCCCGATCGACGGCAAGGCGCAAGCGGCGGCGATCGCGATAGCAATCATGGTGCGGCGCATGGTTAGCTCCTGACAGATATCTGAATGACCGCCGGATATTGCCGTAGCGCCGCTTTGCGCGTCAATTAGGGGTTTGTGCCGATACAGGCGGCCCCCGCCCGCGCAGACAGGCGCCGGCGCTCAGGCCACGCCGCGGCGGCGATCCCGGCGATACAGCAGGTAGCCCAGCGGCCACATCAGCAGGACCAGCAGCCGCGCGGACGGCTGGGTGAGCCGGTATGCCTGCACCGCGGTGGGCAGGCCGGAGTTGTCCAGGTGCAGGCGAAAGCGCGTGTAGCGCGCCGCCGCCATGATGAATTCCCGCGGCCGGTAGCGAAACCAGTCCAGGTGATGCTGCAGCATGTCCCAGGCCAGCAGGTACAGGCCCTGGATATTGCTGCTCAAGGACACGCCGCCCTGGCTCAGGCCGCCCGGCGTGTCGTGGTACACGCGCACGACCCGGTTGATGAAGCGGCTGAGGTAGCCGGCGCGCGAGATCGCCCACCACACCAGGCTTTCGGGCACGAAGCCGGCCACGTCCTCGGGAAACGGAAAGCGGCGCAGCACATCGGCGCGCATGGCGCCGAACTTCTCGCCCTGCACGCGGTAGCGGAAGTACATGTCCACCGCCGTGCTGTCGAAGACATCCTGCGGGAAACGGTCGCCCACGATGGAACCGTCGGGCCGCGCGCACAGGCCGGTGACCGCGACGTAGGTCTCGCGCCGGTCGGCGGGTATGCCCTCCCAGGCCTCCTTCAGTATGGCCAGGGCATCGGGCGGGATCTCGTCGTCGCTGTCCAGCCCCACCACCAGCATGCCGCGCGCTTCGCGCACGCCGCGGTTGAAGGCGGTTTTCTTGTGCTGGTTGTGCTGCCACACATAGCGGATGGGGAAATCCGCCTGCGCCTGCCAGGCCCGCACCACCTCGTGCGTGTTGTCGGTGGAACCATCGTCGACGACGACCCATTCGAAATCCCGACAGGTCTGGCGCTGCAGTGACTGGAACACTCGGTGCAAGGTGGCAGCCCGGTTATATGTGGGCGTCAGCACCGTGAATTGGTATTGCGAATCGATCATGCTCGTTTAGCCGGTACGCAACGGACGAGTCGGTTATGGGGTGGTGCGAGAGTTGCAGTGTATGAGATAAGCCTCGCAGGTACACGCGCACGTCCTCTCATTTTGCAATTGAATATGTCATCTGTTGGCATATTCTTACCTGACGCGTAGGACGCGGTACACTCGCGCCGTACCTGTCCGACCCGTCATGCAAGCGCAAACCGTCCAGCTCAACGATATCGCCCTGTTCGTCGAAGTCGCCAAGCGCAAGAGCTTCAGCCTGGCCGCCCGCGCGCTGGACATGCCGACGTCCACGCTGTCACGGCGCATCAATCAGCTGGAAAAGGCCATCGGCCTGCGGCTGATCAACCGCAATACCCGGCGCCTGGAGCTGACCGACGCCGGCATGGTCTATCTGCAACGCTGCCAGGGCCTGATCGACGAAACGCGGCTGGCGCGCGAACAGCTGGAATCGCTGACGGGCCGCCCCAAGGGCCGGCTGAATATATCCATGCCGTACAGCCTGGCGATCTGGCTGCTGCCGACCTCGCTGAGCGCATTCCTGGACAGCTACCCCGAGATCGATTGCGAATTCGACCTCAACCTGAATGCCAGCGCGACCTCGCAGGGCGCGCCCTTCGACGTCATCCTGCGCTTCGGGCGCGACAGCGGCGACGACGAAGCGCCGGATCCCAATACCGTGGTCGACGAAATCATTTCGCTCGACAGCTACCTGTACGCATCGGAAGACTATCTGGCTCGCCACGGCGAGCCGCGCGACCCCGCCGACCTGGGCCGCCACGAATGCCTGCGCACCGCCATCGACCCGGAGCATTCGCACTGGACGCTGCACAATGGCGAGCGCACCGAGCGCGTCGAGGTAAGCGGCCACGTGGCGGGCAACAACATCAGCGTGGTGGGCACGCTGGCCGGGCTGGGGCTGGGCATCACGCGCCTGCCCCATTGCCAGGCGCTCGATCCGGTGATCGAACGCAACTCGCTGCGCCGCGTGCTGCCCCAGTGGCGGGTGCAGCCGATCTCCATCTACGCGGTGTACCCGTCGCCGATCCTGCCGGGCCGCACGCGCGTCTTCATGGATTTCGTGCGACCGATGCTCGGGCCGGCGCCGACCGGCCCGCAACCGCGCGCCTGATCCCGGCCCACCCCGCTCCACGCCTCGCGCGGGCGCCGCGCATGAAAAAAGCCGCCGGCAAGGGCCGGCGGCTTTTTACCCGCAAGCAACGCAACTTACACGCGCTTGATCTTTTCCAGCATCTTGAAAACGCCCTTGGGCGACTTCACGAAAAGACGCTTGAAAGCCTTGCCCAGGCAACGGCGTTCCAGGGTGTTGCGACGCACGCGTT
>JBEBRC010000322.1:0-3093 GCA_040395055.1 Steroidobacter denitrificans
GCAGCGGATCAACGGCGCAGCTGAAAGGCTGCGCCGTTTTTATTCGCGATTTTTGCTTTGCGAGGCGGCCGCCGCGCAAATCGCCACAGCCAGCCCTCGCTAACTGCGCGCCATGACTCTGGCCAGCGGCTGCGGCCGGCCCAGGTGGAAGCCCTGGACGAAATCGACCCCCATCTTGGTCGTCATCTCCAGCGCACCCGCATCTTCGACCTGCTCGGCGATGACTTGGAAATTCAAGGTCCTGGCCAACTTGATCATGGCCGCGAGCATCGCTTGATTGACCGTGTCGTGCGCCAGATTGCGGATGAAGGTCCCATCGATCTTCAGGTAGTCGAGCGACAGGTTCTTGAGATTGCCGAACGAGGACAGGCCGCGGCCGAAATCATCGAGCGCGAACTGGCAGCCCATGCCGTGCAATACGTCGATAAAGCGCTGGGCGTGCTCGATGTTGGTGATGACCGAGTTCTCGGTCACTTCGAAACACAGTTGGCCGGGCGCGACCCCGGTACGATCCAGCACGTCGACGACGTATTCCAGGAACTGGGGATCGCCCAGGGTCTGGCCCGACAAATTGATTGCAAGGCTGCGCTGCGCGGGCAAGCGAATGCCACCGCGTCCGAGCGCGGTCAACGCGGCCTGCACCACCCATCGATCCACGTCCGACATCAGGCGGTAGCGCTCCGCCGCCCTGAGAAACTCCACCGGTGAGATGCCCCCGGGGACGTTTTCGTCCTGCAGGCGCAGCAACACTTCCAGCGCAGGCCCATGGGTTGCATCCTGGGCCGTGGCGACGATCGGCTGCGCCATCAGCTCGAAGCGGTTCTCCTTGAGCGCCAGCTGCAGCCGCTGCAGCCACTGGATCTCGCCGCGATGCCTCGCCACCGCTTCGTCGCGCGCCGAATAGACATGCACGTGGCTGCCTTGCTTCTTGGCGACGTAACAAGCCGAATCGGCAGCGCTCATCACCTCCTCGGGCGCTCCGCTCTCGTGCGAGATCTCGATCAGCCCGACGCTGACACCGATATTGAAGATCCTGTCCTTCCACACGAAGCGATAGTCCCCGACTTTGCGCACCACGTCGTCCGCAATCTGGCGCGCCTTGTCCAATGGACAGCCCACCAGCAGCATCCCGAACTCATCGCCGCCCAGCCGTCCGACCGTGTCCGAATCGCGAACGGCCTCCTTGATCAGCGCCGCCACCTCGCGCAGCATCCCATCGCCAGCCAAATGGCCGCAGCTGTCGTTGACGACCTTGAACCGGTCCAAGTCCAGGTAGCACAGCACATGGTGCGCATCGTCCGAATGCGCCATTTCCAGCGCCTCCTCCAGGCGGCGCTCGAATTCGCGGCGGTTTACCAGCCCGGTCAGCGCATCATGGCTCGCCTGGTAGGACATCTGCTTGGTGATGCCACGCAGCTCGCTGACGTCGCGCACGACGATGACGGTGCCGAGCAGATCGCCCTTCTGGCTCTTCAGTGGCGTAACCGTCAGCTCTACCGAGCGCTCCTCGCCACCGCCGCGAGAGATCATCAGGCCGCGGCGTCCGGCGGTGACCTTGGCCTGGGTGGTGAGACAATGGCGTACCGGATCGCCCAAGGAGCGTCGATCGCTTTCGTCCAGCAATGTGATGATCTCGGTCATGTCCTTGCCGAGCGCCTCGACGGCACTGACGCCGATCAGCTGCTCGCCGGCCTGATTGACATAATCAATGCGGCCGCTGACATCGGTCGTGATGACACCCTCGCCCAGCGAGTCGAGCGTTTCCCAAGCCGTGGAGCGAGCACGCGTCGGGCTGGGTCCGGCCGCGACGCGCGGCCCCATCTCCACCAGCGTGAGCAGCAGCGCTGGACCTCCCTGATAATCGATCCTGACGGCGTTCAGCTCCACCCGCGCGGTCTGTTTATTCTGCGGATGGAGTTCGACCTCCAGGCGATCCAGTCCAGGTGCGCCGCTGAGCGCGCGCCGCAGGTGTTCCCTGACCAGATCAGTGTAGTCAGGATGCACCAGCTGGGACATTGCCTTGTGTTCCAGCTGCGGCGCAGCTTCGACGCCGGCGAGCGCGGCAAACCGGTCGTTCGCGAACACGATCGACTCGCGGTGCACGGCGACGGCCTCATGCAGGCCGCCGAGCAACCCCTCCAGCGACCGCTCGCGCTCATTGAGCAGCAGCTCCTTCATCGCCATCTGCTCCAGCAGATGGTTGGCGTTTTCGGCAAACGGCGCCCCGGGACCGCGGCCACGCACGCGCTCCGAGAACCTGCCACCACGCACGATGCTCTCCAACTGGTCCGCCGCCCGGGTCAATGCCGCCGCTCGGCGCTCGCGCCATACGAGTACACCCAGCAACGCCAAGACTGCGAAAGCAAGTAAAAGAGTCAAAGACCCAAAAAGGGCGCTCACATTAACCGCCAATCGTTTCCTTGCCTCTGGGGGGATACGCAAATAACTGTCTGCCGACTCACGCGGCGATATCCTCGCCGCACCGCGCATCCAGTGCCGAGGCGAATTGTCTCCGGCAAAGCAAAGCATAGCGAACGGCTGCACGTCTAACTTGGGGATTGACCATATTGTATGTAGTGAATTTCACTTGGCGGCATCGGCAGTTGCCGGAAACGCTGAATGGCCGCGGTTTGAGCGCATCGTGGCCAGAGGTGGGGGGCGATTCACCATAACGCCCGGCCATGGCCTGTTTGACCATAACCTTGTGTGCCGGAATCAAACTTCGTACCCTTGCGCCCCCTCTTGCAGCATCTTTTCTATGAATATCGAAGCCGTACGCGAACAGATGATCGAGCAGCAGGTTCGCACCTGGGACGTGTTCGACGAGCGTGTGCTCGATGTGATGGGCCGGATGCGCCGCGAGCTGTTCGTGCCGGCGCCCTATCGGGAGGTCGCGTACGCGGACGCCCCGATACCGCTGTCGCATGGCCAGTCGATGCTGCCGGCCAAGATCCACGGGCGCATCCTCCAGGCGCTGGCGATCGAGGCCGAGGACGTGGCGCTGGAGGTCGGCGCCGGCAGCGGCTACCTGTCGGCCTGCCTGGGACAGCTCGCCGCGCGCGTACGCTCGCTGGAAATCATTCCCGAGCTGGC
>JBEBRC010000323.1:0-3086 GCA_040395055.1 Steroidobacter denitrificans
ACGAATGAGAAGTAGTTCACCAAGGGTGCCGTCCGGTACCCCCGGGTATCTGATAAAATTAGGGTTTTCCCGGATTCCTGATTTTCAGGGTCGCAACTTTTCCTTTGTGGGCGGTAATGCCGATGATGGCCAATAATTTCCTGTCTGCGGCCCGGCTGGCCCATGCCGTCGCCGTGTTCTGTCTGCTCGCCGGGCTTTCCGCGTGTGCCACTGTCCAGCAAGACTCTGCCGCGAGCGAGGTCGCCCGGAGCGGGGACAGCCAGGCCGAGGATAACCAGTACATCATCGGTCCGGGGGACGCTCTCCAGGTTTTCGTGTGGCGCAATCCGGAATTGTCCACGACAGTGCCCGTGCGGCCCGATGGCAAGATCTCCACCCCGCTGGTGGAGGACATGATCGCCGTGGGCAAGACGCCCTCGCAGCTGGCCCGCGACGTCGAGGGGGTGCTGGGGGAATATGTGCGCTCTCCCCAGGTGAACATCATCGTCACCCAGGCGGTGAGCACCTTCAGCCAGGTCAAGGTGATCGGCCAGGTCACCAACCCGCAGTCGCTGCCGTATCGCGAGGGTATGACGGTGCTGGATGCCGTGCTGGCAGTCGGTGGGCTGGGGCCCTATGCCTCGGGCAATCGCGCCAAGGTCGTGCGTGTGGACAACGGCAAGCAGCGTGAGATCAGGATCAGGCTCGATGACCTGGTGAACCGCGGTGCGATGAAACACAACATCGCCTTGCGGCCCGGGGACGTGCTGGTCGTACCGGAATCGTTCTTTTAGCCATGAGCCCGCCATGAGTCCGATCGTCGAACAAGTCCTGGACGAGGTGCGTGGTGCCTGGCGATTTCGCTGGCTCGCGCTGGGCGTTGCCTGGGCCGTCTGCCTGCTGGGATGGGTGGCGGTATTCAGCATGTCCGACATGTACCAGGCCACCGCCCGAGTATTCGTGGACACTCGAACCGCGCTGCGCCCGTTGCTGCAGGGCCTGGCGGTAGAAAGTGACGTGGATTCCCAGCTGAACCTGGTGCGTCAGGCGATGCTGGGCCGTCCGCAGCTCGAGCGCGTCGCGCGCGAGACGGAGCTGTATCCCACTACGATCACGCCCCAGGAGCGTGCTGTGCTGATCGACAAACTGCGCAGCCGTATCGTGATCCAGGGCGGCGCTCAGGGGCGCGATGCCAGTGGCGGGTTGTTCGTCATCTCCTACCAGGACCACCACCGCGACAAGAGCCTGCAGGTGGTGGACAAGCTGCTGAACACATTCGTCGAGGACACGCTCGGCGGCAAGCGCGAGGGGTCGGAAACCGCCCAGCGCTTCCTGCGCGAGCAGATCGCCGACTATGAGCGGCGCCTGTCGGAGGCCGAGGGACGCCTGGCGGAGTTCAAGAAGCGCAATGTCGGCATGATGCCAGGAGAGCAGGGCGATTATTTCTCGCGTCTGCAGGGCGAAATGGATGCCGTGCGCAAGGCGCAAGCGGCGCTGGGTGTCGCGACCAGCCGGCGCGATGAGTTGCAGCGTCAACTCAGTGGCGAGTCGCCATTCGTCGCCAGTGGGGGCGTCACTGCTGCTGCTGCGCGAGCGGGCGGCGGCGGCGACACCGCCAGCCGCATCCAGGAAACCCAGGCGAGGCTGGAAGACCTGCTGCTGCGCTTCACCGACAGGCACCCCGATGTGGTGGCGACGCGAGAAACCCTGGAGCAGCTGAAGGCACGTCATCGCGAGGAAATCGAAGCCTTGCAGCGTGGCGATCGCAGCGTTGCCGCGTCGGCCGGCGCCTCCGCCAATCCGGTCTATCAGAGCATCCATCTGAGTCTGAACCAGACGGAAGTAGAGATCGCCGCGCTGCGCGGTGAACTCGCCGATGGCCAGCGAAAAGTAGCGCAGTTGCGCCAGATGGTGGACACCGTGCCCGAGGTGGAAGCCGAGTTCGCCCGCTTGAATCGCGACTACGACGTCACCCGCGCGCAATACACCGCACTGGTCGATCGACTGGAGAAAGCCAAGCTGTCCGAGCAGGCCGAGGAGACCGGCGTGGTGCGGTTCGAGGTCATCGATCCGCCTGCCGCCGGCTTCACGCCCGTCGCCCCCAATCGCCCACGCCTGCTAGCCATGGTGCTGGTGCTCGCGCTGGGCGCCGGTGGCGGACTGGCCTATCTGCTGCACCAGATGCGCCCGGTCTTCACCAACGTGCGTGTGCTGAACGAGGTGACGGGTCTGCCGGTGCTCGGCGCGGTCAGCATGACCTGGCTGGATCGGCACAAATCGCAGGATCGGATGCGTGAGCTGGCCTTCGGCGGCGCAACCATGATGCTGCTGGTGGTCTTCGCCGGCGTGTTGCTATTCCAGAGCACGGGCGCACGCCTGATGCAACGGCTGATCGGTTGAGGAGGGCTGCGACATGAGTCTGGTAGAACTGGCCCTCAGGAAGATGCAGGAAGCGGCCGCGAAAGCGACGCCGCCGCCGCAACCCGGCCGTCGCCCCATGACGCCGGCCATGCCTCAGGCTGCTCCCCCCACACCCGTGCATCGGCCCTCCTCGCTGGACGATACAGCGCGGCTCAAGCCGGTATTCCCGGACGATGCACTCGAGTCCAGCGGTACCTACACGCTCGAATCGAGCGATGAAGCGGCCCAGAATGAAGCCGCCCGGCCGGCGGCGAAGCAGCTCGACGAGCCAGGTGCCGTATCGGCCGCGTTCCTGGAAACCACCCGGATGGAGATTACGTCCGCGGCAAGGCCTGCTCTCGGCATCGAGACGCCGCAGCATACTGCTGCGCACACTGTTGTCCCCGTGCGCAGCCGGATGCGCAGCGACCGGGTGATCAAGATCGATCGGCAGTCGCTGCGCGCCCAGGGACTGCTGCCGCCGGAGCATCAGGAGCGCGCCCTCTCTGACCAGTACCGGCAGATCAAGCGCCCCTTGATCGCCAATGCCACGGGCCGCGGCGGTGTCGAGAAACTGCCGCGCGGTCAACTCATCATGGTGGCGAGCGCCATGCCGGGGGAGGGCAAGACCTTCACCTCCATGAACCTGGCTTTGAGCCTGGCATTGGAGAAGGACCTGTCGGTGCTGCTGATCGATGCCGATGCGC
>JBEBRC010000324.1:0-3061 GCA_040395055.1 Steroidobacter denitrificans
GCGCTTGTGCATGCTGCGTGCGAACAGGTGCGTGAGCCGCTGCATCAGGATCCCGATGGGCACGTCCTGGATCTGGGCCACCAGATGTAGCGCCAGCGGCGCCCAGCAGTAGGCGAGGATGCGTGAGTGCGTCTGGCTCAGTGTGGATATCAGCAGCTTCTGGAACAGGCCGTAGTCGTCCGGCTGGGCGAACAGAGGCTGCCGCACGTTGCCATGCTGCACCACATAGTAGGTTCCACCTGGGACATGCAGTCGTCGAGCGCGTGACATCCCGGACTCTCCGTGCGCGCGTGCTGCCGCTGCGACAAAGGAGTTGAGGCCGGTACTTTACGCAGCAGCCGCTGTATCGCCAGCTTGGAATATCGCCTTCTTCTAGGTGCGTTCAGATGCTCAGCGGCTGTTTCGGGTCATGCGCGAGGGCAGGTTGCGCAGAGCGCTGGAGTAGGCGGAGCTCGCCGGTGCGCTTTCCCCAGCCGTCACCGGGTACTCCGGATCCCAGGGCAGGAGAATAGTTTTCGTTCCGGGAAGCATTTTTGGCAACACGGGCGCGATGGTGCGCGGAGTGGACAGCAGGGACGACAATGAGCCGTGCTCGCGCAGCCCGACCGCCAGCTCGACCACCGTGCACCAGGTCGGCGGCGACAGTGCCATGGCACCCTCCCTGGCCGCGATGGCCAGCGCCTCAGGTCGCATCCACGCTTGTTCGACGGCCTCGATATCATCCACCCTCGCCGTTTGTTCCGGCGGTACGGGCACGGCGAAGAATCGTGTATCGAAGCGCCGCGGACTGTCCGAGGGCGTGATCCAGTGCGCCCAGTAGGTCAGGCGATCGATATCCAGCCGCAGGTCTTCCTGCTGCAGCAAGCGCGCGAACAGCTCCGGTTGTGCGACGATGGCGCGACGATGCTGTTGCATCCTGGCGCTCAGGTCGGGTGCGCAATAGGCGCCCTGCGCAGTCGTGGCGAGCAGGATGCCGGTTTCCTCGAAGGTTTCCCGGTACGCCGCGACGGCGAGTCCGAGGCATTGACGCGGCTCCAGCGCTTCACCGTGCAGGTCGGTGAGACGCGGGCAGTGCGCCTGGGATTGCAGCGGAATTCGTTCCAGCGCCTCGGCGGCGGTGTCTGCGGCAGCCAATGTGCCTCCCGGGAATACCCACAGGCCGCCCATGAATGCAAGATTTTCGTGCCGGCGGGTAACCAGGACTTCTACCCCGTCCGGTCCCTCGCGCAGAAGCATCACGGTCGCGGAATGCCGCAGCGGCGGTGGGGTACGGTCGTTGGTCGATGTAGTCACTGGTTTGCGGTTCTCTCATGAAACTGAGTTATCGATTTGCCCTGGCGCTAATAGCTATTTTGCTGGTTGCAGTCGTGCTGGCGCCAGTCTCGGGCTCGACGCGATGGATGCGGACCCTGCAGGATTCGGCACATGGGCCGGTCTTCGGCTGTATTGCGGTGCTGGCACTGAGCATATTGCGCACTCGCCCTCGATTCGAATCCCAGGCGCCCTGGAGACAGTATCTCATCGCCTTGGGTGTCGCGGCGCTGTTGGGCGTGGCCAGCGAACTGGCGCAGATCCCGGTAGGGCGCGATGCCTCGTTTGCGGATGTGCGCCACGACTTGCTGGGAGCGTTGGCATTCCTGGCCGTCGCGTCGGTGTTCGATGAGCGTTTGCATCGCACCGGTCAACGGCATGTGGCTCGTATCGGAGTTTTCCTGGTCGCCGCTTGCGCGCTGGGCGTGCTGGCTGCGCCCATGGCGCGTGCAGTGATGGAATATCAGCGGCGCGACGCCAGCTTTCCTGTGATCGTCGATTTCTCGCAGCGCTTCGATCGCTACTTCGTCAGCCAGAATGTCACGGCCGTCGAAGCGGCCGGATTGCCGGACCCCTGGGCCGTGCGCGGCAATGAATCGGCGATGCGCGTGACGTTTCTGGCGGGGGCGTATCCAGGTATCGATTTCTTCGAGCTGCTGCCGGACTGGAGCGCGTATTCGACGCTCGCCCTGGATCTGACGAATCCCACCTCCTCGCCGCTGGCGCTCACCCTGCTGGTCCTGGATGCGGATCACGACTATGAGCTGGAAGATCGCTACACCGGCGCGGTGATCCTGCCTGCCAGGACACGGCGGGTGACCCGGATCGCGCTCGCGGACATCGAGGCCGGCCCGCCGCAGCGCCGGATCGACCTCAAGAGAATCGATCGCCTGGTGCTGTTCAGGGGCCAGAGCTCTGGGGCCGGCGAGATGTACGTCTCGCGCGTATGGCTGGAATGAGCGGCACAAGACCACCGTGCCAGGATCGATCCGTTGTGTAAAAATGTCCATAACTCAAGTCCGGCACCGTAATAAACTATTGGCATGGACAACGAAGACTCGAATCTCGATTTGCTGTTGCAGCGCAATCGGTCCTGGGCCGAATCGGTCTCGAAAGAGGATCCAGAGTTTTTTTCCCGGCTGGCTCAACAGCAGGCGCCGCACTATCTATGGATCGGCTGCGCCGATAGCCGGGTACCTGCCAACCAGATCATGGGCCTGCCTCCGGGGGAGATTTTCGTCCACCGCAACGTGGCGAATGTGGTCGTGCACAGCGACCTGAATTGCCTGTCTGTGGTGCAGTACGCGCTGGAGGTGCTGAAGGTCCGCCACATCATCGTTTGCGGTCACTACGGCTGCGGCGGGGTGCGCAATGCGCTGCACGACACGCGCTCGGGACTGATCGACAATTGGCTGCGCCATGTCCAGGACGTGCGCAACCGCAATCGCGACGAATTGCGCGAATTGAAGGACGATCATGAGCGCTTGATACGCCTGTGTGAATTGAACGTGCTGGCGCAAGCGGTCAATGTCGCGCAGACCACGCTGCTGCAGGATGCGTGGGAGCGCAAGCAGGAGGTATCGATCCACGCGCTGATCTATGGCCTGGACAATGGCATCCTGCGCAAACTGGGACCGACTCTCAGCGATCGCGACGCGCTGCAAAGGCGCAAGCGAGAGCTGGGCTGGTAGTTGGCTGCCGCGGCACGCGGCGGCCACCGAGGGGCAGTACTGCCGCGGCACGCGGCGGC
>JBEBRC010000325.1:0-3049 GCA_040395055.1 Steroidobacter denitrificans
CTGCAGGCGGGCGATGCACTGAAGCTGGCCGATACCGCGCAGCTGTCGCTGTCGCAAGGCGTGGGGGCGGAGGTGATCGTGTTCGATCTGCCGGGAAAGGCGCGCTGACGGGAGCAGGCCGGGATGATTTTCATCGATTCGGCGCCGCCCGCGGCTGAAGATCCCGTCCCTCAGTGCCAAGGCGCTTGAAAAGCAAGGAAAAAGCACCATAAGGAGAGCTATACGCCTACCGAGGCGAGAACCCGTCCGTGCGCGCAACGGCCCTGCCAGGCTGCCGCGCCTGTGGCGGGCTTTTTTTTGTCCCAAGTCCATTGGTTTTTTCATCGCTGCAGCGCTGTGACGACAGCGTTTGTGCGTAGACGCAGGCTCGTTCCCTGTGTGTGACGCACCTAGGAGGACTCGCCCAGAATGAATGCACATATGCTCCGCGAAAGGCGCTCGCCGGTTGCCGGCGACACTTTGCTGAAGTTTGGACTGGTGCGGCAGGAAGCCGCGGTCGCACCGGGCCGAAAGGAGAGGACGCAAGCGTCCGCGAAGACCGGTGAGGCGGCGGACTTTTTCATGGAGCGAAATGGCGTGCGCTTCGCCGGCTCGCATCTGATCATCGATCTGTATGGCGCACAGCGGCTCGATGACCTGGAGTTCATCGAACGCACGTTCCGCCAATGCATCGATGCGGCGGGCGCCACCTTGCTGCATATTCACCTGCATCCATTCGAGCCCAATGGCGGCGTGAGCGGCGTGGCCGTGCTGTCCGAAAGCCATATTTCGATCCATTCATGGCCGGAGCGCAATTATGCCGCCATGGACATTTTCATGTGCGGCCTGGCACGGCCCGAGCGCTGTATCGACGTGCTGTTGTCCGCGTTTACGCCCCGGCGCGTGGTGATCGAGGAACACCTGCGAGGGCGTGAGCCATGACTGACGACATGACGGGCAACTTGGCCGACAACCTGACCGGCGGCGCGCATGACGAGAGCTGGTTCATCGAAGAACTGGCGCCGGGGGTGCGGGTCGGTTTCGAGGCCGCTCGCATATTGTCGCGCCAGAGGAGCGCGCACCAGGAGCTGGCATTGATCGATAACGAGCAGTTCGGCCGCGTGCTGATGCTGGACGGTGCGACGCAGCTCACTACTGCCGATGAGTTCATCTACCACGAGATGCTGGCTCATGTGCCGTTGCTCGCCCATGGCCGGGCGCGGGACGTGCTGATCATCGGCGGCGGGGACTGTGGCCTTGCCGAAGAGGTGCTCAAGCATCCGGGCGTGCGCAGTGTCACGCAAGTGGAGATCGATGCCTCAGTGGTGGAGTTCGCACGCCGGCACCTGAGCCAGATCAATCGCGGGGTGTTCGCGGACAGTCGTTTCCGGCTGCTGATCGGCGATGGCTCCGCGTTCGTGGGTACGACCGCGGAGCGATTCGATGTCGTGCTGGTCGACTCCACGGACCCGGAAGGCGCGGCGAGCGTACTGTTCACGCACGGCTTCTATGACGCTGTGCGCGGCTGTCTGCAGCCTGGCGGTGTCATGGTCGTCCAGGCGGGCGTGCCGTTCCTGCAGCCGGTGGAGTTTGCGTCCACGATGCGCAATCTTGCGCGTGCGTTCGCGCTTGCCCACTGCTATCTCATCACTGTGCCAAGCTACGTCGGCGGGCATATGGCGCTCGGCTGGGCCAGCGACCACCTCGCTGCCGATGTTTCCCTGGCGTTGCTGTCGCAACGCCAGGCGGCGGCTCGAATCGGCGCGCGCTACTACACACCCGAGGTTCATCGCGCCGCATTCGCCCTGCCGCCATACATCAGTGAAATGTATGGACAGTGACGTCCCGTCTCTCAGCCGGGCTCCGGCTCATGTCCCGGCCGCTGTCCGGGCTGATGTTCGGGTGCAGGCGCCTCGGTCTGGTTCTCCTCGGCGCGCGCCTTGTCGCGATACACCGCCGCGCGCATCAGCATCATCGCCGTCACGGGCGAACTCATGACCACGAACAGGGTAATGAGGAACTCGTGTATGACGGGTCTTTGCGCGAGCGAGGACGACACCAGCATGGAGGCAAACAGCAGGCAGCCGGTACCCATGGTGGTGCCCATGGACGGGCCATGCATGCGCGCGAAGAAAGAGGGCAGGCGCAGCAGACCGAGCGATCCGACGAATGCGAACAGGCCGCTGGCGATCAGCAGCAGTGCGGCCGGCAGGGCAGCCCACAACGGTACGTCCTGGGTGGTCACGGTTCGATGACCTCCCCGCGCAACAGGAACTTCGCCAATGACACCGAGCCGATGAAGCCGAACAGGGCAATCATCAGGGCAATGTCGAAATAAGCCTGGCTGCTGGAGCGAATGCCCAAGGTCAGCAAAGTCAACATGCCATTGATGTAGAAGGTATCGAGCGCCAGGATCCGGTCCTGGGCGGCGGGGCCGCGCAGCAATCGTATGGCGGCGAAAACCATTGCCATCGCGAAACACAGCAGCGCGAACCAGACCGCGTAGTTGAGCACAGCATTCATTGGAAAATCCTGATCAGCGGACTTTCGTAGCGTTCCTTGATCGTCCGGATCCAGCCGGCCTCATCCTGAAGGTCCAGCACGTGCAAGGTCAGTATGCTCCGTTCCTCGTCCAGGTTCGCCCAGATGGTGCCGGGGGTCGAGGTCACGATCGTGGACAACACGGCGAGTCCATGCGGATCGTTCAGTTCCAGCGGAATATCCAGAAAGCCGGAGTTCACTCTTTCCGGCGGCACGATGCCCAGGATGATGCGGCCGACACTGATGTTGGAGCGAATGATATCGATCAGCACCACCCACAGCAGCCCGGCGGCGAGGTAGACGCGATGCAGGCGCGGCTGCAGCGGCCGCATGGTCATGCTGGCCAATCCCAGCAGCACCGCCAACACGGCGCCCAGTGCGAGGTGGCCTGGGGACAGCGAGTTGTTCAGCAGCAGCCAGATGACGAACAGGGAGGCCATCAGCGCCAGCGGCAGGCGTCTCATGGCTGACTCACTTCGAGTTGTGCCAGGCTGTCGCGCGAGGAAAGCACGACCCGGATGTAGGTCTG
>JBEBRC010000326.1:0-3020 GCA_040395055.1 Steroidobacter denitrificans
GTGCCATGGTAAGTAATGTGGCGCAGCGCGCCAAATAGATCGCGTCGATGGCTGTCATCGGGCGTGGCCGCGATGGCCCGGGCCAACTGTCGCGCACCGGCGACGAGCGAACGGGCGCTTGAGATTTTCTTGGATATTCGATTGAATATCAAAGAATTGTGAACTATTTTTGAGGTGGATTAACTTTGGCTAGCTCGGCCCAGACGCGCGAGGGAATGCGGCTCGGATCGACGGTCGTGCGATCTTTGCGCGAGGGTGCACTGTGGGTGTTCGGCGCGCTGGCGCTGATCGTGTTCGCGGCGCTCGCCACCTACGATCGCAATGACCCGTCCTTCGCCACCACCGGTGAGCCGGGGCCCTTGTCCAATGTGATCGGCCCGCTGGGCGCGCACTTGTCGGGACTGCTGATCCTGTTGTTCGGCGTTTCGGCCTTCCTGTTTCCGATCATGATCGCGCTGGCGGGCTGGCTGCTCTACCAGGAGCGCGGCGATCGCACCAACGCGCCTTCGCGCGCCACGCTGGTGTTTCGCGGGGCCGGCTTTCTGCTCACCCTGGTGACGACTTGCGGTCTGGCGAGCCTGCACTTTACGGTTCAAAGCTACCCCGATTCCGCCGGCGGCGTGCTGGGTCTGCTGGTCGGCAATGGGCTGCAGGCAGGCTTGAGTTTCCTCGGTGCGACCTTGCTGCTGCTCGCCTTGTGGCTCGCCGGGGTGTCCTTGTTCGCCGGCTTGTCCTGGCTGCAGGTGATGGATCGTACTGGACGCGCCATCCTGGGCGCCTTCGACTGGCTGTCGGGCAAGGTTGTCAGCGCACGCGAAATCAAGGCCGGGCGCGAGGTCAAGGAAGCGCGCAGCGAAGTCATCCGCGAGGAGCGCCGCCGTGTCGAGAAGCGAACGCCGCCCAAGATCGAGACCGTCGTACAGCGGGTCGAGAAGAGCGAGCGAGTGGAGAAGGAGCGCCAGGTCACCTTGTTCGAGCGCTCCACCGCGAAGGAATTGCCGCCGCTGTCCTTGCTCGATGATCCGCCGCCACGACAGGTGGGCTATTCGGCCGACGCACTGGAGGCGATGTCGCGTCTGGTGGAACTGAAGTTGCGTGATTTCGGCGTCGAAGCCGAGGTCGTCGCCGTGCACCCGGGTCCGGTGATCACCCGCTTCGAATTGAATCCGGCGCCCGGTATCAAGGTGAGCCAGATCAGCAATCTGGCGAAGGACCTGGCGCGCGCCCTGTCCGCGATCAGCGTGCGCATCGTCGAGGTCATTCCGGGCAAGTCGACGGTCGGCCTGGAAATTCCCAATGAAAAACGGGAGATCGTCACCTTGGGCGAGATCGTCAAGTCCAAGGCCTATGACGAGATGACCTCGCCGCTCGCCCTGGTGCTGGGCAAGGACATCTCGGGCGGACCGGTGGTTGCCGATCTTGCGCGCATGCCCCACTTGCTGGTCGGCGGCACCACCGGCTCGGGCAAGTCCACCGCGGTGAACGCCATGGTGCTGTCGCTGCTCTACAAGTCGACCGCCGAGCAGGTGCGCCTGATCATGATCGACCCGAAGATGCTGGAGCTGTCGGTCTACGAGGGTATCCCGCATCTGTTGTCGCCGGTGGTGACGGACATGAAGGAGGCGGCCAACGCACTGCGCTGGTGCGTGGCGGAGATGGAGCGGCGCTACCAATTGATGGCGACCATGGGGGTGCGCAACCTCGCCGGCTTCAATCGCAAGATCAAGGAAGCGCAAGAGGCCAAGCAGCCGATACGCGATCCTTTGTTGCTCAAGATGCTCGGCCCGGAGGGCGATCCGGATGACGTGCCATTCCTGGAGCCGCTGCCGTTCATCGTGGTGATCGTCGATGAGCTGGCCGACATGATGATGATCGTGGGCAAGAAGGTGGAGGAGCTGATCGCGCGGCTGGCGCAGAAGGCGCGCGCCTCGGGCATCCATTTGATCCTGGCCACGCAGCGTCCCTCGGTGGATGTCATTACCGGCCTGATCAAGGCCAACATTCCCACCCGCATCGGTTTCCAGGTCTCGGCCAAGGTCGATTCGCGCACCATCCTGGATCAGATGGGCGCCGAGCAATTGCTTGGCCACGGCGATATGTTGTTCCTGCAGCCCGGCACGTCGGTGCCGGTACGCGTGCATGGCGCGTTCGTCTCGGATCAGGAGGTGCATCGGGTGGTCGGCAGCCTCAAGAGTGGTACCGAGCCTAATTACGTGCGCGAGATCCTGGAAGGTCCGAGCGGACCGATTCCCGGCTTGCCGGGGGAGGGACTGGAAGGCGGCGAGGGAGACGGCACGGATGGGGAGCAGGACCCCTTGTACGACCAGGCGGTACGTATCGTCATCGAGAGCAGGAAAGCCTCGATTTCCGGTGTGCAGCGGCGCCTGAAGATCGGCTACAACCGCGCCGCGCGCATGATCGAGACCATGGAGACCGCCGGCCTGGTCGGACCGCTGCAATCCAACGGCGCGCGCGAAGTCCTGGCGCCGCCGCCTGTGGGAGATTGATGCATGAGGAGTCTCGCCACTGCCGCCGGGACGCCGGCGCTCGCATCGCCGAGCGCATGGCTGCGCCCGTTGCTGTATTTGTTGTCGGGCGCCTTGTTGTGGTTGTCGCTGTGCGGCGCGCCGGCGAGTGCGGCCAGCGACGCCGAGGTGCAGGCGGGACGCGAGCGCGTCGAGCAGTTCCTGCGCCGGCTCGATGGGCTGCAAGCGCAGTTCAAGCAGGTGCTCACGGATCGCAATGGCCAGGTGGTGGACGAATCCAGCGGCATGCTGTCGATCCGGCGGCCGAATCGCTTTCGCTGGGATTATCGCGAGCCCTACGAACAAGTCATCGTCGCGGATGGTTCGCGCATCTGGCTGTACGACGCGGACCTGGAGCAGGTCACCGTGCGCAAACTGGATGACACCTTGTCGGCGACGCCAGCGATGTTGTTGAGCGGCGAGGGGAACCTGGAGGACAACTTCACGGTCACACAGGTCACGCGCGAGGGCCGCAACGCCGGCACGCCCGCCAAT
>JBEBRC010000327.1:0-3015 GCA_040395055.1 Steroidobacter denitrificans
CAAGCAGGCGCTGCGCCAGCGCGCCGAGCGCCGATGAGCCTGCAATCCGACGCTTGCCCCGGCGGCCTGCGGGCGGCGGGCTATGAACCGCTGCTCACAAGTGACCTCACCCAGGAGCAATGCGTCGATCGCGCCATTGCGCAGGCCAAGGCGGGTCACTGGTCCCTCGCCGGCGCTGCGCTGCGCTGCGTGGAGCGATCGACGATCTTCACCACCGCGGTGCACAACGGGTGGTACTGGCATGCACCGAACTTCCCGTAGTGCTGGCGCGCGCTGGCCTGGCACCGGCAGTGCGGGTGGTCGACGCCAACGAGGCGCTGGCGATAGCCTGCGTGCAGGCTTCCAGGAAGCTGCTGCGAGAGCAGGAAACGCCTGCCTGCGTCCAACGGCCGGCGTGGGAAAGCGGCGAATCGAACAGGCGCTGATACGAGCGCTCGATTGATCGAGCCCTTGGGCGATGACCTCTTCTGGTCATGAAGTCTTGCGCTCGATCTGTTCCAAGTCGCCGAAGTAGGTTGTCTGTGCAATGGATCGGCCTGCCGGGTCGAGGCCGAAGCGCAGCTGGAAGGGGGGATCCAGCGGCATCGTGCGCAGCGCGGGATGCTCGAAACGAAACTCGAATACACCCTCCCCGGTCGGCGCCAGCGTGGCATCGAATGCCGGTGCATCCTCGGCGGCGAAATGCAGGTGGCCGCGGTCCGCGAGCGAAAGACGCACCTTGCCGGTGACGGCATTGGCGTAGCAGCCGGGCAGGGGTTCGCGCCATGCGGCCGCGGGACGGCGGCGCAGGTCCGCCGCGGCGTTACGTGCCGCGGCATCCTGCGCCGAGCGAGCCGCCAGGACGGCCAAGCGGTGCACCGGTGCTCTTCCGGCAAGCAGGTCCAGCAGTTCCCAGGCCAACGCCTCGGCAGCAGCTCCCTCGTGGGCCAGCATCACCATTACGCCGCGCTGGCGCACCGGGTCCAGGATTGCCATCGTTCGCCAGCCGCGGCCGCCGCCGCCGTGATGCAGCAACGCACCATCGTGAGCGGACAGGAGCCAGCCGCAACCGTACGCCCAAGGCGAGGGAATGCCCCCCGCAGTGCCGGCCAGCGGGCGCACCAGCGATTGAGGACGGAACAATTCCATGGCAGCGCCCGGGGAATCGGAGTGGGTCTCGCCCCGAATGGCGGAGCGAGCGTCGCTATCAGTGTCGCTGCGGATCAGGGACAGATTGAAGGCGAGCCAGGCCGCCGCATCGCGCGCGGACAGATGCACGCGGGCCGAGCCTTGCGAATTCGGACCGGTCAGCTCCGGCACCGCCACCATCGCCTTGCCGTCGGGCATGTGAGGCGCGGCCGCACGCGCCGAGGTCTCCAGGCTCGCATCGCGCAAGCCGGCCGGGTCGAACACTAGTTGCTTCAGGCAGTGCGCGAAGCTGGCGCCGCCAAGGCGCGAGATGGCGCAGGCGAGCGCGATGTAGTTGAGATTCGAATAACTGAAGCGGTCGCGAAAGGCGGCATCGAACGGCATGGCACGGGCTCGCCCCAGGCGGTCCGCCACGGGCGCATCCTGGCGAAATCCCCATTCGGCAATACCGTCGCGGCTGAGCCCGAGCCGCATCCCGGCCAGGTCGCGGAACGTGTAGCGCTTCGTGATCCAGGGATCGGCGAGCCCGAACTCCGGCACGACCGGCGCCACCGGGGCATCCCAGTCGGCCTGGCCGGCGTCCACCAGCCGGGCAAATGCCAGCGCGGTGAACGCCTTGGAGCAGGAACAGATGTGGAACGGGGTCGCCGTCGTGACACGCTCGCTCGCATCCTGGCGCAGTACGCCGTCGGCGACGGCATATCGCTCGCCGGCGGCCACCGCGGCAATGGCGTACGAGGCGATGTCCAGCCCGGCGACGCGTTCGGCGACGTAGTCCTGCAGAGTGTTTGAAGCAAGCATGTTATCGGTGGAGGAATCGGTTGCGGTTGCGGTTGCGGTTGCGACCAGACGCAGGCGTACCGGGGCCGTTCACGCGCTGGGCGGCTCTGGTCGTGCGACATAGCTCACCACCAGGATGGTTGCGAGTGCGAGCAATTGAATCATAGTGGGTTGCTCGGCATAGAGCAGGGCGCCGATCACCACCGTAAAGGGCGGGCCCAGGAGTGAAAGGCGCGCCATGGCTTCGCTGCTCAGGCCGCGGGCGGCGGAATTGAACAACAGCATCGCCACCCCCTGCGTCAGCACGCCGGCAAGCACGGCACCCGCGATCTCCAGCGAGTCCAGGCGCAGCTCGACGTACGCCTGCGGCTCCACCAAATGCGGCCAGGCCACAGCCAGCAATACGTAGGCCGCGGTCAGGACCACGTTGTACTGCAGTACCGTACCGCGATAGTCATCACCGCGCTTCATCAAGCGTCGTTGCACCAGCATCGCGGCCGCCAGCGTGCCGGCACTCAACAGGGCGAAGGTGACGCCGGCGGTCGTGCTCTCGGAGGCATCCTCGAGCTTCACCCCGCAAAGCGCCGCCACCGCGACGAAACCGATGCATGCCAGGCCAAGGCTGCCGGCGTTGAAGCGATCACCGGTGATCCACGGCGCCAGCACGATGACCAGTATCGGCCCGGCATTGTGCAGCGCGACCGCGGTGGCGAAATCTATTCGCCGATAGGCCAGGAACAGCAACAGCAGATCCAGGGTGAGGATCAGCCCGACCAGTACGGCACCGCGGCTCCAGCGAATGGGGCCGCGACGCAAGGCCAGGCAGGTTGCCGCGCCGGCGCCGCAGATGATCGCCAGCAGGATCGGCAGCGGCAACTGGAAATAGCGGGCAATGACGCCCCAGAAAGCGAAAATCGCGATCGAGGCGATGAATTCCAGGCGGGGTGGGGCGCGCATCCGTCGTGCTCTGGTTGATCGATCAATAATGACTGCGGGAGCTCATACCCCGAGTCCAATCGCTCGCCAGCGGTGGACGATGGATCATCGATGCGCGGCGCTCGAGCCGGCCTGGCGCCAGGTCGCTGCCGACCAGGAACTGGAAGCGGA